>DAOTVW010000195.1:0-53854 GCA_034436035.1 Anaerolineales bacterium
GATGAGGCTCCTCGACCAGGACTCGAACCTGGAACCTAGCGGTTAACAGCCGCCCGCTCTGCCGAATTGAGCTATCGAGGAATTTAGCACCGTGATTATAGTATTAAGCCATATCACTGTCAAGGAATCATTACACCTATTTCTCCAACTGCAACCAGCTTTGGATTGGATCCACTACCCGAACTCGCTTCATTCCTGCGCGCCCGTAGCGATCAAATGCCTCTTCTGCTTGCGGGCTATAATCCACCACGCCCGGAATGACCACTGGAGACATGCAATCTTCTAAGATGTAAATCTTCTTTGCAAGCTGGGGATCGGTGTTTTTAATGTCTTCTAACCAATCACCCAATGTCCAATTCACGCAATGGCTTTTTGCCTGTCCGGCAACGAGAACCGCGTCCATCTCGTGGATCAGGCGCATAAAATACGGGTTCTCTCGCCCGATGGGTTCACCTTGTGCACCGCGGATGACTTCCGGACGGATCGCGGAATAATTCTCGGTAAGGGCTGCATCTCCTTTGAGCTCATACCGCGCCTGGCTATAGCGTGCTACGGTGTGGAAAAAGACTGCCTCTTCGACAGCCGATACCATTGCATGCCCAATTCCGCCCAACATAGCATGGTATGGCCAAATGGTTAAATCAAATTTACCCTTGCGTGCTAATTCACTCACGTAATGGAATAATTGTTGCTGCCCTTGCTCCACCGTTATCCCTAACGAAAAAGCTGCGCTTGGATTGAATCTCCATTTTCCATCCCGCACGTCTTGGATGGTGATCGTGGTCATCGGGGCAGGATGTTCTCCTTTATCATTGATGAGCAGCAGCGGGTGAAAAATTTGGAAAGCCCGATGGGTATCCAGTGTTGCTACAATGGTCGTGATGCAGTTTAGATGGCGGTAAATGAATTCACACAAGCGGCGGTTATCTTCCACTGCTCCTATCCCAGAATGCCCGCCCACAAATAACTCAAAGCCAGGGATGCAAAAGGTATTTTGGATATCAATTAACACTAATGCTATTTTTCGGCTATCCTCTTGAGCAGGGCTAATGTGATGCTGCTTTGCCCACGCCATTGCATCCTCTGCGCGTTGCTGATAGGGTACGCGCCAGACTTCACCAACTCGGTTGGCATCAAAGAAAGGGGGGATAGGCAGCGGTTCGTATGAAGGACAATTTGTGCTCATCTTGACTCCTTCCAGTTCGTGACTAACTCAAATCAATTAACAGGCTTTTTTCGCGGTCTAACCGATTTCTCAACTTTGCGTTCCACTGAAGTATAAGAAGGGACGATTAACGGGTAAATTTGACACAAGCGGCGATCATCGATGCGGGTAAGCAAGCGCGCATCCATGTCGTCACGTAATTTTCCGAGTGTGATTACAGTAGGTAGTTCTGCGATATAACGGAAGTTGATGATTTGATAGAGTTTTTCATTCGCCCATGGGGATGCCATTTGCCCGCCCAAATCGTCGAGAATCAAAAAAGGAGAACGGCGGATATCTTCAAAGCGTTCATCTAAGGTTTCGGCACTGCTAGGATTGAAAGTCGCTCGTAATGCACCGAGCATTTCGGTGACATCAATATATCGGGATGGATAACCCATATCACGGCGGTAATTATGGATAGCGGCGGCTAAATGGGTCTTACCACTTCCGCTTGGGCCGTTAAATACAATCCATCCAATCGGGTCTTCGGCAAATTTACGGGCTGCCTGAAATGCCTCTTCTAATGATCGAATTTGATCTGCCGATAAACCCTCATTTTTCCTTAGTTCAAAGGTAGCAAAAGTGCAACGCTGCAATTTCGGAAAACTAGAAAATTCATGCATCCCTAACATGTCCGTTGGGCGGCGATAATCGGGAGCATTAATTGTCACCTTTGTAACTAGCTCGGGATCTTCCAATCTGGAGCGAATGCGTCCTTCGATTTGGTCAAGGCGCATGTTGGTGGTGACGATGGTTGGTAAGCGATTGATATAACGATAATTGATGATCTGGAACAGTTTTTCCTGCGCCCAGGGTGTGGCATTTTGTGTGCCTAGATCATCCAGGATGAGCAGGTTGATCTGGCGGATCTCGTTGAATTGTTCTTCGAAGCTGTTTTCCACTTCCGATAGGGCATAGCGGAGGCTATCCAATAAATCGGGTACTGTGACGAATAAAGTCGGCACACCAATTTGAACCGCAAAATTGGCAATGGCTGCAGCGAGATGTGTTTTTCCACAACCGTATCCTCCTTGCAAGAACAACCAACCCTGCAGGTTTTCGGAAAACACGCGAGCTTGATCATAGGCAAGCTCAATAGATTTTGCTTCTTCGGGGTACAATCCCACCCGGCCATGCGGTTCAAAGTTATCAAACGTCATGTGGCTTAATTCGTTCAAGTGGCTGAGGGCATATAATTGATCGTAAATATCCTGGCGAGCTTGAGAAGCACGGCATTCGCAGATTTGGATTTTGCCAAATTTCGGATGGCCTAAAGGGACATCCAAGCGAACATAACCCAATCCATGGCAGATTGGGCAATTGGGATCGCCGGCAAAGGGTTGTTCTATTGCGGTAGTATTACCTTTTTCCTCTTGTGGCGGTTGGTCTTTTCCATTGCTCTGCATATTTTCGGAGAACCTCTTCAGAGTCTTGTCCAGTTTTTCGCTCACCTTTACCTTCTTCCTTCCAGCGCTTTAAGATTGCTGCAACATAACGCCAACTTCGTTTATTGTTTTCAACCGCAAGGCGGATGGCTTCCTCGATCCAGCTAAACGGATAGGTTTGCTCAGCATCTTTGAGTGTCTCGACGATCATCGGTGTCAAAGGTCCAATATGGTTTTCATATAATTTAAAGATATTTGTTAAATCCGATGGTTGTGGGATCACTCGTGGGATTCGCGGGTCGATTTTCCAATGTCCTTTGGCTAATGCTTCGACAGAAGCTCGACCCAAGGGAGTATTTAAGAATATCAGGGTTTCTTCCTCTTGCTGTTGATGATAAATTCCAATTAGGAGTATCCCCCGCTCAACCGATTTATGAACCGCGTTGTGGATTACATTTGTACAATCATCCCCATCGCAGATGAGTCCACTGACCAAGTTTTCATCCTGGATTAAATCCGTTATGCGAATATATTTAACTCTGCCGTCCCCTAACTGAAGGAGACGAAATACAGTGAGAATTACCTTGATCTCATTGATGTCCGTGATATCCCGCATTAATTCTTCGATAAACAGACATGGTACGGCGATGGATGGGATATTCTCTTCTTCAAACCCAGAAAAGACTTTTTGTGCTTTCATCATCGAATTTGGGATAAATCAATATGATGCGTCGCTGCGTTTTCGAATTTGGCAATCTTTTCACGGAAGACCAATTCGATGTTGCCGGTTGGGCCATTGCGATGTTTCGCTACTCTCACCTGGGTAATTTGCTGGCGTTGATTGTCTTTGGCATATTCCTCAGGGCGATGTAGGAACATCACGATATCTGCATCTTGCTCGAGACTGCCGCTTTCGCGTAAATCTGCCAGTTGTGGTTCTTTTCCAGCCCGCTGCTCCACCGCTCGGGAAAGCTGGGCAGCAACCAGGACGGGAACATTCAATTCACGAGCTAATATTTTCATGTTGCGAGAAAGGTAGGAGACTTCCTGAACTCGATTTTCCTGGCGTAAACCGCTGGACATCAATTGTAAATAATCCACCAGAATTAAATCTAAGCCATGTTCCAAATGCAGCCGGCGGCATTTCGTGCGCATTTGCAATGGTGTTAGTGCTGGCGTATCATCGAGGAATATGGTCACGTCGCGGAGGGTTTCGATTGCCTGGGTTAGGACTTGCCATTCCTCCGGTTGCAACTTCCCGGTGCGCAGGCGTTGTGAATCGATCCCCGTTTCTTGCGCAAGCAGCCTTTGCACTAGTTGCTCATTGGACATTTCAAGAGAAAAGATTGCCACATGTTTGCGCTTGACTTGGGCAACAAATTTCGCCACCGACAGCAAGAACGCAGTTTTACCTAATCCAGGTCTGCCAGCCAGGATAATGAAGTCGGAGGGTTGCAACCCAACCAACAGGCGATCGAGGTCAATGAAACCAGTTGGTACACCAGCGGTATCCTCGCCGCGGGCTAATAATTCTTCGAGGTGGTCATAATAATCACTTAATACTGTACGAATGGTTTTGAGATCGCGTTCTAAACGTCGCTCACTGACGCCAAAGATGGCTTTCTCTGCCTCATCCATGATGTCATCGATGGTGGTGTCTTGTTTGAGGGCTAATTTGGCAATGTCGTTGGCTGCAGTCATCATTTGCCGTCTGACGGATGCAGCTTCAATCATTTTGCCATACGCTTCGGCGTGGAGCGAACTCGGTACGTTCGTGATGAGATAGGAAATATACGCTGGACCACCGATTTCATCGAGCTGCCCTCTGCGGGCTAGTTCATTGGTGACGGTTAAGAAATCAATCGGGGTACGCGTTTCATGTAAATGGGTAATGCATTCCCAAATCCAACGATTGCGGTGGATGTAAAAATCCTCCGCGCGTAAAAAATTTGCGACATCAAAGTAGGCTTCGGGGTTGATCAGAATCGAGCCCAACACAGCTTCTTCTGCTTCGGCATGATGCGGAACGATAGCTGGGGATGAGGTGAGTGGCTCCTCAGGAAGGAATGCTGGTTCCATATCCAATTGAATTCAGAAAAAACAAAGGTATACCCAATCTCGGCTGAGTCAGATAAACAATTCGATTAAAACCGTTATTCTTCTTTATCCTCGTCATCTTGTTCAGAGGAATCATCCAGGTCTAATTTTTCGAGGAAATCTTCAAAGATGGATAGCCTTTCGTCACTTTCTGTGCTTTCTTCCACAGTTGGTTTGGTTGACTTTTGCGTGGAAGGTAAACTGGAGGGGAGTTCTTGTTGCAAATCTTTCTCTGGGATAACCCCTGCTACATCCATCACAGAGCGGGCTACGAGAATGGGGACATGGGCACGGACGGCTAAATTAAGGGCATCCGAAGGGCGAGAATCGATATTGACAATATGGCCATTGACCTCGGCGACAATGTTCCCGTAAAATGTGTCGTCTTTTAATGCAGAAACTTCCACTCTTAAAATACGAGCATTAAACACGTTAAATACGTTTTTTAATAAATCGTGCGTGAGTGGTCGTGCCACTTCTACTTCTTGAAGGGATATTGTGATAGCTTCCGCTTCGTACACACCAATCCATATCGGTAAATAACGTTCTGCTCCAATTTCACGCAAAATGACGATCCGTTGTTGCGACATTAAGCTTACCCGGATACTATCAATTACAACTTCAATCATCTCTTCCGACATAATAATCTTCCCTGCTAAACAATAGACTGTTTAGAATTATACCTCTCAAACTTAGATTCTAACATGTGCTGGCTGGCTGTGCAACAATAAATCAATATTTCTCCATTGATTTTTAATGCCCTATGCTAATTGGAAAATAAATCTGACAAAAATATGACAAATCATTTTTTCAACTGCTGTTTCCAATCATCCCTGGGGTGATTTTCGTGTCCCGTTGCTTATCGAGTCTTTATCATGAAATCATTGCTGCTAAAAGAGTTAAAGCCGATATTGAAAAAATCACCCGTTTAAATTAAATTAATGTTAAAAAAATGGTTGACTTAAATTTAAGATAGCTAGTATAATGCACATCCCTGCCAATTAATACATTGCAAAACAAAGGGGATTTTTTTATTCTCTTGGATGGTGATAATGCAAGCTAAAATCCTATGGATTGAGGGAAAACGTGCCGAAGGAAATCTATTTGCAGAGGCCTTAGAGAAGAAAGGCTTCGAGATAACGATTGTCTCCACCGGAGAAGCTGCGTTGGCGCAAATCGAGCAATGTGACCCAGATGTGGTGGTTCTCCATGCGGCCTCTTTGCGTTCTAACGGGAAACGAATTTGCAAATCCATCCATGCCAAATCAAATGGGTTGCCCATTATCCTGATTGCTGATGCAGCATACAAAAATGAGGATCTCCCTGTAAATTCCGTCCTTATCCTTCCTTTCACCATTCGTAAATTGATCAATCGGATTGTCCCGTTACTACCCGGCGAAGGAAAGAAATTTATTCATCGCGGGCCTATTCGGCTCGATTTAGAGTTAGGGCGCGTGCGTTGCCAGGGACGAGAAGCGAAACTCACTCCGCGCTTGGTCAAAATCCTGCAGATTTTATTACAAAATGCCGGGGCGGTTGTCGAAAGGGAAAACCTGTTCCGCGAGGTGTGGAATACGGATTATGTTGGCGATACCCGGACTCTCGATGTGCACATTAATTGGCTGCGTAAAGCAATCGAGGAAGACCCGAAAAATCCTCGCTTTATAAAAACTTTACGGGGAGTTGGTTACCGTTTGGATATTTCTTAATATCTAGGCTGACTTTTCAGGAACAGGAACGACAAAACTTTTTTGACTTCCATCGGCATACACCAGCCGCACCGCCATTTCTTCCCCGATGGATGCGCCGGATGCGATAATTTCTGGGGTGATACCTTCTTGCCGAAACGAGCGGGAGGCAAAAAACTGGCAGCGAAAATATTCCCTATTCCAATCCGGGTCGATTTCCCAATAGTCCAATCCTTTGACTAATTCATCGTCCAAACGTACACGAAACCCATCTTTTGTTTGAGAAAGGGAAAGCTGTCCTGCGGTAGGATTCGTAGTTGGAATAGCGTTTGCTGGCGCAAAACGCTTCTCGTGATAGATTTGGAAAGGGCGTGAGGCGATGCTTAACAGTCTCAATCGGGTAGTATGAATTGCCCTCCAGGAGGAATCACTCAAGATAAATTTGCGTCCTAATTTAGAAGCAGTGAATGCGGTTGTGCCCGAGCCGCCAAAGAAATCACCCACTAAACTACCCGGATTGGAGGATGCCCGGATAATCCTTTCCAGCAACGCAGCTGGTTTTTGGGTTGGATAACCGGTGCGTTCACGATGCAACCGGGCGACTACGGGGAAATACCACCAATCTTCAGGAACTTTGCCGCGCGCTAAATCGGGAACTTTTCCAAACCCTGCTTTAGGGGATGAATGGAAGGTTTGGACAGTATTTTCTGCATAAGGCAAACGCACATCATCTACATTGAAAATATAATCATTGGTTTTTGTGTAGGCTAAAATTGTGTCATGCTTGCGATTGAACGCTCTGCGGATCGGTGAGGGTCCATGGTAAATCCAAATAATCTCATTCAACAAATGGTCTGCTCCGAAAATTTCATCGAGCAAGATGCGCGCATACGCATCAGCATGCCAATCCAAATGCAGGTAGAGCGTTCCTTGTGGGGATAGCAGGCGATACATCGCTGCCAGACGTGGATAAAGCATATCGAGGTAGTCGTCGAGGCTCTCCCATGCGTCTGGATAACCATCGCCCATTTGCCATTCCTCGGGTTTGCGCGAATCTTCCCCTCGCCCAATGCGCGTTGCATAATGCCGATTGGTAAAAAAAGGTGGATCGGCATAAATGAGGTCAAACTTGTTTTCATAACCAGGTAAAAGGGCTTGCATTACCGCCAAATTTTCTCCCAATATCAATTGGTCTTCCGCAGCAGAATCACGAGGAATTTGTGGAGAGGGAAAGGCGATGCTATCCAGATATAATTCCGCTGGAAGGGATAGGGGGGTGTCTTTCTTTTGCCAGTATAGGCGCGGCATAGCTCGATAAATCAACAATTAATATCATAGCGGGAGGATGTCCGAAAAGTGTTTGGCATTATGAAGCCTGGCTTTTTGGATATCCTCCCAGAGAAGCGCTGAAAAATTATTTTGGAGCGAATTTCGATTTCAAGATGTCTTGCAAGGTGGGCTGGCCAATCTCTTGTAACTCATATCGCACCCGCTGCCAGGGTTTATTCATTTTCACTACTCGGCTTAAATCAATTGGAGTGCCGATAATGACTAAATCCACAGGAGTTCGGTTAATGGTTTCCTCTAATTCACGGGTTTGTACGTCGCCGTAGCCCATTGCGGGAAGAATAGCGCCGGTCTTTGGATATTTTTCGAAGGTAGCTTTGATGGAACCAACCGCATAGGGGCGCGGGTCAACAATCTCCGCAGCGCCAAAACGGCGGGCAGCAATCCAACCAGCGCCATAAGCCATTTCCCCATGGGTGAGGGTTGGACCATCCTCCACTACGAGCACCTTTTTCCCTCGAATTTGAGATGGGTCATCCACAAACAATGGGGATGCCGCTTCAATGACAATGGCATTGGGATTTAATTGATGCAAGTTCTCCCGAACCTGGATTACCGCCTCGGGGTTTGCGGTATCCACTTTATTGATTACAAAGACATCAGCGGCACGGGCGTTGGCTTCGCCTGGATGATATTGCATCTCATGACCGGGGCGGTGGGGATCTGCAACAACGATATGCAGGTCGGGGACGTAGAAGGGTAAATCATTATTACCACCATCCCATAAAATAATGTCGACTTCTTGCTCGGCTTGGCGAAGAATGCGTTCGTAGTCCACACCTGCATAAACGATTACGCCGTTATCCAAATGGGGTTCATATTCCTCGCGCTCTTCAATGGTGCATTCGTACTTGTCCAAGTCACTGTAATCCGCATACCGTTGGACAGCCTGTTTAACCAAATCCCCATAAGGCATAGGGTGACGGATCGCTGCCACTTTATATCCCATTTCGCGCAAGATCATTGAGACACGGCGGGTGGTTTGGCTCTTTCCACTGCCGGTGCGCACCGCACATATTGCCACAACAGGTTTGGTTGATTTAATTTGAGTATGATGGGTTCCCAATAAGGCGAAATCTGCGCCGGCAGCCAGAACCGTAGAAGCTTTGTGCATTACATATTCATGGGGAACATCGGAATAAGCAAAAACGACCTGATCTACTTTTTTGTCTTTAATAAGCTTGACCAGATCGTTTTCGGGGAAAATCGGGATACCTTTTGGGTAACGGTCTCCGGCTAATTCCGGAGGGTAAACCCGCCCTTCAATGTTGGGAATTTGCGTGGCAGTGAACGCAACGACTTCCACATCCGGATTGTTGCGGTAAAAAACGTTGAAATTGTGAAAATCGCGCCCTGCAGCGCCCATGATTAAAATACGAGTTGAAGTCATGTCTTTTTATACTCCTTGTAAATAATTTTTTTACATCACCTCGGGTGCCAATATACCGAGGAGACTTAACACATTTGCAATTGCCTGGCGAGCAGCCGCAACCAGGCGCACCCGTTCTGCTCGTACGCTGTCCTCCGCTTTTAGCACCGGGCATTCTGCATAAAAATCATTAAATGCGCGGGCTAATTCATAGGCAAGATTGGTGAGATGGAGAGGTTTCATCTCTTGAGCAGCTCTTTGAATTTCTGTTGGGATGCGTGCAATCAGTTCGATGAGCTGTATTTCGGTTGGGTGTAATTCATGATGATGGGTTGATGTTTCGGGAATAGAATTTTCTAATTTCCGAAGAATGGAATTCGCACGGACATGTGCATATTGAATATATGGAGCCGCCTGCCCGTTGAAATCTAATGCGCTTTGCCAATCAAAGGTCACCACCTTGGTGTTATCGCGTGCCAGCATGGGATATTTGATTGCGCCTAATGCCACAATGCGGGCAACTTCATTCATCTCTTGGTCCGTAAGCGATGGATTTTTCTCTTTGACTACTTCCAATGCCCGCCGGCGAGCTTCGCGCACTAAATCTTCCAATAGGACAACGGTGCCTTCGCGGGAGGCGATGGTGACATTCCCGGGTAAATTGACGATTTCATAACTGAAATGGTAACATCGCTCTGCCCAATCCGGATGTCCCATTAACGCAAGTGTTTTATAGATTTGTTGCAAGTAAAGGGATTGGCGAACGTCAATGACGTACACAGATAAATCTGGGTTGAATAACTCAAACTTTTTGATCGCTAAAGGTAAGTCCTTTGTGGCATACAAGGAGGTCCCGTCGGAACGGAGCACCACTAAAACCCGATAGGTTTCTTTTTTCAGCCCCAATAAATCATCGATACGGATGATTACGGGTCCTTGTGGTCTTTCGTCGATCGCAATACCTTTACGAATCAATTCTTCCACCAATTCCTGACCCGGTTTTTCCAGTTCATGATCGTAAAAAATGTGGTCGAAGCGCACACCTAACATGGCGTAAATTTGATCAAACCCCTCTAAAGACCATTGCCGGGTTTTCTCCCATAGTGCCATGATATCTGGATCGCGTCGATCCCAGCGGGCATACAAAGCCCGAACCTCTTCTTCTAATTCGGGGTTTTCTTCCAGCCGTTTATTTGCCTCTGCATAGAGATCTCCCATCCAACGGGTTTTGTCTTCTCCGGGTTCTTCTCCGGCATGGAATTTTTGGTAATTCCAGAGCCATTTTATGACATGCAAACCGGTATCATTTATATAGTTTGCCCGAATTACCTCATTGCCAGCTGCTTCTAAAATATTACATAATGCGTCGCCCAGCACCACATTGCGCAAATGCCCCACATGAAAAGCCTTATGGGTGTTCGGTTGAGAAAATTCGACGAGAATGCGTTTTCCGGTTTTTTGTCCCCAGCCGAAATGTTCTCCTTGTTCTAAGACTGTGTCAATAACCCGGCGGCTGAATTCTAATGGATCATAAAACAAATTCAAATAACCGCGTACGGCTTCAACACGTTTAAACCCGCTGGGTAACCCGATCTGATCGCGCACTTGATTGGCAATAGTTTGAGCGAGTTCGCCGACGGGTGAGGCTTGGATCCCTTTTTGACGGAGATCTTTGGCATGTTTCGCAGCAATTTTGAAAAATGAAGTCGAGATACCCCAGTCACCCGCAAAAGGGATGGCACTCCACTCCAATCCTTCTTCGCAGGGGTATCCTTGATCTTTTAGAAAAGCGATTATTTTTTGGTTTATCTGCTCTTGTTCTTTCAAAAACATCGTTTCACCATCATGGATTCAAGTTCAATACCAACCAAAAGATTATAACATGCGCAAGAGTTTTTCTAAAAAGGTTAATGGGATAACCGTTCAATTAACAACAAAAGCGGGAGAGTTTCCCTCCCGCTCATTTTTCGTATACGACTTGATACAGGGTTAGATTAGCTTATTAAACAATAACGCTATTCACTATGCAGGATGCGCTTTTCCTGTTTAAGCAACCTGTTTCTCTAAAGCTGCTAAGCGTTTCATTAAGCGGCTTTTCCGCCGGGCAACATTGTTCTTGTGTAAAACGCCTTTTTCTGCAGCTTTATCCAAAGCACTCACTGCCATCATAACGGTTTGACGAGCTTGATCCAAACCGCCTTCTTCCATACTGCGGCGGGCTTTTTTCACAAATGTGCGCGCTCGCCCACTAAAATAGCGGTTGCGTAGACGGCGTTTTTCATTTTGCCGGTTTCTTTTTATTTGAGACTTAATATTTGCCAAAGCATTCCTCCAACGTTCTATAACCTGTTTCGCGGTCTTTGATTTTACTAGAAATATCTATTTTTGTCTAGCAAAATTTTGTGGTAATTATTGTTGTTATGGTTACTGTTGACGTCTGACAAAGTTAGTGATAGAATGCAATCCGTTCGGGCGCGTAGCTCAATGGCAGAGCAGTGGCCTTTTAAGCCATTGGCTGAAGGTTCGAGTCCTTCCGCGCTCATTTTTTCTTTAACAAAGTAAGTGCAACAGCACTATAATAATAATTTGTTTGACAAAAAATCAATCTATAGGAGGTTAATCTATGCGCCGCATAATTGTTGCTTTCTCAATCCTTGTCCTTACCTTATTCTTCATTGCCACTGTCAGCCCAGTGGTGGCTCAGGATTCCACTCCCACGCCAACGCCGGGACCACTGACTTTCTTCACCGAGTTCCCAAGTCAGGTGGTGGGGTTGGGTGAGACCATTTCTATAGACGCAACACTGCGGGGAGGTAAATCACCCCAGATTGTGCAATTGGAAACGGTTACTGTGCCGCAAGGCTGGACAGTGACTTTCCGTGGGCAGGGAAAAATGGTTAAATCTGCCTATGTTGAACCTACAACGGACACGAATATCGAGATTCGCCTGGAGCCACCAAAAGACGAAAAATCGGGTGATTATACCTTTGTGGTGCGCGCGAAGGGCGAGACAGAGCAAAGTGAATTAACGATCCAACTCACTGTTCAAGAGAAATTGCCCCCGTCGATTAGTTTAAGTTGCGATCTTCCTACCTTGACAGGATCGCCGACAACTACTTTCCGTTACAATGTCACCTTGAAAAACGATGGTAGTGATGAACCTTCGGTTAATCTAACCGCCGATGCCCCGAATGTTTTTCAGGTGAAATTCCGTCTGGCGGGTCAAGAAATCACCAATTTACCGCTTCCATCGAAAGATGTTAAAAATCTTTCGATTGAAGTTTCGCCAGTCGCTGATGTTTCTGCTGGCACTTACCCAATCAAAATTATGGCGCAGGGGTCACAGGCTAGCGCGGAACTAGACCTGACTGCTGAAGTGACCGGTCAAGCGAGCCTGACTGTTACTGCGCCGGATGGACGTCTTTCTGGTCAGGCTTATGCCGGTAAAGATTCCTCCATCAAAGTCACCATTCGGAATGATGGTAGTGCACCCGCCCGTGGTATTGAACTCAGCTCGACTGAACCCACTGGCTGGACGGTAACCTTTGATCCAACGAAAATCGATGAAATTGGACCAAATCAACAAGTGGATGTCACTGCCCATATTCGTCCAAGTGACAAGGCGGTTGCTGGGGATTATATGGTCGATATCACCGCTAAACCCAGCGAGGGCGCGTCAAAGACTGCCGAGTTCCGTATCACAGTCCTTACTTCAACGCTATGGGGCATTGTTGGGGTGATCTTGATCGCCATTGCAGTTGGCGTTGTGGCATTAGCGGTAATGCGCTTTGGACGCCGCTAACAAGAAAGGAGGTCAGGGATGGGCGAAAATGTAATCGAAACGTTTAACCTGACCAAAAAATATGATCGCTTTATCGCAGTGAACAACCTAAATTTGCGTGTCCAGCGTGGAGAAGTCTTTGGTTTGCTTGGACCCAATGGTGCTGGGAAAACTACGACTATCTTGATGCTGCTAGGCTTAACGGACCCGACTTCTGGGAAAGTCAGCGTGTTAGGAATGGACCCTTCACGCAAAACCCTCAGCGTAAAATCTCGAGTGGGTTATATACCAGATACAGTTGGTTTTTACGAAGAATTGACTGCTCGAGAAAACCTGATCTACATAGCGAAACTCAACGGCTTATCCGGTAACCAAGCATACCAACGCATCGATGAGGTATTAACCCGCGTTGGCTTACATGAAGAAGCAGATCATCGTGTTGCAACCTTTTCGCGCGGTATGCGTCAGCGATTAGGAGTAGCAGATGTGCTGATAAAGCAACCTCAACTCATTATCATGGATGAACCAACCCAAGGGTTAGATCCGGAAGGAGCACGAGAGTTCTTGGAGCTGATCCGGGATTTGAAGAAAGAAGGGATTACCATTCTGCTCTCCTCCCACTTGCTCCACCAGGTTCAAGCAGTATGCGATCGAGTGGGCTTATTCCACAAAGGTCGGATGGTGCTCGAAGGCTCTGTCACGGAGTTGGCAAAACAGGTTTTAGGGCGTGCCTATCGTGTCGTGCTTGAGGCGGATGGCGATAAAGAGGTCATCATAAATGCATTGAAGAAAATACCTGGTCAGGTTGGTGTGCATGCGAAAGATGGCAAATACTATGAAGTCGAGGCTGAACACGACATTCGTCCTGATGTAGCACGTGCTGTTGTACAAAGCGGAGCAGCTCTTTTACGCTTAGATGTAGAAGCGCAGAGTCTGGATGATATCTATGCCCGCTATTTCGAGGAGGTGAAACATGCCCCGCAAAACTAAACAACCCACTCCTCCGGTCGAAAGGGAGGGTTCGCCTTGGACTGGTCTTTGGGCAGTGGTCACAAAAGAAATGGCAGACCACATGACCAGCGCCCGCATGCGCATCCTGGAGGTTTTGATTGTCCTCACCGCTGCAGGATCGGTCTACTCGGCAATGCAGCAGTTGCGCGAAACCGTGGGGCAGGATCCTTACCTCTTTTTAAAGCTCTTCACAACCGCTCGGGATCCTTTGCCTTCGTTTATCAACTTCTTGGTCTTCTTAGTGCCGCTGATCGCTATCGCATTGGCGTTTGATTCCATTAATGCGGAGTTTAGTCGGCGTACCTTATCGCGCGTGTTAGCTCAACCCATTTATCGCGATGCCCTGTTGATGGGAAAATTTTTAGGAGCCTTCTTTACGCTTTCACTCGTGCTGACGGCGATATGGATGCTCATTTTTGGGTTGGGTATTGTCGGACTGGGTCTACCCCCAAGCACAGAAGAAGTGGCGCGCAGCTTGTGGTTCCTCCTCGCCACCATCTTTTACGGTGGTATTTGGCTGGCGGTGGCTGTGGTTTTTTCGATTGTCTTCCGTCAGCCGGCAACCGCGGCATTGGCTTCGATCGCGGTTTGGTTGTTTTTCACCGTGTTTTGGGGTATTCTTGCCAGTCTATTTGCGCAAACGATCAGCCCTGTTCAATACGGAACGATGGACGAAATTATCCGTCAAACAGAAACCCAAATCGCACTATCAAGGCTCTCTCCAAATACCTTATACGCGGAGAGCATGATTGCGATCTTACAACCAACCGTACGCACGACCAGCTTCCTGCTTCCGACCCAGTTGGAAGGAGCGGTGATGGGTTCTCCATTGCCATTGCGGCAGAGCTTGCTCTTGATTTGGCCGCAATTTACGGGCTTGATCGCGGTAACCATATTGTTGTTTGCATTAGGTTACGTACTCTTCCAACGGCAAGAAATACGAGCTTAATCTTCTCCTTTTTTTTCAAAACTTCCGAAGGTAATCCACCTTCGGAAGTTTTATTTTAAGGGTGATTTTAATGTTTATATTGATGTATGAATATGTTATGAAATGTTATGAATATGTAATAATAATAAATAAATAATAGCGCAATATGTTGACAAAAGCGAATAAATTCTGTATAATAATAACAAGATTAACAAAGAGGAGCACGGATAATGGCTTCTATTAAAGCGAGGAATCGCAACAAATTAGATTTATTAGGTGTTGTTCCTTTTTTGCTTTTTTGTCTTGCTTTTGAAATAGTGCCAATAATTTTGTTGATTCGGGGGAGCCTAATCGATAAAGCAACGAAAGCTTTCACCATTAAACATTACCTCGCCCTAGGCGCTCCTTTATACATCAATTCTTTTTGGAATAGCATTAAATTATCGGGGTTAACTGCCTTGATCGGATGCATTTTAGGGACATTAATTGCCTATGCTATCTATCGCTGGCCATCAACCAGAGTTCAACATGCCTTGGTTACCCTTTCAGATGTGACAACCAATTTCGCCGGCGCGCCGCTCGCATTTGCCTTCATCGTAATATTGGGTATGAACGGGGTAATTACCCAATTTCTATTGCGCTTCTTTAACTTACAGCTCTACCCAAAATTCAGTATTTACTCTTTTTCTGGCTTGGTCCTCGCTTATGTTTATTTTCAAATCCCGCTCATGATTTTGTTAGTTATCCCAGCTTTCGAGGGATTGAAAAAAGAGTGGTTTGAATCCGCCCAAAGCTTAGGAGCGAGCAACTTTCAATATTGGTGGAGGATTGGGCTGCCCTTGCTAATGCCTTCCATTATCGCTGGCTTAACTCTATTATTCGCTAATGCATTTGGCGCTTATGCAACAGCCTATACACTGGTTGAATCACAGCTCTCGTTGGTGACTCTCCAAATTGGTTTCATGATTGCTGGTGAAGTCCGCCATGACCCGGGCATTGGTATGGCAATGTCGGTGGTATCTTTAATCCTCATGGGGTTGAGTATTGGTATCTATCAACTCTCTGCCCGCAGAGCAAAATGGTTAGTTAAGTCATCATCCTAAACAGGGAAGTTAAAATGAACCCTTCGCGGAAAAATAAACCAAGCACTTGGCAGTACATCTTAATTGGTGTTTTCCTTTTTTATATGTTTGTACCGATTGTATCCACTTATATTTTCTCAGTGGCAACACGCTGGGATCGTACCATCCTTCCTGAAGGATACACATTAAATTACTATACTCAAGCCTTTAAAGCCTCTTATTTTATTTCTTCATTAAAAAATTCTTTTATCTTATCCATTGCTACCGTATTAGTTGGGTTGATTATTATTGTCCCAACAGTATATTGGGTGCATGTTCGGGTACCTTATACTAAACCGTTGTTGGACGTCCTGATGATTTTACCTTTCGGGATACCTGCGGTAGTACTGGCGCTCGCTTTGGTGCAGGTTTATAACTTTGCCCCATTAGCCCGCTCGCCGGTTTTGTTGATTGGTGCAGTTGTGATTTATTCCATGCCCTTCATGTACCGCCCGGTTTCTAATGCGATTCAAGCAATCGATGTCATCACACTCACCGAGGCTGGGCAAAGTCTGGGAGCAAATACTTTTCAGTTGCTGCGTCGGGTCATTATCCCGAATATCCTAACCGGGATTTGGAGCGGTAGTCTTTTGGTTTTTGCCACCGTTTTTGCTGAATTTACTTTGACAAAATTGATCGTGGGAGCTCGCTTCAAGACTTTCCCAATGTTACTCGTCGAATACACCCGCATCAATGGCAATACCGCCGCGGCATTTTCAGTGATTTCGTTCACAATTGCTTGGCTTGCTTCTCTTCTCATCCTTTGGGTGGGGAGCAAGGGGCAGGCTTCGTATCAAAAAGCCATCGGCGCACGCTAACTCTACAAGGATTTAACATGGCATATTTGGAACTGAAAAACGTCTCAAAACAATTTGGAAATGTCACCGCTGTCCGTGATTTCAACCTGGATATCGAAAAAGGGTCATTGGTTTCCTTTCTTGGCCCTTCTGGTTGCGGCAAGACCACCACATTAAGGATGATCGCTGGCTTTGAGCAGCCCGATCAAGGAACGATTACTTTAGATAATATCGATATCACGACCATTCCTCCCAATAAGCGGGATATCGGTATGGTATTTCAAGCATACGCGTTGTTCCCGAACTTAAGCGTCAGAGAGAATGTCGCATTTGGGTTGGAAATGAAAAAATTTCCGAAGAATGAAATCAACCAGCGTGTTTCAGAAGTCCTTGAAATGGTGCGTTTAACAACTATCGCTAATCGTTTTCCTCATCAATTATCTGGAGGACAACAGCAGCGAATCGCGCTTGCCCGTGCGTTAGCAGTGCAGCCACGGGTTCTATTGCTGGATGAACCACTTTCCGCTTTGGATGCAGAAGTACGCGTGGCGTTGCGCGCAGAAATTCGCCGCATTCAAAGTCAATTAGCCATCACGACTGTTTATGTCACCCATGACCAAGAAGAGGCGCTTTCTATTTCTGATAAAGTGGTCGTGATGAATAATGGATGCATTGAGCAAGTCGGATCTCCCGAATCGATTTATCGGCAGCCACAAACACGCTTTGTAGCCACCTTTATTGGCACGGCAAATCAATTCAGTGGAAAAGTCTCAGATGATCACAGTGTGCAATGTGAACATGCCCAATTGCAGGTTGCAGATATGCGCCAGTTTTCGAAAGGGGAAGATGTGGTCGTGTTGGTACGGCCTGAATCCATTCAAATCCAATTCGAACCTACTCACGAACCGAATTGGAATCTCCTTGAAGGCGTTATCGAAACGGTGACATTTCATGGCGCAGTTACGCGCATTGGAGTAAATGCCCATGGTCAACGTATTGTGGCAGATATTACCTATTCCTCTTCCACCCCTATTTCCTTAGGGCAACATTGCTGGTTGGCTTTTCGGTCTGAGAGTTGTCAGGTGATGGGGTTAGAAAAATGATTACCATCAATGAGCATGAAATTGTTTTAGATAAACAGGAAAGGTTGGAGCCGTGGACGAGCTATGGCAATGTGGTTCGTTACGCCATGGAATTTATCAAACATTGCCCGCAGGATGAACACAATCATCTTCCTTGGTATCTTCAATATTCATGCTTTTGGACGGATCCCCTCCGACCAACGATTTGGCCAGATAACCCGGCTGGAAAATTTGCTTGGGCTATGACAACTTTAGCAAAATATTATCCTTACTCGGGTGATCGCGCTTATGTGGATATTGTTCAACAAATGCTGGATCGCTTATGGGATTACCGCACTCCTGATCATTTTGAATGGAAGGATGTCCCTTATGCCTCAGCTCATCCTGGAACAGGGGTTTATTTTGGTGCGAGGGCTGATGGTGAATATGCCACTGAATGCGATAAGATTGCCCAAGCGGGGCGGGCTTATGTAGATTTTTACGAACTCGGTGGTGCGGAACGCTACCTCCGTTACGGAATCACCTGTGCCAACGAACTGGTACGGCACATCCGCCAGGGTAATGAATATCAATCACCATTGCCTTTCCGAGTAGATGTCCGTAACGGCGACATCATCGAAGAATATACCGCCGATATGATCCAACCCATTCGGTTATTGGATGCCTTGATCCAGTTGGGATATACCACTTATCAAACTTATCGCGATCAACTGTGGGATTGGATTGTCGAATACCCTCTAAAAAATAATGTTTGGAAGGGATACTTTGAAGATATCCGCCTGGATGCGGAGAACGCAAACCGTGATCAACTTTCTGCTCTTGAAACCGCCCGGTATATCATGGAAAATGCCTCTGTTTTCCCTCATTGGCGAGACACTGTCCGTAACCTCATTGAATGGGTGAAAGAGACACTTGGCGGGCACCCATTCTTTACGGCTATCCCAATTCACGAGCAAAAATTTTGTTATTACCCAATGGGCAGCCATACTGCGCGCTTCGGTAGCATTTGTTGTATGTACGCTGCCTTGAGTGGAGAGGAAGATTATCGCGAAATGGGTATTCGCTCATTAAACTGGGCAACTTATATGGCGAATGAAAATGGCATCGTTACCGTAGGGGTAGACCGTCCAGATTATTATAACCAATGCTGGTTTACGGATGGTTATTTCGATTACGTCCCGCATTTCATCGACGCCATGGCATTTGTCCCTGAGGTTGCCCCGTTTGATGAGGATCATTTACTTTATTCCACTTCCATTGTCCAATCCATCCATTATCAACCGATGTCCATCCGATACCGGCTATTTAATCCAAAAAGCGTGCAAAAGTTACGCTTGACTTTTCTGCCAGTTAAAGTGATCGTAGATGGACAAGAAATACCTCAACAGGAGATCACACCCACGCAAGCTAGCTGGGTGATCGAAAACAACAATTTGCGTGTGATCCAAATTCAACCCTTCGGGAAAGACATCACGATTCTCGGTCGCCATGAATTATCACACACACAAACGGTTTGATAAAAAAAAGGAGGTGCACAGAGATATTAACATCATCTTATGGAAAATATAAAAAAACAAATAAAAACTATTTTGATTAAGGAGAGTAAGAGATGACCAAAAAAATTGTACTTCTAATGAGCTTTGTGCTCAGCCTAGCAATGGTATTAAGCGCTTGTCAACCCGCTGCAACCCCCACTACTGCTCCCGCAACGGAAGCACCGGTTGTCACCGAAGCTCCCGCAGCGACGGAGGCACCGGTAGTGACCGAAGCCCCCACACCTGTGCCACCTACTCCAACAGTAGATGTGATGGCGCAGCTCATTGAAGCAGCGAAGAAAGAAGGCACCTTGGTCTCGTATGGTTTACCTGATGATTGGGTGAACTATGGGCAACTTAAGCAAATGCTCAAAGATAAATATGGAATAATTGACCAAGATACCGACATGTCCTCCGGTGAGATCATCGCTGCCCTGGAAGCAGAGAAGACCGCTCCTGTCGCCGATATCACCGATTTGGGCTTGAATTATGCCAAGATTGTCGAAGACGAACAACTTTCCCAACCCTATAAAAATTCCCACTGGGATGAAATACCGGACTGGGCGAAGGATCCTGATGGACGCTGGTCTGCGGCATACTGGGGCGCGATTGCTTTTACTGTCAACGCCGATATCATCAAAAATGTCCCGCAAACCTGGGACGATCTTTTGAAGGACGAATTCGTCGGTAAGGTTTGCATGAAAGACCCACGTTCCTCGGCGACAGCCAATATGGTGGTGCTTGCTGCTGCCATCGCCAAAGGCGGCGATGAGAAGAATGTCCAACCCGGTTTGGATTTCTTCAAGCAAATGATTGATAAGGGTATATTGAATGGGGTTAAACCATCGGTTGCGAATATCCAAAAAGGAGAATGCCCGGTTTCATTATTCTGGGACTTCGATGGATTGAGCGCGAAAAAAGAAAATCCCAACATGAATATCCAGGTGATCATCCCTAAAGATGGCACTGTGGCGGGTGTTTATATTCAATTCATTACTGCCGGCGCTCCTCATCCCAATGCAGCTAAATTAATGATTGAGCTGGAATATTCCGATGAGGGACAATTGGCTTATGCTAATGGGTTTGTCCATCCCATTCGGACGAGTGTCACACTGCCGGCGGATCTATTGGCGCAATTTCCCCCCGAAGCAGATTACTCAGTGGTGAAGTTCCCCAAAGATTACAAGGCTTTGGATGCGGCCGGAACCGCTATTTCGGACGGTTGGGCTTTGATTCAAAAGTAGATTAAAACAGACTTTGGAGATGGGGTAGCCCCCCATCTCCAATCGATGTGGTTAGATAAAAATGGTAAATTGAAGGAGTTGTTATGCCAACTACAGGTGAAAGTATACGCGCAGCACGTTTATTTTCGGAAAACAAAAATGCCGTTGTCATTGCGGTAGATCATGGTTTATATTTTGGACCATTAGCAGGGATGATTAACCTCCCGGCAGTAATAGACAACCTTGCCGAAGCCGATGCAATCTTGATGAGCCCTAATATGCCGAGCTATTGTTCTTCAGTCTTTTCTAAAAGGGGCGCACCCGCATTGCTCATTCGCCTTAATTGGGCGTCAAACTACGTCAACGAATGGAATTATAAACACTCATACAGCGTAAAAATGATCTCTGTTGCCGAGGCGGTCGCCCAGGGGGCTGATCTGGTCATGTGCAGCTTAACCCTTAAAAATCCAGAAGAGGCAGAAGACGCCGGTAATGTGGCTGTATTTTCCCAAGCCGTTTCCGAAAAACGCAGCTTAGGCATTCCGATGGTGGGTGAATTCTATCCGACCGGGGGGGATGATCGCCAGCCTGAGGATATGCAGGAAGAAATCTTTATCGGTTGCCGCATCATGGCTGAATTAGGTGCTGATATGGTAAAGACATTCTACACCGGCAAACGCTTTTCGGAAATCACCGCAGCAACACCAGTGCCAGTGCTGGCTTTAGGCGCTAAAAAATTACCAAAAGAAAGCGATGCATTAAAGTTAGCAGCCGATGCTGTTCAGGCTGGGGCACGCGGGATTGTCTTTGGGCGGAATGTCTTGCAAGCAAAAGAGCCCAAACGATTGCTTGAAGCGCTTAAAGAAGTAGTTAAAGAGTTCAAAGCACCCGATAGTGTTGCACGAACTTTTCATTTAGATTAATGTAAGCTTATGGAACTATTACTGGGAATTGATGCTGGTACAACTTCTGTTAAAGCGGGTTTATTTACCTCTGATGGTAAGTGTTTGGCAGTCGCCCGCTATGAATATCAGCTGGATACACCTCAGCCAGACCGGGCAGAGTTGAACCCGGAAATCTATTGGCAAGCATGTTGTGCGGCAGTTAACCAAGCTATCCAAAGCGCAGCAATCCAACCGCACCAAATCATTGCCTTATCCGTATCCAGCCAGGGAGAAACGATCATCACTTTAGATAAGTTTGGCAAACCAATCTACCCCGCCCTCATTTGGTTGGATAATCGAGCCGTTAAAGAAGCGGAAAAGCTGGCGGGAATATTTGCAGACGATGTTTATCTTACCAGCGGCATTCCGGAGGTTATTCCAACCTGGAGCGCCTGTAAAATTTTGTGGATAAAAGAAAATGAACCCCGAGTTTTCTCCCAAGCAGCAAAATATTTACTCGTTCAGGATTATCTAATCTATCGTTTAACCGGTCAATTTGTCACCAATGCTTCTGTGGCATGCACCTCAATGCTCTATGATATTGTTCATGACAAGTGGTGGCAGCCGGTTCTCGCTGAAATTGGGATAAGCGAAGAACAGCTTCCTCAAATCATACCTTCTGGAGCGTTAGTTGGGGAAGTCTCCAAAGAAGCTGCTCAACAGTTAAATCTCTCGCTGAGTACAAAAGTAATCGCCGGGGGAATGGACCAATGTGTTGGTGCGATCGGCGCCGGGAATATTCAACCAGGCACGATATCCGAAACTACCGGTGCGGCATTGGTCATCCAGGCGACGATCCCTGCACCAGATTTAGATAAAAGCAGGGTTATCCCGGTTTATTCTCACAGCATTCCGAAACGCTATCTCTTTGCGCCGGTTTGCCCAACGGCTGGTATGGCATATAAATGGTTTCGCGATACATTTGGACAATCGGAGATAACCCTTGCACAAGCGCAACAGGAAGACCCCTTTGAATTATTGAATCAATTGGCACAAGAAGCCCCTGCCGGTTGTGATGGATTGGTTATGCTGCCGCATCTCATGGGTGCTTTTAGCCCGATACCTAATCCGGCTGCGAGAGGCACTTTTTTCGGCTTTACCTTACACCACCAACGCTCCCACTTTGCGCGAGCGGTATTGGAAGGAGTTGCTTTTCTACTCAAGCAAAATTTGGAGCGCATCGAGCAGAGTGGTATCGTTATCAGCGAAATTCGTTCTACAGGTGGAGGAGCTCGTAGCGCACTCTGGAATCAAATCAAAGCCAATGTCTGCGGGTTGCCGATCATCACCCTGGAAAATGAGGAAACAGCTCTCCTTGGGAATGCAATCTTGGCAGGAATCGCAAGCAATGTTTTTCCTTCCGTCCAGGATGGTGTTGACGCGATGGTTAAAACCAAAGCCAAAATCCAGCCAAATCAAGACCAGGAAAAGTATATCCAACCTTATCAGATCTATCGTGACGTGGATGAAACATTGCGTCCGGTTTTTATCCGTAGTTACAAAAGTTAAATCAATCAAAGAAAGGAGCAATTCTATGTCTACAAAACCTAAAGTCGGCGTGTTAGTGATGGCACTTTTGGAGGATGATTACAATAAGACTGCGCACATTCGCCCGGTAGCTCAGCAAGCGGTTAACCGCATCAATGGGATTATCAGTGAGTATGCAGAAACAGTTTGTCCACCGTTAGTGGAAGAAGAGCATCAAGCCGAGGCAGCAGCGCAAATGTTTAATGCCGCTGGCGTTGATTTAATCATTGCGGTTGAACTTGCCTATACCAAGGGCATTGTCCCGGTACGTTGTTTCCTCAACACCACTGCACCGGTATTAGTCTGGAATACCCAACAAATCGAATTCTTGCCAGAAGATGCTGACTTTGATTTAATCATGGTTAATTCCGGAATGGCGGGAGTACCAGAAATGACATCCGCTTTATTGCGACTTGGACGGCCCTTCTGGATCGTCACCTCGCAAATCGATGACCCCGCTGGTAGAGAAAAACTGAAAGAATATATCAAAGCTGCTGGCGTTGCGCGACGGTTGAAGTCAGCTCGCATTGGCATTGTTGGGCATGCATTTGAGGGAATGACGGACTTGATGGTGGATTTACTGAGTTTACGTCAGCATGTTGGACCTGTCTGCTGGCCAGTTGAACCAGAAAAATTCGCAGTGGCAATGCAGGCTTTGCCCGAAGATGAAGTGCAAAACTTGATTAAAAGTGAATCCGCTCGCTACAAAGTGGAAATGGATGCGAAATTATTTGATCGCTCTTGCCGATTGGCATTGGCGTTGGAAAAAGTTGCCAAGCAATATCAATTTGATGCCTTAGCGACCTTTGATCAGGTTTGGTTAACAGACCCACGCGTTGGAATTATCCCCTCTTATGGGACGGGGCGTTTGTGCGAAATCGGAATCCCATGTTCTACAGAGGCGGATGTCTCGACGTTAGTGGCGATGCTCATTTTACAAGAAATTGCTGGCAAGGCGACTTTCTTAGAGAATTATGTGATTGATTTCAAACGTCAGTCCATAATCTTATCTCATGATGGGCATGGCAACCCAGCCTTGGCAGCTAGTCCAGCGGATGTAAAGGTGAAGCATAGCATCTATTACCAAGGCGTACATGGATTTGGTGCCTCATTTGAGTTTGCTTATGCCCCAGGCCCGGTCACAATGCTTTCACTTGTCCCAGTAAATCAACGCTGGCGCTTGATTCTCTCTGAAGGGGAATCCTTGCCCATTACACCAAGGCCAATCTCAGCGCCGCAGATGCTGTTTAAACCAAAATCCCTGCCTATCGCCGATTGGTGCGACGCATGGTGCAAGGCTGGTTCACCCCATCATCAGGCTTTGGCTTATGGTCATCTTGCTTCACAAATCAAGACATTTGCTGCTCTGCAGAATTTAGATGTTTTTGAAGTATGAAAGGGTTGAAAATGGGCAAGCAGGATTGGAGGAAATGGTTGTGAATGAAATTAGCGCCGCCGAGCGTCGTTCACAAATAGCACAGCTAGTACTAGAACAAGGCAAGGTCACTGTAGCGGAATTGGTTAAGAAGTTTCAGATCACGGAAACATCTATCCGCCGCGACTTGCTGTTGCTAGAAGAAGATAAACGTCTAAAGCGCGTTCATGGCGGCGCTGTTTCGATCTCAGACAATTTCCGTTCCGAAACCTTTTCTGAAAAAGGGAAGCTCCATATCCAAGCGAAGGAAAAAATCGGAAAATATGCCGTTGAATTAATCCAACAAGGAAATATCGTTTTACTCGATTCTGGGACAACCACATTACAGATCGCGCGCCAGATGCCAGCCAACTTGCGTCAGAACAACCATATTACCCTCGTAACGAATTCGCTGCCCATTGCACAAGAAGTCTTAAATTGGCCTTCCCCCAATTTGACGATCTTGGGGGGTATTTTCCTTCCCGATTATCAGGCTACTGTGGGTCCTCAAACTATTGCGCTGCTACGTGATCTATCTGCGGATATTGCTTTTCTTGGCGCCGATGGATTAACTTTAACTGGTGGTGCTACCACAGCGAATGTATTGATGGCAGAAGTGGATCGGATGATGGTAGAACGAGCTCGGAAAGCAGTATTAGTCACAGATAGTTCCAAGATTGGACGGGCAGGGTTTGTAACCATCAAACCGGTAAGCGCCTTTGATCTCATCATCACCGATGACAAAGCACCAGCAGAATTTGTCCAAACAGCTACAAATATGGGAATTAAAGTTATTTTAGTACCTGATTAAATAATATAAATAGACAGGAATGGATCAAAACGAAGCATGTATAAAGGAATGAGTATTAGACCACCTTTTTTCGAATTGGGACCGAAAGCGTATCTGTACGGTCGGCAATTATTGGAATTAGCACTTTTTGCCGATGAGCTGTGTGAAAAATATGATGTACGCATTATTTTCACCCCGCAATGCGTGGATATCCCTCTGTTAGTGAAGGAAACAAAACACATTCTGGTATTCGCTCAACACATGGATCCATTACCTATTGGGCGTGGAATTGGTTCCGTTTTGCCGGAAGCCATAAAAGAAGCAGGAGCAGTTGGCACATTACTCAATCATGTGGAAAAGAAATTGACCATGGCAGAGATTGAACGAACGATTCAACGTGCGGATGAAGTAGGTTTGATGACCATGGTATGTGCGGATACCGCCGAGGAAGCGGTAGAGATTGCCAAAATGAGTCCCAATATCCTGCTGGTTGAATCTCCAAGTATGATCGAGGCCGGGAAACGGGAGATAGCGGATCCCCAGGAAATCGAAAATATTAATCGTCTTATTTGGCAAGTTAATCCCGAAATCCTCGTCTTACATGGCGGAGGCATCAGTAGTGGAGAAGATGTGTACAATATCATTAAATGTGGTGCGCAAGCGACCGGTTCAACCAGTGGGGTTATTCTTGCAGCAAATCCAAAGGCAAAACTAGAAGAAATGATCCAAGCCATGCGAAAAGCATGGGATGAAATTCACCCGCGAGGAGCATAACTATGACGGTTTATCATCACACTTGTAAAATCCAATCTGATCGGCTGCCCACTTTTCACGATGTCACCGATGAAGCCATTCAGGCAGTTCAAGCTTCGGGAGTGAAAAATGGGATCTTAGTCGTATATTCGCAACACACTACGTGTAGTGTCTTAATCCAGGAAGATGCCGATGATGTTAATTATTGGGGAACGAAACTGCTTTTGCAAGATTTAGTCAATGCATTAGAGAAAATTATCCCCACTTGTCGTACCGAAGGGCAATATCTCCATCCAGGACCAAAGCATATTGAAATGGCGACTCACCGGAACGAATTACCATCCTGGAGCCTAAACACAGATGCCCACCTCCGTTCCGTCTTGTTAGGACGCTCTGAATCGATTCCAATTGTGGATGGCAAGTTAGAGCTTGGTGAATTCGGGCGGATTTATTTTGCCGATTTCGATCAGGTGCGCGCCCGTGAGAGAACGGTACGATTTCAAGTTGTTGGAGAATAATGAAGAAATATCAGTTGGTAAATGTAAAATGAAAAATAAAATTGAGATTGCAGTCATTGGTTCTGGGACGGCGATACCAACAAAGAATCACTCACCTGCTTCTATCTTCATGAGTGCTGATGGGTTCAATGCTCTTTTAGATATCGGACCTGGTTCTATATCTAAATTACCATATTATGACATAAATGTATTTACTATTGAAAATATTTTTATCACCCATTTCCATCCTGACCATATCCTTGACTTAGCAACATTCTTTTTGATTTGTGATTTTGGGGCCAAAGAGCGAAATGGCTTGAATCTCAATTTGGTTGGTCCAATTGGTATGAAAAATTTTGTAACCAACTTAATGCAGCTATTTCCAGATATTCAATTTCCCTCAAATCCGATTAATTACATAGAAATGGATCAAAGTGAGATAAATATTAATCAATGCCGGGTTCAATCTATTTTATCCGGTCACACTAAAAATAGTATATCCTATCGTTTTGAATTCAATCAAACAACTATTATCTATACTGGAGATTGTATTTATAGCAAAGGATTAGAAGATTTTTCTTATAACTCAGATCTATTGATATGTGAATGTTCATTTCCTGAGGGTTGGGAAACAAAAGATCATATGACATCACGGGAAGTGGGTTCTTTAGCTCAAAAAGCTCACGTGAAAAAATTAATTGTGACGCATTTATACCCTCCAGCATTTGAAGTTGATATTAATTCTCAAATTGCTAAATATTATTCCGGAGAAATCCTTATAGCAACGGATGGAGATCGTATTACTATCCAATAAAGTTGATAAGTTTACGAATTATGGGCATGATAAATATGAAAGTTATAAATCGAAATAGAAGCAAACCGAGATATTCAATAATGGATTGGCTGCCACTTTCACCTTTAATTTTATTTGCCCTCGGTTTCCAACTTATTCCGGTCATTTCTATCATCATATCTAGTTTTAATAGTAAACATGGTTACACACTTAATAATTATGAACGTGCATTCACACCGATGATTTTGAATGCATTTAAAAACTCAATCCAGCTTTCAACAACCACTGCTACATTGGGTGTAATCATAGGTGCTTTTGTTGCTTATGCGATTATCTCATCACCCAACAAATTCATTCAGAATTCATTAATTGCGTTAGCAGATGTAACGACTAATTTTGGGGGAGCGCCATTAGCCTTTGCTTTTATTATTATCCTTGGATCAACCGGTGTAATAACGATTTTATTAAAAGAAGTGGGAATTAACCTTTACCCGAAATTTCGTATTTATTCGATATCTGGCTTAACTATCGCTTATCTCTATTTTCAAATTCCATTGATGATCATGTTGATCCTACCATCTCTACTTGGATTAAAAAAAGAATTATGGGAGGCAGCAATAAATTTAGGGGCAACAACCTTTCAATATTGGTGGTATATTGCACTACCTACTCTTGCCCCTGCTTTATTAAGTAGTTTTTTCATCCTATTTGTAAATTCTTTTGGCGCTTATGCCACTGCCTGGACATTAACTGGTCCAGATGTCAATCTCATTACGGTTCAGATTGCAGCATTAATTCGTGGTGAGGTTCAACTTGAGATTGAGTTGGCTGATGCATTATCGGTAGTGTCCATGTGTATAACATTAATTGGGGTTATTGGATATCTCAGTTTAGCAAGAAGATCCAGGAGAGCATTATCATGAGAATGCACCCTCTATTAAGGTCAACTATCCTGTTAATTTTTATTGCTTTTATGATCATCCCAGTAATTGCAACAATGGTGTTTTCTATTTCTACGCGTTGGGATCGTTCTATATTGCCAGAAGGGTTAACTTTTGAGTGGTGGCAAAAAGTAACTTCTAATCCTGCATTTAAAATGACCTTACGGAATTCCTTCTATCTTTCCTTTGGAACTGCCATTGCACTGGTTTTATTAGTAACTCCAAGCGCTTATTGGGCTCATATTCGAGTGCAAAAAAGTAAGGCGATCTTTGAGATCATGTCAGCATTATCATTTGGCATACCCGGTGTCATACTAGCGCTATCATTAATCCGCTTTTATTCAAATATCCCAATTCCTTTAGTAAATACACCAAATATCCTATTGTTGGCTTGTATGGAATTAAGCTTTCCTTTCATGTATCGTCCGATAGCAAATGCTTTGGATAGTATCAATCTTAAAACTCTTACGGAAGCCTCGATGAGTCTAGGCAGTAATTGGATACAGACACTATGGTATGTAATATTGCCGAATATCATGCCAGGCGTATTAAGCGGTTTCCTATTAGTCTTTTCCACTGTTTTTGCTGAGTTCACGTTGACAAATTTATTAGTTGGTGCTCGATTTAAAACTTTTCCGATTTATCTTGTTGAATTCACTCGTTTTGATGGACGTCAAGCGAGTGCTTTAGCAACCATTAGTTTTGTCGTTGCATGGATTGTCTCGCTATTAATTTTATGGATAAGTGGAAGAAAAGCGGTATCAGCAGGAGGTGCAGTTGTTGTACATTAAATCTTTATCATGAAGATTTGAATGAAATGACTGTTTCATGTTTGTGCTTTTCAAAAAGAAAGGAGTAAAAAAATAAATTAATCATAAACCTATCCCAATCCTATCAAAATTTTAGAACGGAGGAAAAAATGAAGAAAATAATTTCCACAATAATGATTCTATTTTTAGTAGGTTTACTTATTGCAGGATGTAAACCTGCACAGGTGACCGAAGCCCCAAAAACCGAAGCTGCAATTACTGAAGCTCCAGTTACGGAAGCCCCAAAAACTGAAGCAGTAATGACTGAAGCTCCAGTTACGGAAGCCCCAAAAACCGAAGCAGCCGGTTCAGAGTTGGAAATGCGGATTGAAGCGGCTAAAAAAGAAGGACAGATCGTAAGTTATGGAATGTCGGATGACTGGGTTAATTTAGGAAATATTTGGAAAACAATTCAAGACCGTTATGGTGTAGTCCATACTGATGTAGATATGACCAGTGCGGAACAAATAACGCACCTGCTGGCAGAGAAAAATGCTCCAGTTATGGATGTTGCCGACATTGGGTTTGATTCTCTAGGCTTACTCCTTGAGAATGATCTTGCGATGGAATATAAAAACGCTTACTATGATAAAATCCCAGAAAATTTCAAAGATCCACAAGGCCGATGGGCGATTGGGTATTGGGGAGCAATCGCATTCTTAGTCAACAAAGACCTTGTTCCGAATCCTCCAAAAACCTGGGATGATTTACTAAAACCAGAATATCTGGATAAAATATGCAGTCGCGACCCTCGTGTATCCACTTACGCTACTGGTTCTGTTTTAGCTGCTGCGTACGCCCATGGAGGTGGAGAAAGTAACGTTCAACCGGGCTTGGATTTCTTCAAGAAATTAAAAGATTCTAAGAACTGGCGAGAGGGTGTTGTATTGAATGTCGCAGCAGTACAAAAAGGTGAATGCCCGATATCCATCGTGTATGATTTTGATGGATTCAATAAACGCGATGCAACTGGTCTCCCATTAGAGGTTATCATCCCCGAAGATGCAACCGTGGGGATGTTATTCGCTCAATATATCAATAAGGTAGCACCGCATCCCAACGCTGCCAAATTGGCTATTGATTTCTTTTACTCAGATGAAGGCCAGATTATGTTTGCTCAAGGGTATGCTCATCCTGGAAGAAGTGATGTTACGCTTCCTTCAGATGTAGCGAGTAAAATACTACCACAATCCGCCTACAAAAACATCTATTTCCCTTCTAATCTCGAAAACTTCTCGAAGGCAATTAAACAAATCAAAGATGGATGGGAAGCGATTGTTGGCGGATCATAATTAATAATTTCTTTAACTTGAATAATCTGGGGTGGCAGAGTTGTCGCCCCAGATGTACATTAATGATACCTTCACAAGGAGTCGAACTTGAATAATGACCAATATGCTCCATTAAAAGATTTACCTGATACACAGCGATTCATCCGGCAAGTCCTTCAATTGCGCAAGGAGGGTGGCTATTTTGATCCAACTCAGCGCATATTTATCAATCGCACTCCGGGCCGTTTGGATTTATTAGGAGGCAATGACGATTACACCGGTGGATTGGTTTTCGAAACGACAATACAGGAAGCAACCCATGTTGCGGTGCAGGCACGCCAAGATAAACGCATTATCCTCTATAACCCGGCTGTAAAATCATTAGGTTGGGAAGATTTTGTTGAATTTTCATTGAACGACCTGCAATCTGGAACTGGGATAAAACCTCTTCAAAGCGTGCGAGCATGGATTTACCAAAAACCTGAGCGGGCATGGAGCGCTTACATCATCGGGGTTCTGTATTTTTTACTGAAAGAATTCCCTGCAAAATTCACTAACGGATTCACTCTTTATCTTGAATCCGATGTCCCGATCGGCAAAGGTGTCAGTTCCTCTGCTGCTTTAGAAGTCTCCGCCATGAAAGCTATTGCCCATATCTATGGTATTCAAGTTCAGGGTATCGAACTTGCTAGTTGGACACAATGGGTCGAAATAGCTTTGACTGATTCGGCGTGTGGGATAATGGATCAACTGGCAGTCACGATGGGAGATCGGGATCAGTTTTTGCCGATATTATGTCAACCAAGCACGCCATATCCTCTGGTACGGCTGCCAGATCGTTTACGGGTTTGGGGAATCGACTCAGGAATAAAGCATGCGATATCTGGGATTGAATACGAGGTGGCGCGGGCAGCGACTTTTATGGGATATCGTTATCTTATCAATTGGGAAGGATTGCCAATCCAAAAAGTGGAAAGTGGTCCTTTACAACGCTATACCGATCCGTTGTGGAATGGCTACCTGGCGAATCTCTCTCCATCTTTATTTCGCAATCGTTACGAGGCAAGGTTGCCAGAATATATCTATGGAAAAGAGTTTTTAGCTTATTTTCCTGATCATGCTGATCCATATACTCCTCTCCGCCCAGAAGTGCTATATCCGGTACGTGCAGCAACACGGTATGCTGTGGAAGAGAATTGGCGGGTGCATTGTTTCTATAACATAATTGCCACTGCATCAGATATCACCGCGGAAGTGGGAAATTTACTTGGAGAACTCATGTATCTCTGCCATGAGGGATATTCTCAATGCGGATTAGGTACTTCGGCGACTGATCAAATTGTCGATTTGGTCAGAGAAGAAAAAGAAAATGGGTTAATCGGGGCAAAAATCACCGGCGGTGGAGCTGGGGGGACGGTGGCGATACTAGGGTATAACACCCCCTCTGCAGAAGCGGCGTTCCAACGAGTTGTGCAAAAATATGGCGAATGGAGTCAAAATCCTCCTTATGTTTTTGAGGGATCGTCCCCTGGAAGCGATGCCTTCGGCATCTATGAAATAAAACCAGAGCAGCTATAAAGGATTTCGTTTTCCTTAGCGAAAAAATATTACCCTTTTGGGATGCTTTTTTTCAACCTATAAAATATAATATTTTTGTATCCCAGCATTGCATTGTGGATGCGCACAGCTATGCGAGCTTTTTGTGTATTCGAACCAGAGGAAATAGAATCAATCCACCACGCCACCTTGAGAGTCTTGATGGAATGTGGCGTCATTCTCACCCATCCGGGCGGCAGGCAACTCTTACAAGAGCATGGCGCGATTGTTGCTGACCGATTTGTTCGCCTCCCGCCTGAGATGATCGAGAGAGCCATCTCTACTGCCAGCGGGAAAGTTACTCTGCGCGGTCGAAACGGCGTCATCCAAACACTTGGTGATGGTCATCTTCACTGGCACAATCTCGGTGGCGCACGCGAGATTTATGACCATCGTATCAAACAGCGCCGCCCAGCTGTAATCCAAGATTTAACTGACGCCACCCGATTGTTGGATGCGATAGAAAGCGCCACCACGGTGACGCCGCTTTTTACGCCAACCGATGTGCCTGGTTCGCTGATGTCTCTGGCAATGTACCGCCATACTTTGCCGTGTACAACCAAACCAGTGCAGGGTCCGGGTGTCCAAAATGCAACAGAAGTTACATATGCGATCCGCATGGCAGAGGTGCTTGGCCCACCAAAACAAATGCTTTCGCTCAGTGTATCGCCAGTGAGCCCGTTAACCTTTCCGGATGATGCTGTAGAAGCGATCATTGCTATAGCCCGGAATGGTATCCCTTTCGCTCCATTGCCATGTCCTACCGCTGGTACAACCGCTCCTTTCACGTTAGCTGGTGCTTTGGTGCAGCAAAATGCGGAAGTCCTGGCTAGCCTGGTATTAGCGCAATGTGTTCAGCCTGGATTACCGATTGTTTATTGTGGGCGGTTAGCGATGATGGAACCGCGCACCGCCATCTCCGTTTGGGGCGGGGTGGAACTAGGGCTTGTCTCCGCCGCCACTGTTCAAATCGGACACCGTTATAGGCTGCCAGTGAATGTATATGGTTTTTCCACCAATGCGCATAGCTTCGACCTGCAAAATGGTTATGAGCGCGCCATCAATGCCATATTACCGGCTTTGGCTGGGGCTGATGAGCTTTCCGGCATTGGAGAAATGGAAGCTGGCGTAAGCAGTTCCCTCGCCCAAATCGTCGTAGATGATGAAATAGCTGCCAGTGTTCAGCGGGCACGGGCGGGTATCGCCGCTGATGAAAATTCGCTGGCGGTGGAAGTAATCCTCTCGGTTATGAAAGGCTCTCATAATTTCCTGGCTCAAAAACACACTCGCGAAGCCATGCGCAGGGGTGAAATCCTGTTCACCAAATTGGCTGATCGAAACCCTTGGGAAGTATGGGAGAGGGAGGGAAAGCTGGAGTTAGCTGATAGGGCAATGGCTCGCGTCGAGCAGATACTGACAACGCAGCCTGTCACTCCATTAGATATCGATCAGGAAAGAACCCTCGATGAAATCCTGAACGCTGCCCAGCGTGAGTTGGAAAATTAAATCTTTTCAGACTGATTCTTGAGCCCCGTTTAAATTGACGAATAAGGGGGTTTGGCATATGATTAATGAAAAACCCGGGAGGGAATCATGGCAAAGAAAAATACCTCTAAAAAATCTTCATCGAAACAGCATGTCCGCAAAGCAAAGCAATCCTCCCTGTTAACCTGGATTGTGTTGGGGGCACTGGCGGTTCTCGTCGTATTCGGTATTGTCCAGCAATTTTCTCACTCAACGGTGCGCAATATTACCGTGCCCGAAATTACTGCGCAAGAAGCCTACCAGAAATATCAAGCAGGGGCATTAATCCTGGATGTACGCACCCCAGAAGAATGGGCGCAGGGTCATATTCCCAATGCAATCTTGATCCCATTGGATGAGCTGGAGAACCGATTGAATGAACTTCCTAAAGACCGGGAAATCGTGGTCATTTGTCACACCGGAAATCGCAGCCGCGAAGGCGCGGTGCTATTGTTAAAGGCTGGATTTACCAAGGTCAGTACGGTCGTTGGCGGGATGAATAACTGGCAAGCAGCGGGATACCCGCTGGTGAATGGGGAATAGGAAATATCCTCTTACTTCAATTAGAACGAAGGGAATCCTAAATCAAAAATACTCATTGCGAATAAACCTTGCTGAATGAGATAAATTAATGCATTTGTTCTTTACCAAACATAAAAATAGGTATTATAATATTAACAAACGTTAAAATTATTAATTCATTTAACACTTATTCAATCATTTCTCGCCAGCAGGAGGAATTGTGCTAAATCGTTTTCGTGGTTGTCTCTTGGGTTTAGCTTGTGGCGATGCGGTAGGGTCTGCAGTGGAATTCAAAAAACCGGGTAGTTTTGAGCCCTTGATAGATATGGAGGGCGGTGGACCATTTAACCTCCGTCCTGGAGATTGGACCGATGATACTTCGATGGCGCTGTGTCTGGCAACCAGTTTACTCGAGAAAAAGGGGTTTGATCCATTGGATCAAATGAAACGCTATTGTCGCTGGCAAGAAGAGGGTTATCTGAGCAGCACAGGCGTCTGTTTTGATATTGGGTTTACTACGGCAGCGGCTCTGCAGCATTTTCGGGAAACCGGCGATCCTTTTTGTGGTTCAACCGATCCATTTACTGCGGGAAATGGTTCTCTGATGCGTTTGGCGCCGGTGGCGATGTTCTATATGGAAAACCTTAAATTAGTTGCGCATTATTCCGCTGAAAGTTCGCGCACCACCCACGCAAGTTTGGAAGCTGTGGATGCTTGCCGTTTGTTTGGGGTGATGTTAGCATTGGCATTGCGCGGAGCGACCAAAGATGTGATCTTGTTTAGCGGTCATCTCCCGATCTTCCAAAGGCGGCGCTTAGCTGATTCGATTGCAGCGATTGCCAGCGGAAGTTATGTAAAAAAGTCGGAAAAGCAAATCATTGCCAAAGGATATGTGGTCAACACATTAGAAGCTGCTTTATGGAGTTTTTGGAAAACCAATACCTTTCGCGATGCTATTCTCTGTGCAGCGAACCTCGGTTATGATGCGGATACGACTGCCAGCGTTTGCGGGCAGATCGCCGGTGCATTTTATGGAGCGGAAAAAATTCCCAAAGGCTGGCTAACCCGTTTGGCAATGGCGGATGAAATCCGAGCGATAGCGGATAAATTATTCGAAGAACGTTGGCATGAGGAGAAACTAGCACTTGAGCAACACGAGATAGAATGAGGGGAAAAGATTTATGGAAATTTTATTCGGATTAGCCCTTTTTGGATGTTATATATATTATATAATTAAGCACAAAGAAATAGACGAACAGATGCATTTGCGGGAAGAAGAAACTCGCCGGAAGAGAGAAGCTTTTTTGCGATGGTATGAAACCTTACCAGATGAGCAAAAGTATTTGGTAGACCAGCAATTGGCGCAAGCAAATTCAGCACGGGCGATGCAAGCATTAATGGGTTTGTACTTGATGAATAATATCATGTCTCACGATCATCATAAAAATTTTCCATTTCAATAAATCACGTGTGGATGATGATGTTGCCGTTGCTGGTGGTTTCGACGGATAAACGGTTGAGCGGTTTTTCTGCCGGACCATGCAAGACTTTCCCGTTTTGATCAAATTTAGATCCATGGCAGGGACAGGCAAATTGGCTGTCTTGGGCTGCTACGGTGCAACCTAAATGAGTGCAGATCAGGCTTATGGCGATGAATCCATTCGCGGTGTGATAAAGCACAGCTGGAATATCGCTTAAAATAGTTCGTGAACCGATGGGGTAATTACTGGAGGGTCCGATATCAAAGTCGTGTTTAGAAGTTGCCGGTCCACTGTAATTCAGAAATCGAACAATCATACCCAAACCAAGCAATCCTGCAATGGAAAGGATCGCTTGAGAAATTAATCGTAGAAAATCACGTCGGGTAAGTTTATTCATTGTTATCGTTTCACAGAATGACATTGGTGACAATAGTCAGAGGATTGATCCTGTCCACTTTGCGTGCAGCCGCTGCCCATGACCGGTTTGAATGTAAAATGGATTCCCGTTGCTTTTCCGATTAACTCGTAATTGCCATCTGGGAGTAGGCGTGTATTCCACAATGGTTCACCTTTTTCGGTGATGATGATTGTATCTCCAATTTGAAGTTTGACGATTGGATTAACCAGCGCTAAGCGGAAAGCAATGTCATTCGGATCGGTAAGAGTTTTGGTCAATGGTAAAGTTGTAGGTGTGCCATGACAGGTGGAACAGCGGACATATTGGAATTCTTTCTGGTTTGGATGGAGGTCTCCGTCGCCCATGGCTTCGGTACGGGTATGGCAATCGATGCAGTCAAGTGTGTATTCGCATTGCGTGAATTGGGCAATGGGTTGGTAATAGTTATGCAAGCGGTCCATGGGATGATCGGTTCGTTCCTGAAAGGTCATACTGCGTAAGTCATAATTGCCGCGGTTGTGACAGGCATTACATTGTGTGTAGGGAATGGCGGTGGTGAGCTGGTGGACAAATTGACGGGGATTCTTTTCGTTGGTGAGGGTTGGCTGGTTGTGGCTGAGAGGAGTGTGGCAAGCGGCACAACCATTAAAGCGGGCATACGCTGCTCCCTCTGGGGCTTTGGACCACAAGTGACAGTTTAGGCAATTTTCGGCAAATTTCTGGATAGACGGATTACTATGATCGGCTTCTGAAAATGCCAGTAGAGATGTGATACCGGTTTTGGTGCTATTTTCGTCTTCGATGGTGGTGGTTGCGTAATGGGGAGTTAAATCTGCTTGAGCGCCGAAGGTGAACAGGACGCTGGTGATAGCGCCGGTATAGGTGGCTTGCAAGCTGGTTTTGACACGCTGGATATGATCACGCTGGTCAGCAGCACTGCCAGAATGACAGTTTTCTCCTCCGCAGGATTGTTCTACAACGGCTAAGTCCGAGGGATTATTGCCACCGCGCATGCTGGCGTGTGCTAGGTTCGCGTCCAATGCTAATCTTTCTCCGCCGTGGCAAATTACACAACCGAAGGTCTTTATGGGATGAGCAGGGCTAATTTCTGGCAAGTCAGCATGGCAGGTGAGACAATATTCGGTCTTGCCGGTCAGAGATGGGGTAAGGGCAATTGGGGTAGGCCGGCGGGATTCTTTCCACCAGCTGAGGGCTAAGGTGAGCAATAATAAACCACTCGCGGTTAGGATAAGGAAGTAGAAATTGGAAATATTTGTTTTTCCCTTCATGGTTTTGCTTTAGCGAGGAGGAATAACAGGGAAAGGGCTATCACCACGAAGCCAATCGTGGCAAGTAAAATCTGCGCGCCGCGGTTCGATTTGGGGAACCATCTTCCCAAATCCTGGACATTGGGTTGGGGGAAGATGTAGGGGATGCCGGTTATCAGTAATAGAAATAGCAAGGGAACGGTGATTCCCCATAAAAGAGGGTTGCCCCATTTGAGCATTTGCTGCACCCAGAGGAAGAACCAAGGCGCCTGCGCCTCTGCGTTTGGATTGGGTTTTCCAGTGATGGCTGGTGCAATCGGAGCGGGGAAAAACGTCGCTAATAAAATTAAGATACACCCGACTATCAACATTGCCAGCACTTCACGGCGCACCAACTCGAAGCGGTCGATGCGGGCAAGATCGGTTCGCAAAGAGGGAGGTGGAACAGCAATTCCTCCATCGCGGCGCACCCGAAAAATATGCCAGATGATTAGGATGATAAAGGCTAAACTTAAACCAAAGATATGCCAGGTGTAAAAACGCAGTAAGGCAGTAGCACAGGCTTGATCTCCGCCAATTGCTAATTTATAAAGAATATTACCAACCCAGGGGATGGTTTTAATCAGGTTGGTTCCGGTCAGTAGGGGCCAACAAATATCGATATCCCAGCGCAGAATATAGCCAGTGAAGTCAAAAAGGATAACAAGGAGAAACAACCCCATCCCAAGCAGGTAATTGAAGCGGCGCGGTTTGGCATATGCCGCAGTAAATACGACGCGTACAAGATGTAAAACGCTGAATAAAACGAAGAGCTGAGCAGCCCAATAATGTAAGTTGCGGAGCAACCAGCCAAAGGGGACGTGATAGGTGATTGTTTGAACAGAAAGAGCAGCCTCTTCAGGGTTGGGGGCATAATAAAACATCTCCAAAATACCGGTGAAGCCCAATACGAGACTTAAGAAAACCGCGATTCCGCCTGCGCCTAAGGTATAACGCCAGCGTGCCTGAGCGGCCGGTATGGTGGGTGGATGTAGATGATGAAAAAAAGTAACCCGCATACAAGGATTATAATCAATCTCCCGCAAAACAGTTTGCGGGAGATTGTCATCTTGAGCATATTAATCGCCGATTGAGGGTTCCATTACTTGGGATGGCGAAAATTTTTCTTCCGGTTTTTTCTCAACTCCCATTGTTTCAGAGAAAACGGGGAAGAAATGCGCCAATAAAGTATATACGAGCAATACACCTGAAAATACGCCGATAAGTAAAGATACTTCTATCCAAGAAGGAAAATAGGTCACTCCATTTAACGGTTTCAATGTAAACCAGCTGATGTCAAAGCGGTTTAATATCACGCCGATAGCTACGAAAGTGGCGGCGATTACAGAGCTTTGACGATTTGTGCGAACTTTTTTCATAGAAAAGAGAATTAACGGGATTATCACACCAATAACCATCTCTGTTAGATAAAGCACGCTGAAAATCCCGCTTGTAAATAAGAGATTTAGCTCATGAGTGAATATCAATTCCCCAATTTTTATAATGAAGTAGAAACCAAGTAGCCAGGGCATTAATATCCCTAGTTTTTCGATGACTTTTTGGGGTAATGTTTTTCCATACATCCAGATACTTAAATAAGATCCGATGATGATGGTTGAGATACCGGCAAATAACGACGAGGTCAGGAAAAACTCCGGGGTCAAAATGCTGTACCATAATGGGTGAACCCGGGGTTTCATAATGACAAATAAAGCGCCCAGCGAAGATTGATGCATAGAGGAGAGAGTTATGCCGGCGATAACAAATGGAATGGTTATTTTGGCAATAATGGAGAGCGCTTTTTGATTATTAAATCGTTCAAAAATAACTGGGCTAAATTCAAAGATCAGGATTGTGGTGTAAATTGCTATGCACCAACTGACTTCGAAAAGGGCAGAGGTCAAATTTGGATATACTAAGAAATGCCAAAACCGATCAAAGCGTCCTAAATCAAAAAACAAAATGACTAACACAGAAGAATAGCCCAGTAAACCAAACAAAACAGTTGGACGCATGGCTGCATGTAAATCGTGCTGATGAAAGATATAGACTAACGCTGCCAGTGTAAAAGCAGCCCCGGAAAATGCAACCATGGTGAGGTCAAAACTAATCCAGACACCCCAGGGGAAAACTGTGCTTAGATTGGTGGTTGCACCTAATCCCGCATACAACCGATATAGACCCGTGCTCATACCCAATGCGGTCAGAATGGCTAATATATAAGTAAATTTAGGTAATGAGCGAAGATCCTTTATTTCTTTAATTTTTATTTGGATCGTCATTATCTACTCCTTCTCATGCGTAGATTCACTATGTTCGAGCTCTTCGATATGGTGAACTGGATTCTTCTTTTCAAGGTGTTCCAATGCAAGATAAATACCCGTCATTCCAGTCAATACACTACCAGCGATGATTGGTGTACCTTTTTCGGTAGTCATTCGATTGAATTCTGCTGGCGATTCGGTTAATTTTGTTGTAGGAAATCCGAGCTCTTCAAATGGAACCGGTGAAATATAAAAAGTGGAAGTGCCACCGTTTTCGTGTTCACCAAAAACATGGTTGATATAACGGTTTGGTTCATTTTTTATTCGCTCATGGGCTAAGGCCAGCATATCATCCCGTTTTCCGAATTGGATGGCATCAGTTGGACAAGTGGCTGCACAAGCAGGTTCAGCTTGCCCTTCTTCCAAACGGTTTACACATAAATCACATTTATTGATTAAAGCAAGTTGCTTATCCCATTCAAAATGGGGGACTTCAAATGGACACGCATACATACAATATCGGCAACCGATGCAGCGATCTTTATCGTAGGTGATAATACCATCTTTATTCATTTGAAGTGCACCTACGGTACAAGCAGATACACAAGAGGGGTCGACACAGTGCATGCAGTGGTAAGGAGCAGTATAACGTTTAAGGTCGGGAAATTCACCTGTTACCCCGGTCTCTTTTATCCAAATACGCGTATGGGTCATCGGTACATTGTTTTCAGCACTACAAGCTACCAAACAAGCACGACAATCAATACAGCGCGAAGCGTCAATTAGAAATCCGTACTTAGCCATAATTTATTCTCCTAAATATAGCGGTTTGCGAGTTTTTTCTTGCGGCGCATCCGCTATCTTTGATACCGATACAAAAGTTTGGGTTAAAGCTTGACTACCACTAACTGGGTCTGTATAAGAAACATGCAATACTGAATCGCTGGCACCTACTCCAAAAGCGGTCGTTAATCCTTTCGAGAGATGGCCATAGCCCGGAACGAGATATACACAATCCGGACGAATGGCTTCGGTTGCCAGCAAACGGATATGTACTTTTCCAACCTCGCTGGTCACTTCCACCCAATCCCCGTCTTTTAAACCTTGCTGGGCAGCAACTTTTGCGTTCATCCAAAGGCGTGGTTCGTCGGAGTACTTATGTAAGAGTTGATTGTTTTGGGTAGCAAATTGGGTTTGCTGGGCTACTTTGCCGGTGAGCAAATAGAATTGACCGGGAGCGGGTTGAGGGGGTTCCTCCCAGTTGGCACAGCCGGCAAAACCAGCCTTTTCTAAGCTATCCGAATAAAGCTCAATTTTTGTGCTGGCGGTATTCCACTTATACTCCGCACTTCCCTCATCGCCCTCCTCCGGCAGCTGGACATAGCCCTTAGCTTTGACTTCATCCAGACTCACGCCCAGTGGCGCCAGTTGTTGTTTGAGATAATCTTCTTCATCTTTATATTGGAAGTAATCCCCTAACCCTAACCGCTCGCCTAGATTCTTGTAAATCCATAAAGCTGATTTGGCATCACCTTGCGGTTCGATGACGGGCTGGCGTAAAAAGGCTTTATCACCTACTGGCAGGAGTGGATCATATCGTTCTAAATAGCTGGCTTCGGGCAATACGACATCGGAGAACCAAGCGGTGTCATTGAGGAAAATGTCCACCGTGACAATGAAATCCATCTTACCAAAGGCTTCCAGCGTTTTATTGCGATCAGGCAGTGATAATATTGGATTTTGACGGGAGATAAACCAACCGTGAGGAGTATATGGATCTCCTTTCACAATGGCATCGCGCAGTTCCTGGAAGATACCGAGTTTCAATGGGACGAATGGGTATTTCCAAGGAACGCCATCAAGCCGCAGGGCGGAAACACGTGGGAAAGGTGGTTGGGGTGGAGCGCCCAGCGCGCCGCTTTCTTCGCCGCTTGAAGGGAACATGGTTGTACCCCAGTTACCCACGATGGCATTCAAGGCAGCAATGGCGCGTTCTGTAGCAAACGAGTTAACAAAATTGGAGGTTCGCCAGCCGTTGTGCGCTAAGGCATATTTACCTGCTGCCGCGAATTCACGGGCGATGCGGGTGATGGTATCAGCGGGGATACCGGTGATGGTAGAGGCCCATTCGGGAGGATATTTTTGAACTTCGCTTGCAAGTTTGTCGAAGCCAACTGTATATTGGTTTACAAAGTCCTGATTGTAGAGGTTTTCAGAAATGATGACATGCAGCAGTGCTAAATGGAAGGCGAGATCGGTACCGGGTTTGATAGGCAGCCATTCCGTTGCTTTCGCAGCGGTCTTCGTGAAGCGGGGATCGAGATAAACCACTTTCACACCCCGATCAATGGCAAAGCTCAAGTCGTGGGTTTCAGAAGTGGAGATGGCTTCCATCAGGTTTCGCCCGGTAAGAATAATATATTTCACCTTATCATACGATCTTTCGGGTTCTTCCATGCCATACGTCATGATATTGGACACAATCATGGCATTGAAGCAGAGGGACCGCTGCGTGCCGTAATTCGGGGAGCCAAAAGCATAGAGCAGGTTTTCGAAAAGTGGTTGGCTGATATTATGGGTAGAGGAGAAAACCATTGCCTCTGGCCCATATTTTTGTTTGATGTCTAGCATCTTTTTTGACACCAAGTCAAGCGCCTCATCCCAGGTGGCTTTGCGGAACAAACCCTCGCCTCGTTTTCCCACACGGATCAGCGGTGTGAGAACCCGATCGGGATCATAGGTGTTCATCAAGCCAGATTGCCCGCGCGGACAAAGGTTGCCTTTTGAATGCGGGTGTTCCGGGTTACCATCCAATTTCACCACCCGACCGTTTTTTACTTTTGCAATTAAGCCGCAGCGCCAGACACACATTTCACACATGCTGGGGACAAATCCATCGCCCGCGGCATTGAGATAGCCCGATTGACGAGCTGCTTCGGCTACCATAGGAGGGAGCATTTGTCCTACCGCTAAAGCTGCTGTAAACGCTCCGCCTAATTTGAGAAATTCACGTCTTGATACAGTTGTTGTCATATTTCTCTCCACATCACACCATTGGTGTGGCTCATTCGAGTGGGCATTATCCACTCACAAATGAGCCACTTTTTATTTTATTTTTCCTTGCGCTTTAATCCCGCTCGATCGATCAGATAGAACAAGAAGAGGGATATCAGCGCAAAGGTAAATACCGTTAAGTAAGGATTCAGATGCCAGAGATCTGGCAAAACTACATTTCCATAATTGGCGATCTTCGAGATGACCGGGAAGACCTGCTGATATGTCAAACCAAAAATCACTGCACCGGTCAAGAAACCCAATAAACCAGGGATAAGATAATCAAGCTTTCCTTCGCCGGAACCGGCGACACAGGTGCCCGGGCAGTAACCGGTGAGTGCCATGCCAACGCCGAATATCAGCCCGCCGATCAAGTTGCCGGCGATATACGTAGCTGGTACGGTTGGGAAGGTGACCAGGCCAAGACCACGCAGGGTATAAAGGCCAGCCATGGAGACGACCAAAGCAGTCATCATGAATTGCAACACCGCCATATCAGTGAGACGAAAAACGTTGACAATTTTGTGATATTTGGTTAATCCGGCTTTGTTCAGCGAAAAGCCAAAGAACAAACCTAATAAAAGCATCATGATTGTGGACATCGTTTCTCCTTCTTGCTAAAAGCGATCGCGATAGATTACGAAAGCCGTGATAATACCGGAGATGAACATTCCGGCGATGAATAAGAACGCTGCCGGCGCCAGGAGCATACCGCCGGATATGGCTAATCCACTTGTGCAGCCACCGGCAATCCCGGCCGCATATTCGAGGATGATGGCACCGATAAACCCGATTAGCCAGCGTTTCCAGGTTTGCGGTCCAAAGATTTGTTTCCATTGCGGGTCACTGTTGGCGGCGTCTTTCTTGCCCCATTTGAGTGTTCCGCTTGTGGCTGCGCCAAGCATGCCGCCAAAGAAAACCCCCACCAGCAGGATGACATTGCTGGTGATGCCGGGCGGCATAATGAAATTGAAATACAGGTTGTCAAATAATTTCGGTGCAATGGCTTTTCCAATCAAGCCAGCCAGGTTCTCGAAAGCGCCGGAGGCTCCCAGTAGGCTATTGGTGAGCCACACTGCCAGGATACCAACGATGCCCAGCAGGATACCGGCGATATAAGGTGACCAGACTTCCTTGCGGATATAGTTCAAAATGAATTTCATGGCTATTCCTCTTTCTCTTCGGGGGATACAACTTCATCCAATAATTGGATTACTTTTTCAGCCTTCTTGGGATTGCTCAAGATTTTCCGCAGCGTTTGGCGGGATTGCGGTTTGAGCTCGGTTAATTCAGGCAAAATATCCACCACGTCGGCAGGATATTCTCCTTCCACCGCTTTGGTGTCGCCAAATGAGATATTAATCCATTTCTCGTTGTGCAATACAAACACACCGCCGCCCACAAGGATTAAACCACTCAGCAATGCCAAAATAACATTTCCCCAGTTGACCGGTTTCTGGCCCAGGACGATTTCATTGTAGCGTTTGGTGTAATCCACTAAATTCGGGTCGTCGACCGCGATTGCAGGACTGGCAGGCTCATTAGCAACAGTTTGTGGGGCTGCTTGTCCGCTTGAGGTGCTTGCTGAAGGAGCACCTTCTGCTGGCGCTGCGGGTGCAGCGGTTGTTCCCGATGCAGCCGGCGCAGCGGGGGCGGCACCGCTTCCAATTTCGACGCCTAATTTGGTGGCATAGACCTGCGCACGTGCTTCTAAATCGTTGGGATGGCAGGATTGGCAGGAAGCTTTGATATCCGAGAGGGGCGGCACCATGCCATTATGGGCAGCGGTTTTATCGGTTGCTTGCTGATTGCCGCCGTGACAGATATAGCAAAAATCCCCAAATGCATGTGAAGTATGCCATGGGGTGCCATCGTTGTTGACCGGTTTCTGGCCCTGTACTTCGTGACAGTTCTTGCAGGAGGAAGCCTGAGAACCGCACTGCGCATTGGCTGGAGGCGCCGTTCCCAGCCACAACGCGCTGGCAAGCACAAGCACCAGCCCGGCGAAGAGAAGGGAGATGATGGTGTTTTTCTGGATCATTTCTTTCCTCGTAAGAGATATAGGATTTAGATACCGACCTCGGTGACTAAACTGGCTCGTTGTACCAGACGGTCGCGCATAACAGCTCGAAGTAAGTCGAGGGCTTCGATCAAACGGTGATCGGTCAGGCAGTAAAGCATGGTGGTGCCTTGCCGTTCCGCTTTGACTAACCCACGATCCCGTAAAATTTTTAAATGGCGAGAAATAGTGGGTTGGTTGACGTTTAAATCCGCGGCAAGTTCGTTGACCATGCGCGGTTTTTCATCTAATTCATAGAGGATCAAGATTCGGGTGGGATCCGAAAATGCTGAACATAATTCAGCTTCCATCATGCAGATTTCTTGGCTAAGGTTAGGAGAGAGAGGATTGTTTTCCATTTTCTTATATTCGAATAAACGCATAAATGAATATATTTATCTATATCATATTCTGAGCAGGGTAATTCTTATAGTGAAATATGTCACAACCTGTCATGTGATTCGTCACATTTAGGTGACAGAGTACACAAGTGGAAAATTAAAAAGCCTTATTGAAAATAACTTCAATAAGGCTTTTGGTGATGCTATTTATTAATTGTTTATTGATTGCGGAGATGTTCTTCGATATCCATGAAGAGATAAATGCCCTCTCCGATAGCCTGAAGCAGAATGAAGAAAAATCCACCTACCAATAGAATGAAAAGATTGCTGATCATTCCTAAAATACCATTGACCCCAGCCTGGAATGCTCCTTGACGGATTTGCAGGAAAACTACTGTGAGGGAGAAAATGGCAGCGATCACGAGGATGATCCATGCCACGGCATTTGCCCAACCGGCAATGCGCATTAATTTGGTTTCGTCATGGTAAAGGTCTTCATCGACTTCTTCGACTTCTTCGTAAATTTGAACTTCTGGTTCGCTCATGATATAAAATTCCTTCCTATGCTTTAGATAATATCTTGCTGCGGATGAAAATCAGCCCAGATGAATCCCATTCATCACAAGTTCACTAATGGACATCCATCTTTGTTGCTTGAAAAGTAAAGGCTTTTTTATGTCGCAGTGACATTATTATAATCCTAAGTGCTTGCCTTGAGTAAATGTTGTAATAGTGCTTGAGCTGCTTCTTCAGGCCCTTTGCGTTCCCAGCCGGTTAATCCGAGACGGGTGCGCAACTGACCGACAAAGATGTTCTGTTGAAAAAAAGCCTGAAAGTATAGTTCCGCCAGCCGGTCATGGAGTTGACGATATTGTGGTGGGCCAAAAATATTAGTGAAGTAAGTTTGGACTAGTCCTGTGGAGGTGGTTGTGCCTTTGCTCATGGCAATGCCGCGGCGGAAGACGTCCACTGCCATTTCTGGTGTGGTAAATTGTTCGATGATGGGATGTTCATCATCCACTTGTTCGTAATTGTTTGCATAAAAAACCATATCGATGGGAATGCCTTGGACAATATTGCTATAAGATGTGACGGGTAAGACCACGCGTGCGTTCACTTGGCCAGGATTCATAATGATGGTGCGATCGAGGTGTCCAAAGGCATAACCAGGATGCAAGTCATCTAAGCGCACAAATGCCCCCACCTCTGTCCCATAGCCGAGGATACGATTCTGCGCGGTGATACGAAGCGAGCCCATGTCATCGGCGATGATCACCATTTGACGGATATATTCCTCCCCAATCGCTCGAAATGCTTCCAGAGTTTCAGATTTACCTGTACCGGTATCTCCCATAATTAAAATTGTGGGTTCGCTACCATTTTTAAGCAGAAATCGCACCATCGCACCATGATAGGGAAAGTTACCGCGCTGCATCATGACGACGTTATGAAGGGTAAGCGTCATCTTTTTTAAGTACCCAAAGTAGCCATATTCTTTGCGGCGGGGGATCATCCCTACCAAGAGACCTTGTGAAAGGTCTTCATAGAACTGGGTAGCGAACGCAGCGTTAGGGTCAAGGCATTCCTCATTTACTCCAAAGAGGAAAATTGCATCCGCTTTGCGATTCAGGACCTCATCTTCTGCCAGTTCGAATAGATTGCTCAGTGCAAAACCCAATTCATAGAATTCTTCATGAAAATAAATCAAGATCAAAAGTGTGCCAACTTTGGCTGGATAACAAAGCCATTGGTTTGGGTCTACTTGTAAATCATCTAAAGGATTGTGCTGGACGCGCACGAATTGACCGGTGCGTTTGTTCGTGGGTGGTTGGATGAGCAGAGGTGGATACATCAACACCTGGCGGATAATGCCGATACCATCCAGTTTATGGCAGCACTCACTTGGCTGAGGAATCAGCTTGGGCAATGCAATGACAGCAACCTCTGCACCAGCAGTCACCTGGCGGTAAATTTGGGGATGCCGCCCGCTGATGTTCTCCTGCACGTCGCGATATACACTGCGTACAAGGTGGGTGAGGGTTTCAATCGTTTCGTTAAACGTGCGGTAAGGGCGCTTATCCAGCGCGTCGCCTTCTGAATCGCACACAATAAAACGTTCAAATTCCCGCCAGTAATCATAGAGCTGTTCAACGAAATTGGAGAGGATATCCGGCTGGCGGACAAAGCGATGGTCTTCTTCAACCAAGCGGGTGACATAATCCAATGGCATTTTTGCCAACAATTGTAAGACATGAGTGAGTTGATCGAGATCGCTTTCTGATACCGTTTGTCCTGCTGGCAATTCGAATATGGATAAGAGTGGGGAATCTTTCCGTAAGAGCTCCTGGACAAAGTGGCGCAGCACTTCGCGGAATAGCTCGCTGGCAAAAAGCTCATCTGCTGTTTCGCAAACGCGATTGCGAATGCGCAGGATAACCTGATGCCCAACGAACTTAAATTGCATAGGGGAATTGGGTGAAATCATCGCTGTTTAATCTACCTCCACTTGCTGGTGGAATTCTGGATATTGAACGTTTTTAACACCTAATTCTGCTAATCGTTGCATGAAAATCGCTGCAATGGGGGGGTCGCCGTGAACGAGAAAAATCTGTTTGACTTGTGGCAAAGCTGATTCGGCATATTTAAGCAGGAGCGGTTGACCAGCGTGAGCAGAATAACCGCCAATGGTGACCACCTCCGCGCGGCGGATATATGGTTCGCCAAATATCTTGACTTTTTCAGCACGGTCAGCGAGCTGACGGCCTAAGGTGTTGGGGGCTTGCCAGCCAACAATTAAAATCGTGTTGCGGGGGTCTTCGATGTTATTGCGCAAATGATGCAAAATCCGCCCGGCTTCTGCCATTCCACTGGCAGAGATAATGATCATCGGGTCGTGCCGATCATTGAGCGCTTTTGACTCTTCGACCGAGCGAATATAGGTGAGACGGCTGAAACCAAAGAGATCATGTTGACGGTCGTTGAGGATAAACTGGCGCGTCTCTTCATCATAGCATTCCGGATGTTCGCGAAAAATTTCGGATGTGTTTACAGCTAATGGGCTATCGACATATACCGGAATGGCGGGTAATTCACCCAGATTGAACATTTTATGCAATGAATAAACGATTTCCTGGGTACGCCCCACGGCAAAGGCGGGGATAATGATCTTGCCACCGCGTTCAACGGTGCGTTTTACCGTAGAGAGAAGCTCTTGGTATGCCATCTCTGGATCGTCATGGGTTTTGTCCCCATAGGTACATTCCATAATCAAGTAGTCGGTCTGAGAGGGCATAACTGGATCGCGGATGATTGGCAGGTCTGGGCGGCCAATATCTCCGGAGAACCAGAGGCGGTATTTATGGTTGTTTTCTTCGATATCGAGGCAGACCGCTGCAGAACCAAGGATGTGGCCTGCTTCAATAAACCGTGCAGTAACGCCAGGGACTGGTTCAAAAGGCTCATCATAATTGACTGGGTGAAAATGCTCCTGGACGTTTTGCGCATCGGCAATGGTGTAAATGGGTTCAATGGGAGGTTCACCGTTGCGTTTGCGCTTTTTATTGACATAGGCGGCATCATCTTCCTGGATATGTGCTGAATCGAGCAGCATGATTTTTGCTAAATGAGCAGTTGCAGGAGTAGCATAAATTGGACCCTGAAAGCCGCTTTTGACCAGGTTGGGTATATTTCCGCTATGATCGATATGGGCGTGTGAAAGGATCAACGCGTCCACTTTGGATGCCGGGAATGGCAATTTACGATTGCGTTCAAAAGCTTCTTGTCGTTTCCCTTGATAGAGACCACACTCGAGCAAGAGCAGTTTGTTATTGACTTCTAGTAGGTGTTGTGAACCGGTGACGGTCTGCGCCGCACCATAAAAAGTAATCTTCATAAAATTATCCTCTATCGCTTTTGAATGAGAGTTAGGATTTGGCTGCCAAAGTGTTCCAGGCGCCAGGGGACATCAGAGAGGAGCAAAGCGAGTTCCGCCTGGGTATGGGGTGGATTTTGCGTCAAACGCATCATCACATCACGGGGTAAGACAACATCCGAAGGTACCCCCAAGCGGTTGGCAGTGGTTTTACGCCAGTTGCGTAAGCGTTCTAATCGTTCAAGATATTCATCGCTTGGGCGATTATTACGGCTTGGATATAAGGGTGGATTGCGCAGGCCGCGTTGGATAGCTTGCAAGATGCCATGTCCATAACACTCAATTTGGCGGCGAGAAAAAGCAGGAACGCGTTCCAGATCTTCCAATGTGGCGGGAGAAAAGCGGGCAAGGTTGAGCAGGGTTTGATCGGACAATACCTTGAAAAGCGGCCGGTCCAGTTTACGCGCCATGCGATCGCGATAAGCGACCAGTTCCTGTAAAACTGCCGCATTTTGGGGGGATAAATCCTGTGCGCCATTGATGCGCCAAAGATCATCACTTTTTCCGTTGCCATTGTTTTCATGATCGTTCACGCGGCATAAGCGGGTAAAATCTTCCATTGCCAAAGCCACTAAATTGCGTGATTGTAATTCCGCCAACAGTTTTTCTCGTAATAGCAAAAGATAGTGGGTATCGTCTTGGGCATAAGCCAGCATTTCCTGGTTAAGCGGGCGCACTCCCCAATTGGCGCGCTGAAAGCGTTTGTTGAGGTGGATACCAAATTCCGATTCGAGTAGAGAACCAAGCCCAATTTGTTTTCGCCCCAAGATGCGGGCGGCAATCATGGTGTCAAAAAGATGATTGAATTGAAATTGAAAATCACGATGCAGGCACAACAGATCATATTCCGCTGCATGAAATACTTTTTCTATTTCTGGATGGGTAAAGATTTTCCCTAATGGACTGAGGTCATCCAATGCAAGCGGATCGACGAGGGCGTCCAGCTGTGAGGTGGAAAACTGAATCAAACAAACCCGTTCCTGGTAGGCGAAAAGACTGTTTGATTCGGTGTCGATCGCTACGAGGGGTTCGTTTAATAAGTGTTCGACAAGCGCTTCAAGCTGCTCCGATTGAGTTACGAGAAGCGCTGCTGTGGTATGTGTTTGAAAAACCATACCCCAATTATACCTAGATTAATGAGAATTAACCTTTTCAAATATAAAGGCATCTTCTCCGTCTTCGTAATAATGGGGGATTGTTGAAATTTGGCGATAACCTAAATTTTTATAAAGAGTGATTGCTTCCAGGTTCGAGCGGCGGACATTCAAACGCACCAATTGGGTGGCGAGACGTTTCTCACACTCCTGAAGCAGGCAGGTTGCTATCCCTTGGTGGCGAAATTGGGGTAGAACTCCAATTGTGGCTATCCAGCCAATTTGCTGATGATCCCGGCGGTCGCCGGCGATGAAACCAACCATGTGATTCTCGATGACCGCTTTGAGTCGCACAATATTGGGATAGGTAAGCACGCCGATTAAATCTAGCAACGGCCAGGAATCTTTTGGAAAGCAGATTTGTTCCAGCTGCCGCAAGCTGTTTAGATCTCGCCAGGTTGCGATTTCAATGGTGAAAGATGGTGGTTTGTAGGGCAGATAGGACATACGGCAATGTAAATCACTCGGTGACGGTCACCGCCAAAAGACCGTCACCGAGGAAGGCACTTTATTCTTTTTTCAGGAAATTCTCCATCATGCTGGTAAATTCCATTGGAAAGATAAACTTGGTTGATGCGCCTGTGCCGAGTGCTTTAAGCGTTTCAAAATATTGCAAGGTCATGGTTTTTTGGTCTACGGTTTGTGCAATTTCAAAAATCTTTTCTAATGCTGCAGCAAAACCTTGCGCACGCAGTAACTGGGCTTCTTTTTCGCCTTCTGCACGTAAGATAGCTGAACGCTTCTCACCTTCCGCTCGTAAAATAGCGGCTTGTTTCTCGCCTTCTGCCACATTAATCGCGGCCTCGCGGGTGCCGGTCGATTCGGTGACAACCGCACGGCGTATTCGCTCCGCAGACATCTGCCGGTTCATAGCGTCCTGAACCTCGCGCGGCGGGATGATTTCGCGGATTTCGACGTTGGTGACTTTGACACCCCAGCGTTCGGTCACTTCATCCAAACGAGTGCGTAGCATGTTGTTGATGTGTTCACGTTCGGATAGCACTTCATCCAGCAAAATACCACCGATGACAGCACGCAAGGTGGTTGTTGCCATACCCTGAGCAGCCGCCTCAAAGTTGCCGACTTGTAAAACGCTCTCGGTAGGATCGAGGACTTTGTAATACCAAAGGAAATCAATCGAAATCGGAGCGTTATCTTTGGTAATCGAAGTTTGATGCGGAATTTCGCGCACTTGTTCGCGCAAATCGACCTTGACAGCTCGATCAACCACCGGTATCAACAATACAATGCCGGGACCACGTGCGCCGATGCAGCGTCCCAGTCGAAACACCACCAAGCGTTGATATTCGGGTACGATACGGATTGCCGAGGCAAAGAAAAGGACTGCGAGAATGACGACAAACCCAATCAGACAGGTCAGCACGCTGTACCATTGGGTTCCGCCGGTTTGGAATACTGTTGTGATAAACACGCTAAACCTCCTTATCAAAAAACAATTTTGTCGAATGGTAAATCGCTTCACGCTTTATAAAAGGGTGAGGAATAAAGCTAGGTTTCTCCTTCGATCCTTTCTAATTAATGGAAGCTATTATTTTTATCCTCACTTAAGAAGTTTGTTGATCGTCCTCCTTAATTACTTCTAGTAAAAAACCATCCCGATTGATCACGCGCACTCGGCTGCCATTTGGGATTGGAGACTTGCTATAAGCACTCCACAATTCACTTTCCACTTGGACCGTCCCTTCCTTGTAAATATCCGTTTTGGCTTCTCCGACAGCGCCGATCAACTGGGTCAATTCATGGCGCGGGATGATCTGGCTGGCTTCGATGGCTTTTCGTCCGGCAATCCAGAAAAAACCTAACACAATTGCAGAAACAAAGGCCGCGAGCAGGGGGTTAACCGCTGGTTGCCACCAGTATTGACCACGGAACAGATAGGCAGAACCGATGACAAAAAGGATTAATGAGATCCCTAAGGTGAGGAGATGTTTTGTGCGCCAAATTGCCAGTACAAACAAACCGGCTGCGGTTGCAATGACCGGCAGCGCCCACAGGTTGAGCGGGATTTGGATGATACTATAAGCAGCGGTTAGTAAAATAAAGACGGCCGCGATTTCCAGGATACCAGTACCGGGGGTGATGACTGCTAGCATAATCAGCACGAAGCTAGCAACAAGGATCAAGTAGGCGACATCAGGATTAAAAAGTATTTGCATGACAGCATCTTTCTTCCCAAGCGATATATTCGCTACATTCATTATACTTTGATTAACCGAGCTTGGGTCGTTATGGTATCATTAGAATTATGAAATTTCGTATCGCTTTAGCCCAAATCAATACCCATCTGGGAATGGTGGAGCAAAATTTAGACAAACATTTGCAATGGATCGAACAAGCACGCCAGGGCGGCGCCGATTTGGTGATTTTCCCCGAGCTTTCTCTCACCGGTTATGTATTGCAGGACTTAACTCCCACGGTTGCCCATTCACCTACGGCTGATGACCCGGTCTTCCAAAAGTTATTGCAGGAAAGCCGCTCGTTGGATATCGTGGTTGGGTTTGTGGATGAAGACCGCCGGCATCGTTTCTTCATTGCAGCGGCTTATCTTTCGCGCGGGGAGGTGATGCATGTGCACCACAAACTGTATCTTCCCACTTATGGTTTATTTGATGAAGGGCGCTTTTTCGCCTGGGGAGATCATATCTCGGCCTTTGAGACCCGTTTCGGTCGGATGGGGATGTTGATTTGCGAGGATTTCTGGCATGCCTCTCCACCATACTTGCTTTGGTTGGATGGAGCAGATGTCTTTCTCTTTATGTCTGCATCACCCGGGAGAGGATTAAGCGCAAAACCGCAACTGGAGTCCGCCCGCTGGGTTGAACAGCTCAACCAGGCATACGCCAGTTTGTTCACTGCTTTTGTTGTCCATGCCAACCGCGTTGGATATGAGGATGGTTTGAATTTCTGGGGCGGTTCGACAATATTTGATCCGGATGGAAACGAATTGCTCAAAGCACCTTATCACCAGGAGAGTTTGGTATTTGCTGAAATTGACATGAACCAGCTGCACCGTACCCGGGCGCGTTTACCCTTGTTACGCGATGAACGCACCGCGCTGGTACAACGGGAACTGGAGCGCATTCTTAACCGTAGCACACAAATGAACCGCTAAAACAGGACGGAAACATGCACGAAATTGACCTGACGATCGATACCGACCTTACCCGCCAAATCTTATGTGGCTTTTTAAAAACCGAAATCACCCGAGCTGGTTTTCAGCACGCCGTAGTAGGGCTTTCGGGTGGGATTGATTCGGCGCTTTCCTGTTTTCTGGCAGCGGAAGCGCTTGGCGCTCAGAATGTCTTGGCAGTGCGGATGCCGTACAAAAATTCTTCCGCTGATTCCCTGGAACATGCTCAGTTGGTGATTGACCAATTAGGGGTGGAGTCGGTCACCATTCCGATCACGGAGATGGTGGAACCGCTTTTTCAACGCGATCCGGAGATGAGTTCGATGCGGCGCGGGAATATTATGGCGCGGGCGCGGATGATAGTCCTGTACGATCAATCCGAAGTCTTCAAAGGGTTGGTGGTGGGAACAGGGAATAAGACCGAAATCCTGCTTGGCTATACCACACTCTATGGCGATTCTGCCTGCGCGCTCAATCCCTTGGGGGATTTATATAAAACCCAGGTGCGGCAGCTTGCCCGCGCCATGGGTGTGCCAGAGGTGATTATCCAAAAACCGCCCACCGCCGACTTATGGAAGGGGCAAACGGACGAAGGTGAGTTAGGGTTCACCTATGCCGAGGTGGATAAGCTGCTCTACTTGCTGGTGGATCAGCGCTACAGCCCGCAGGATTGTGTGGAAGCTGGTTTTGCAGAAGAGTTTGTGCGTAAGGTGGTGGAGAAGATTCGCCGCAATCACTTCAAGCGGGTGCTGCCACCGATTGC
>DAOTVW010000196.1:0-1640 GCA_034436035.1 Anaerolineales bacterium
CTTTGGTCATAATATTGATAGCTGGCTCCGCCGCCAGAAACTATGAATGGACCATCTCCTATATTACCAATTCCATATGCTTGCAACTTAAAGATAGGTGCCGTCGTCCCGATACCGACGTTGCCGCTTGAATTGACATATAGCCCTGTCCCACCTGCTGCACCTCTAAGTTGGGCAGTACCAGCAACATCTAAAGTGCTTCCCGGACTCGTCGTCCCGATGCCGACGTTGCCATTATTATTGCCTTTTATATACAATGCAATAGGTACTTGAGTAAATCCCGTATGATCAGTTACGCTATTATCAAAAGGTCCATTAGAAGTTACTTTAACATACACTGTTTTAGGGTCGCTGTTGGCCGAATTGCCAAATTGCGCATAAAGGTATATATAGTTATTTTCTATCTGCTTATAGTAAAATGTGATATTTTCTTCACCGCAAATATCTGCCACATGTGACTCGGTCACCACCGGCACTTGGTTCCAATCTAGGACGGCAATGCGATAATGTGAACCACTATCATTGCAGTTACCAGTCACATAAAAATCTATATCCACGATACTGCCTGAACGGAAATGACCAAGGTCAATTGCCGGTCCTGTTGAGGTATATGTAAACGGGCCTAACACCGTAGTGCGAAAACCTCCTCTTATAGCAATATCGCCGTTCACGTCCAACTTCGCCGCCGGACTCGTCGTCCCGATGCCGACGTTGCCAGCATTTATCCAAGACGGACTTCCATTGGAAGCATATAATCTGATATTCTCAACCCCTCCTGAATACATGCTCAGCAAACCATTTTGTGCACCAGCACCAGAACCATCCCATAAAGAAGCTACTTTTGAACCATTATCAGAAATAATCAGTCCAGCTGCTTCTGCACTCGAGCCGTTAGTATTGATATCCAATTTCCCAATAGGACTCGTCGTCCCGATGCCGACGTTGCTACCTGAAAATGCCATTGTAGGTACCCCTTGCGTTCCACTAAAGTTATTTGGGAAGATTCCAAACGTATTCGTTCCCGATACATAGCCCATTTGCCAGACATAATTTCCTGTCCTGATAAACGCAAGGTGTGCTCGCGTCGTATCAGCTGGCCGAGTTAAATTTACCATTCCGTAGCTAGTTCCATTATCAGTTCCATTATCACCGATAGATAAAGCAGGCTGATTGGCAGTATTATTAATCTCTAACTTCGCCCCAGACGCCGTCGTTCCAATGCCTACATTGCCGGTACTTGTTATCCTGACTCTTTCCGTTAGCGCTGTATCGCCAATAGCGTTTCTCGTAGAAAAAGCCAAATCACCAGTTGTGTTTCCGCCACCGTTAGTCAATAATGCCTTGATTGCGGCAAAATATTGATTAGCAGAATTGCCGCCAAAAAGTATGCCACCGCCACTGCCAGCCTGAGAACCATTTGTCGCGTTCAACGTTAACATACCATCTTTCCCTTCTGCATCGGCAATAGCCGCGGTCCTCGGATTATTAGCGGTATTGGAATATACTTGCAAAGAAGAAATTGGCCCTGTCGTTCCAATTCCAACATTGCCGTTTATATACAAATTAGCTGGGAAGGTGAAATCACCGTTACCAACATTAGCACCAAAGACGCCAGCAGCAACTTGCGTAGCCGGCACAGT
>DAOTVW010000197.1:0-2799 GCA_034436035.1 Anaerolineales bacterium
TCTGTTCATGCAATGTTTAGCTAACATCATCTCCCCCCCATAAATATTAATCCAAGATTGAAGGTGAGCGGAAAATAAATCTGGGGAAGGAGACCTAAAATAATTAAACCCAGTATCCCTATTCCCAGTAATATTTTCTGATAACTGTTTTCGCTTCCTTCCCTGCCACCTTTTTCTCTGGCACGCATCAACACGGAAAACGTGCGCACGCTTCCAATTAATATTCCCAGACTACCTACAATGGCACTCAATCCCCCTAAGGGAAAATCAAGAAAGAGGTTTTGCCAGATAATGAGATGGGCGGGGAACCCAGCAGTTACTGGAAATCCGGCTAAGCTCAACAACGCTATAAAAACAGCCATGCTGCTATAAGGGGAAAAAACTCCCGCGCCGGCTAGTTCATCTATTTCAATGGTTTGGTAGCTTCCCTGAAATATGCTCAATGATAATCCGAGTAATCCGAGGCTAATCATGTTCCCGAAAAGAAGCGGGAACAAAATAGCAAGAAAGGATTCACTTTCCGTGGATACAAAACCAAGGCTGATCACCAATTGCATGATCCCGATTTCCACCATGATCGAATAGCCCATCAGTTTTCCAATATGATGATGAAATGCCGCCTCCAAGCCGCCGATTAATGTCATCAGAAAACCACTCAAGCGAAAAAAAGCAATGATCCATAAAGAGTCCTTTAACCATGCTGATTGACGAAGAAATAAAATCGCAAATATATTGGCAGCGAAAGGAATGATAAAGAAGGTATAACTCAACAGCAAGGGATGACCCTCCTCCGCGATCATCCCCAGCCAGCTGTGAAATGGGAAAATAGCTAAGATTAAACCAAATCCAATACTGGTAAGCAAACGGACAGTAAAGAGTTGAGCCGTTTCGGTGGGGTTAATTTCCAAACTGCTCATCATCCAACCGATTAATAATAAAATTGGCATGCCGAATGTCTGGAACACTAAAAACCGCAGCATCCCTGCTCCAACATGCTGACTGCCAGTTGCCAGCATCCCCACCCCCAAAACCATTGCGATAAGAAGGAAAATGACGCCATAATAAAACGGTTGGACTAAGGTAGCTGCGGTAAGGATAGCGCTCATCCCTGTTCCAAGTGCGATGAACGGTGCAAAGACATCACATTCCAATGCGGCGATAAACCAGAATGCCAATGCCAAATTGAAGAAAATCACCAATGGTCTATCCGACGATTCGAGCACAAATCGTCTTCCCAAAATAGTCCAAACAGGACTAATCTCAAAGGTTAAGATGCCAATTTGAATTAACTTTCCAACTGGTAACAGCCAGGCTAATCCCGCTAAAATCAAACTTAAACCCGCGCCAAGCGCGACTGCCAACCTTTTCCAACGCGAAACTAGCAGCATAATGATCGCCGCCGCTGCTGGAATGCCAATCCAAATTAGTGGAGCATTCATTCAGGTGCTCCAGAAGTAATGTATATCAGCCAGGCACACACACTCGCGATAGCCAAATCAACACCTGCTAACAACCCTAATAAAAGGACTGACGGTTCTAATGCGACGAACAACACCTCAAACCCACCCATAAAGGTCAAAAGTCCAACTGCGCTGGAATAAATTGTTTGGCGAAAGCTGCACATGAGTATCCCAAACCCGAGCATGAATAAACCAGCAATCGTTTGGACGCGATCTATCATCAGGAATAAATTATGCACAAAAAAGATGTTTACCACAATTGCAATACCTATCAGCACAGCAAAGAAAACACGGAATAGCTTTGGAGAAAAAGGATCGGTTTCATTGAATTGTCGATTTGCATGATCAAATATAGTTTTATCCACAATTGGAAGCGTGGATAAAGTAGTCCCAAGAATAGCAATCGCCATCCAACCCTCCAATAACTTGACCAATGCCAGTGAAAAAGGGATATTGAGAGTGGCAAACAAAAAGATGGCAATAAATTCTATTGCAAGCGAAAACCCTATTCTCCGCCAATCATTTCCAATGAGGTTATAAATTCCTGCCAAAACGATCAGGATTAATGCAGCCCATCTCAATACTACGACCCACATAAGTTACCCCCCACCTGTCACCATATATAAAAAACCACCCAAGAGAATCAATACCAAAAAAGCCCACAAGATTCCCCCTTGCCCTTCAAACACCAAATTGAGAAAGGAAAAAAGATCCGCTAATTTACGAAAACTCCAACGCAGGAATTCAATCGCCCAATCGAATGAGAGTAATTTCAACGCCGTATTCGCATGGCTTGAGAACGATAGCCTTATTTTTGGCGTTATCCAATACCCTATAACAAACAAGAAGGGGATGGCTAATCCAATCCAAAAAGCAACTGGAGAACGGGTAGTGGGATAAACATAGCCTGTGCCACTTTCGAGGAGGTTCTTCCATCCTGCATAACCAGCGATGAATGGGATGATGGCTAATACAGTCAATCCGATCCCATAAAGGGCAAAAATCCATCGTTCTCCGATCAGGTTCTCGCTAATTTTCCGCTTGTTATGGCGCCAAAATCCACCGATCAATAAGATATGGGCTATTAAAAGCAACCAACCCCAAATGGTAAAAGGTGGTTGATAGATGCGGTTTATATCCCATAGCGGAGAAAATGGAATGCCGCATAGAATGAGGATTTGGATGATTGTCCAAAATATCCAATACCGATTACGAACTCTGCTCAGGAAAATCGAGCCGCCCAAAACAACCATAATGATCCCCCATGCCAATGTTGCTGTGGGTTGATTCTCAATGGTGGAAATTAAAATAAATGCGGATATCGTGATAATCCAAAATG
>DAOTVW010000198.1:0-9478 GCA_034436035.1 Anaerolineales bacterium
AATTCGACTCAAGAATTAGAGGATTCTGGCGACCCATATTTTGCCGCTCCGGGCCAATCTGCCCCAGCGGTAGATGATCTGTTGGATCCAAACGCAGAAAACGAAGAAGCTAATCCTAACTCTGGTGGATCTATTCCTGATAAGGATGGCGACACTGGCACAAAGGATAGTGATATCTCTACGTTACCCGGCTCAGCTAGTGGCGATAATGCCAATGAAAATGTGGATGATCCTAAAGATACCCAAGATACTCCTGGTGGGGAAGATGACCAGGATTCAAATGATGATTCCACTGATGACTCCGAAAATTCATCCGACGATGATGATGAGCAAGGAGCCCGCAAATCGGGTGCCAAGCAAGATCAAGATGATGATGCCAGTGATCAAGATGATAATGATAACAGCGGCGAAGGTGGTCTAGGCGAAGAGGATACTAGCGAAAATAGCACAGATTCAGCCGCCGGTGGAATCAGTATGGATGACGGCCCTGAGCGTGTAGATCCTACTAATTCTGATAAACCGGAAGGCGCTGATGGTGATCCTGATGGTATGCAGGGAGATCCCAGCGAGAATCCTCAAGATCCAGCAAATGTAAATCCTGAGGAACAATATGAGCAGCAGTATGCCGAAGATCAGGATGCAGAGTCAAAAACTGGCTACGAGGCTGGAGATGTTTGCCCCAATTGCGGTGAAGGAATTCTAGAGCCTATTGGATCTACTCCTGTAGCCGATGAAACAGATAATCCCAACAATGAACAAATGCCTCCTCCTCAAGGTGATGCAGATCCCTCCGACGACCCAGTAGCATCCAAGGAAATTCCTAAAACGTCCGGTCGAATGAGCTATGAGAGCACACAAAGGTTGAGTAAGGCAGAAGGAGATTTTAGTATGCCAGAGAAGAATCCAGCAGCAGCACGCAGACAAGCTTTGTTTACTGCTCTAAATCAAAATGCCAAGATGTTACGCCGCCAGGCTGCTGCTGGTGTACAAGAGCGCCTTTTGCGTCAAGCCATCGAAGCTCGTACCGCTACGCTTGAGGCCCAGATTTTCCGTCTAGCTGAATTAGTCGGAGCCGAGAGCGATCGTGTACTTGCATCTCTAAATGAAAAGGGTTTCCAGACCCATGCATCTTTGGTCCACAAGGCTGCTCTTATTCGTACCGCCGATGAGCGTGACCCTGCTCAGCCAATTCCTGAGCCACCCGCTGGCGCTCCTGTAGTTACCGAGCAGGAAGCTGCTCAGCCAGCCGCTCGTGCAGATGTTACCCAGATGGGTGCTTCTCCTATTACAGATGTATCAGCAGACGCAACAATTGCTGTAGATCAGCCCTATGGTGAAGTGGCATTCGAACCGCTGAATCTAAATCAGGTTGACGTTACTCAGCCTATTGAGGGTACTCAGGGACACCTACCTCCGGAGCAGACCATTGTTCCTGTTGAGGTTCGTGTTGGAGATCCTGACAAGGCTACTCCTTCCTTCCCAATTACCTGGGGTGGAGAGGGTCCTATTGTTGGCGGATCAGTGGGTACTGGTGGACCTGACGTACAGCGTGCTCCAGATAGCCCGCCTGCTGTTATGCCTGGCACCACGGCAAGTCGTGATCGTACCTATTCGTCTTTGCGCCTAGCTCGTCTTCGTATTCAGGCTGGTATTGCTCCTGCCGATGCGGATGACTTGGTAATTTCGGCAGCCATTGATGGAAATAGCGATATGACGAACGATATTATCAATCGTGAAATCGCAACACTTCAGGGTGTAGTTGCCTCTCGCCAGGCACCGAGAACAGCCTCTCGTAGCTTGGTTCCTCGTCCCATGACAGATAGAGAGCCTGCTTCATTTGCCGGTACCGGACCAATTCAGTCACACGGCAGCCTAACGGCTGTATCAGATGACGAATTTTGGGACGCATAAACACTGTTAAAAGTCTACTGACGCCTAGTAAAGGCTGAATAAGTTACACGGATCGTTTAGCCGATTCGGAGAGGATTAAAATGCTTAGAGTACAGCTAAATCAAAACTATTTGAAGCGCACGATCCGTCCTAATTATGCTTGGACTCAGGCAACCCCTAAGAGCGGTTTCTTGGATCCAGCTTGGAATCGCAGCGTACCGATCTGGCCCGGTATGGTCTTTATGAAGACTAGTGGTTATTCCGGTTATACCGGTCCTTACCAGACCTTCGGCTCTACTCAGGGTGGACCAAACTTCACTCTAATCAATGGTGTAGGTGAGCCTGCTGGTTTGGTAGGTCAATACATTGGTGGAGATGGCGTTGACGAGCTTTTGGAGACTGGTATTTCTGCCCTTGCTATTTGGACCCTAGATCCCGATGCTGAATTTGAAATCCTAGCTCCCGCATTCGACGCTAGCCTAACTTGGGCCGATCCAGGTAATGGTGTAGATGTTCTTATCTACGGTCGTACCGCTAACCTAGCAAATGCTGTTGGTCTGAATGGTTACGGTGGTCCTATTGCTGAAGGTAATTACACCGGTACTTATGGCCTTCAGGGTCAGCTTGTAACGAGTGCCGATGCTAATGCTTCTACACAGCCTGTTGCTCGACTAATCGCAGTGAACAGCCCAACCTCCATCACCATTGGCGGCTTGACTCCTCGTCACGCAATGTAATTTTAAGCCACAGGTCAATCTAAGAGAAGGAAATAAAAGTAATGTCTAATTTAGTGGCCGCAGCAAGTGGCTTGAAGCCTAGAACAGCAAAGAAGTCCGACGACTACGTTGCAGATATTTTGCGTCGTCGTGGTGGAGACGGCAATGCTCCTACTTTGACCCATGAGGCCAAGGTAAAGAAGCTTGCTTTGATCCTTCAGGACGAAGTAAATGGTATCCGCCGTCTTGGCGTGGGTATGGTTGGTCCTATCCAGCTTAAGCTTCGTTATCAGGGCATTCTGCGTAACGTACTTATTGAGGACCCGGTAACTCCTGGTACCCCGGTTGAGTACGATGTATGGGATGACTTGGGTCAGGCATATATCATGTCTGGTACTGAAGGCGAAGTACGAGTAACCCCATTCGAAGGCAAGCGTGTACCGATTAGATTCTGGCGTATTGCTTCCCGTCCTGCTATTCGTAAGGAAGACCTTTTCTATCTGCGTATCAACGCTGTAGAGCAGGCTCAGGACGAAACCAAGCAGGCAATCATGAAGCAGGAGGATAGTCGCCTTTTGATCATCCTTCAGGCTGCATTGACTGACTATGCTACTCGCCCGGACCACGTAGTTACCCCTAACCACACGGTTTATGAGGCTTCCGGTTACTTCACCCCTCAATCGATGTATACCGCTGTTGCTCAGACCGACATGCACGAATTGCCTTCGGGTCGTATGCTTGTCAATCCGTTTGATTATCGTGACTTCTTCCGTTGGGATATCAACACGACTGGTTGGGCATTCAAGGACCGTATCGTTGCTGGTGAGCAGATCACCACATTCGGTGAATTCCAGTTCCAGCGTTCTATCATGGTACCTCAGGGTCAAATGTACTTGCTACCTAACCCTGACTTCCTCGGTGTATTCCCAGTTCTTTACTCGCTAGACGTTGAGGAAAATCACAATGTCGAAGCCTTCTGGAAGGGTTGGGTATTCGATGAAATGGTATCGATGGCAATTCTGAATCCACGTGGTATTGCAACGGTACTCAAGGGATAATTTCAAATCTCTTAATAATCTAGCCGCAACATTAAGAAAGGCTCCTTTTCCTTGGGGAGCCTTTCTTACTGTCTAGTTTTCATTCAGACCAGCTAAAGAGTGAAAACATAAGTCTTACGGTGGGTGTGTCACTTCGTCTTAGTCTGTGGTGGTCCTATTTCGAAGGTTCGGACCCCACCGTATTTTTTTAGGATGGCATTATGGGGCTTGGCGGAATTATTGGACTTCTGATTCTTATCATCCTTATTGTTGTTTTGTTTCGTTTGCTTTAAAACCTGTTAGTGGGGTAATCAGAGCATCGAAAGATTGAATTCAAACTTTTGAAAGGTACTTTATGGCCCGTGCTTCTGTAACTGCTGAAAATGATGCTCTGACTGCCCTTCAGACGCCTTGTGCTTATATTTCCCTACACTCAGCCGATCCGGGTACTACGGGCGCCTCAGAGATTTCTGGAGGGTCCTACGCCCGTGTTGCAGTGACTTGGGGTGCTGCGTCTGGTGGATCTATGGCAAATACCAACGCTTTGACTATTAATGTACCTGCTGGAACCACTGTAGCCTATTTCGGTCTTTGGTCTGCTGGTACTTCTGGCACCTATGCGGTAGGTGGAGCATTGTCTTCATCTCAGACTTTTAATACTGCTGGTACCCTAACGATCGCTGCTGGTGGTTTGACTCTAGGCGCATCGTAATTCGGAGTATTAAATGGCACTCGATATTTTAACTAATTATGTCGAGGCAACTGTTACCTCCGGTGGTACGACTGCTCCTGCTGCTGGTAATTCAGAAACCTGGACCGTTACCACTAATGAGAACTGGCCTGTTTTAAGCGCATCTCAGCAAATCCGAGTGATGGATAAAGCTGATCTTGGCGCTACCAGTGGTTATGAAATTATGTTGGTTACAGCTAATGCTAATGGTACAGGTGTTAGTTGGACTGTCACCCGAGGAATAGAGGGTACCACCCCTAAGCCACATTTAGCAGCATGGACTGCTACTCCTGCTGCCACCTCGGGCGCATTTGACGGTCGCTATCAGCAAATTGGTACCGGTGCAGCCGCAAATCTAACAATCAATAATCAAACAGGCACTACCTATACAGTTTTGTCCAGTGATGTAGGCGCATTAATTGTTATGGATAATGCTGCTGCAAATACTGTCACCCTCCCAACAGGAATGACAATTGGAGATGAATTCCGAGTATTGCAATCGGGAGCAGGCTCTACTTCTTTTGTTGCTGGTGCTGGAGCTACAGTAGAAACTGCTTCTAGTCTCATTGCTAGAGCGCAATGGTCACAAATTGTGGCTACGGTTATTGCTACTAATACTTACGTGGTGGGAGGAGACACGCAGTAATGGGTGTAGGACCCAGCTTGGCTCGGCCACGTAATGTATATGTTAATTTTAAGACACCATGGGACGCATTTCGCCAAAAACTACCTGCTAGTCCCACGGTAGCTCCTGGGTCGGCTCAGGTTGTTTCAACTTTAGTTACACAGCTTGCTCAAGATCAATATACCAACCTCACAATGAACTTTATGCCACTAGTGGTCGTACCCATTGGTCAGCCATTGGTAGCTGTAAGCGCCACCACATCCAACTTGCCAAGTGGTGAGGCACCCGTACCCACATACGCTCAAACTATTGCATCTAATGCATCGGACGGTCCTATGTGTATGGTACGCCCAGCTACCGGAGAAGCCTGGGAATTTTGGCAGATGACATATTCTAGCTCTGCGTGGTCAAGTACAGATGCAGGATACGTATCCAATGCTCATTCTGCTGCTGGTTCCTTTCCTGGTTCTTATGGACTATCTGCTTCGGGATTGGCTTATTCTGGTATTATGATCACTGAAGCAGATATTAAAAGCGGGGTTATTGATCATACTATTGGTATCACCGTAGCTTGGTGTACCTACCCTCCTAATGGAACATATTGGCCTCCTGCCGTTCGTTACGACTCCGGGGACACAGGTGGTCCTAACGGCCCTACCGAAGGTATGCTTTTAACCTGGAAAGCGGGAACCACAAAGCCTACTGGATTAACCCCTATTGCTTCTATGGTTTATGACGCCATTGCCAATTATGGTATGTATGTGATGGACGTTACCACAGCGTCTAATACCAACCCGAACCAGGGTCTAGGTATTCAATTTGAGCAGCAATCTGATTGGTCGGTCGAGGGTGGTATTGGAACAGATCCAATTACTACTGCAATGGGTGGTCAAGCAAACTACAATGCCATCGCTCCTTTAGGAACAATTTTTAATCAACTGGAAGTTATTACTCCTCCCGCTTTGGGATCTGGTGGATCTCAGCCATCTGCACCTACGGGATTGACAGTAGGAACTATTACCGATACATCCGTAGCGCTTTCTTGGACAGCAGCGACGAATGCTCTTTATTATCTGATTGAATATAGCTCTGATTCTGGATCTACATGGACTTTAGCCGGAATGGAAGCAAGTCCTGCAACATGGCCCACAGGGACCAGTTTTACGGTTACAGGATTGGTGGGTGGTACATCTTACGAATTTCGTGTGTGGACAATGGGCGCCAATGGATCAGGATATTCAGGTCAATTATCAGCGCCAACCGCAGCAGTATCAGCAACCACATCTAATGCTCCTGTATTTTCTGCTGATACCCCACCTGATGCTGTAGTAAATACTTCATATTCTTATACATTTGTAGCTAGCGGATCACCTACATTCAGTGTGGCATCGGGAACAATTCCTACTGGACTTACTCTTTCAAGTGCAGGTGTACTTTCGGGTGTACCGACCTCTATTGGCTCGTCTACATTTACTGTAACAGCATCAAGTACATCATTGGGTACATCTACCACTACCTCTTCTATCACAATAAATGTAAATTCTGCATTAACTGTACCCGCTGTTACAAATGCCGATTTTGGTTATGGAGGCACCTTAACTCCTGCGTTCCCAACGGGATGGTTGCCGGGGGATGTATGTTACGCCTTCACATCATTGGCTGGAAGTTCTCCTGCAAATACTCCAACTGGATGGACTTCAATTGCTGGTCCAGACTCAAACCAATTTACGACTACGGCTGTATTCCGTCGAGTTTTACAATCAGGTGATACTGCACCTGGATGGGTTGACCCAGGTACCGGATCTGATCAGTTTGATGTAGGTTACGTTTTAGTTAGAAATGCAGACAATACTACTCCTGAAGATGTTACTGCGGCTCATGGAACAACTTATGGTGGTCCTCCGACCCTAACTATTAATAGTGTTACACCTACAACCGCTGGTTGTTTAGTGCTCTATTATTTGGCGGGTTATTTAACCTCCGGAACAGTCGATACAAATACTTCTCAAGTAGCTTATACAGAAGGCAATGCTCATGAGTATGTATTCTATGATCAGCAAGCGGCAGCTACATCTACTCCATCTACTATCAATTCAAGTGTAAATCAGCCAGTATCCAGCTATGCTGTTATTCCAGTAAAGCCAAAACCTGCCCCTACTATTGTTCAGTCTAATCTTCCGGCGACCAGCAGTAGCTCGTTTACAACAGCTTATACAAACAATGTAACAGCAGGAAATAAACTTGTTGTAATCGCTGCCAATGGTGCTAGCAACGGTGGAATATCCATTACTGACACAGCTAATAATACTTGGACCAAGGATCTAGAAGTAGATGCCACTAATGGATTCGTTACTACATTTTGGTCTGCTGTTGCTAATGCAAGTGGCGCAGTATCGGTCACCATGACGGCTGCTAATTCTACCGTTAACTTCCCTCAGGTAGATGTTTTTGAGCTATCTAATGTAACGGGAGTTGACGTTAGCGTTTCAAACGCTGCTACCACAACATCTACAGGTACATTTAGTAGTGGATCGGTAACAACAAGACGTTCTGGAATTGCCTTCGCAAATCTTAGCACCAATGGAACGTATACTACCGGAACCAATAATTCAGGATGGACTGAGGATACGTCCTCAGCAGCCCTGAATGATGAAAACTTTGCTGTATTCCATCAATTTGTTGCATCAGGTCAATCTCTAGAGCTTTCTGGAACAATGACCGCTGGTGCCGCCGATGCAATGGTAATAACTTATTACTAATTTGCTATAATCTGTGTATTCACAGGAGCCCCTATGTCTTTTATCGATGCTTATAATGCCTCTCAAAATCCTCAATTAAATCAGCGTGTACGTGTGGCATTGATGCAATATGCCGATACGGTAGCTACAGAGCCCCCAAACACAGTGAATCATTCCAATAGAGTCATTCTTATTGGAAGAGTTATGGCCGCAACCACTCAATATGCTGATCTATTCACGGTTTATGCTACTGCTGTAAGTGGGATTACTGAAGCATCTGATGACGCTTCGATTCTTACTGCTGTGGGAAATGCTTGGACAAACTTTGCGGGGAGTATCTAATGGCTGTAACCAAACTTACATATGCAACAAACGCAGCTATTACCATCACCACTGATTCTTTGGCGTCCAGTCAAACGGTGGGTCGTAGCTCTGCATATGTAGATAACACCACAAACGATTATCTCGACGCTTTGGTGGTCGGTATCGTCCCTTTAGCTTCAGGGACCACAGCGAACGATCAGGCAATTTATGTGTATGCTTACGGAACAGTAGATACCACTCATTATACCGAAGGCGTCACGGGTACAGACGCATCATTTACTATCAATAACCCAACATCATTACGTCTTATCGGGGTAATTCCTACACCTAGTGGAGGAATTACTTATACCAGTGGACCATGGTCAGTAGCAAATGCCTTTGGTGGAATTGTTCCCGAAAGATGGGGCTTAGTAGTAGTTAATTATTCCGGCCTAGCCTTGGGCACCGGTACTTCTTGGAGCTATCAGGGCATCACAGCAACGACTGCCTAAGGGGTAGATATGGCTACTCTAATTAGGCCAGCGAGTTGGGGGCAAGCGAAGCCAACTCTAGGATCTCAAATTAATTGGGGTCACCCTCTTGCTCAAGGAATGCTTATTTTTGCGCCTTTATGGTATGGATCGTCAGCACCTAATGACTACCTTTATGGAGGAGGGAACGGAGTCGCAGGTGCATATTATGGGTCGGGATTCGCTACCGTACCGAACGTGGCAGCGGCCGGTATTCGACTAAACGCTACCCCTCCTGGTCACACTTCCGAGTCAGCGCTATCGTTTGCTGTCCGAGCTAATATTCTTGGTATACTATCTTCATACGCTGGCGTTCTCAATCAACGTGTTAGTGCCTATACCAACGGACTGATGATTCCATCCCCGAATCAGTTGGGTATCAACTGGTCCAATAAGGCAACTTGGCAGTGGAATGGCGCAGGCTTTGATTACAACCGAGAGCAACTTCTTGGGGGATCGGCGGCTATCGGCAGGATGCTTACATGGTCAGCCAGCGATTTTGCCACCAATACCAGTAACGTTCCCACAGCCCCAACAAGTTTAGATATAAGCGCTAACTTTAGCGTCGGGCTGGACGTATACAACTCAAACAGAGTCGCTTATGGTTCATATACTTACGCTATAGTATGGAACCGCTGGGTCACCGCCGACGAATACGAATGGCTCAACGCAGAGCCCTACGCCTTCTTCGCTCCTCCTGCTATTCAACGTTTCTATTCTATTTATGCTGGATCTCCAGCCATTGAAAAGTCTTACAATTTTATCTTGCCGGGTAGATTACCAGGAACTCTAGCAGCCCAGCCAAATTCAGTATCCACAAATCTTAACTATATTGTACAGGCATCTGCTTTCATTGATTTTAATGCTATCAATGTTTTAAACGCATCTGCCTCTATTTTATTAGAAGCA
>DAOTVW010000199.1:0-4953 GCA_034436035.1 Anaerolineales bacterium
TAAGGGCGTCTGTTTGGCAAGTGTAGCTAACACCGGCTGAGAGGGCAAGGCGGTTGGAGCGGTGGTTTTCAGGAATGTATCGGCAAGACTCCACCCTGTGTAGATCAACAGGGCAAAAGTCCATAAACCGAGCAGGATGAACAGGATGCGTTGGCGAGAATTTTTATTCATTCAGGTCCGTAGGTCGGGTTTCCATATCCGATGCTACCTTCTTTCCTGCGTGGGCGGGGAATAAATGACCACTTTGATCATACCCGGTTCACCCAATGGCACATTCGGATTACAAACCAAAGTCATCCGCAAGGGCAGCGCCATGGATACATTACGCCGCACGGTTTGATTGGCACAACCCATGAAAGTGGCTTTATAGTCCAGTGGCCGCACGGCGTAGATGGCGGTTTTACCCTGCTTGATTTTGAATTGATAACTGGTGGAACCGCTTTTAAGCTGGATGGCTGCCTTTCCCCAGGTACGGTTGATGACGGTCAGCCAAACGCGCTTGCTGCCCAATGGCTGGACAGCGCTGAACAAGAACGCCGCCGCCAGAACCAGGCTGATCAAGGACAATTTTCTAAGATTCATCATAACCTCCTGCTACACATCATGTATGCCGGGTTTCCATATCCGACAATATGTAGATCGGGTTTCAACACCCAACTGCGGGATTGGAATCCCGCCCTACAACTTGTAACCCGAAATTTATTTCGGATTCCCCATCAAGTCAGGGTTCCGCGCCCGACGCTACCACGTTACCACGATTCCGAAGGGTTGAAACCGACTCAAGTCAAGTCTGCTTGAGCAGACTTTCATGGAATGAGGCGGGACTTGAGTCCCTGCCGGTGCAAACAATCCGGGTGTCAAAATCCAACGGCGGGATCGGAATCCCGCCCTACAACTTGCAACCCGAAATTTATTTCGGATTCTCTTTCAGGTCAGGGTTCCGCGCCCGACGCTACCACGTTACCACGATTCCGAAGGGTTGAAACCGACTCAAGCCAAGTCTGCTTGAGCAGACTTTCATGGAATGAGGCGGGACTTGAGTCCCTGCCGGTGCAAACAATCCGGGTGTCCAAATCTAACGGCGAGATTGGAATCCCGCCCTACAACTTGTATCCCGAAATTTATTTCGGATTCCCCGGTTGTTTCCATACCCGACGCACAAACCTTCACATCGTAATCACCTGGCTTTCCCAGCGGTGCCATTTGCCGTGATGTTTTTCCAGCAATTTGCGCCCTTCGCCAGGGGATTCCAACCCGATCAACTCCAAATCGGCGTCAACCATGATGCGCACCAAATCCTTGAAAAATACGCGCGGCTCCCAATTTAACTCTTTCCGAGCATAACTGGGGTCTGCCAGGAGATAATCCACCTCGGTGGGACGGAAATACCGAGGATCGATCTCCACATAATCATGCCAGTCCAGATTGACATAGCCGAACGCTTCATCGAGGAAATCCCGCACGGAATGGGCTTCACCGGTGCCGATCACATAATCATCGGGGCGGTCGTGCTGTAACATCTTCCACATCGCAGCCACATAATCCGGCGCGTAACCCCAGTCACGCTTGGCATCCAAATTGCCAAGATACAGCTTTTTCTGTTTGCCGGCCTTGATGGCTGCCACGGCGCGGGTGATCTTCCGCGTAACGAACGTTTCCCCCCGGCGGGGAGATTCATGGTTGAAAAGGATGCCATTGCAGGCAAAGAGATGATAACCCTGGCGGTAATTGCGCGTCACCCAATAAGCATAAACTTTTGCGGCGGCGTAGGGGCTTTGCGGCTGAAAGGGGGTCTGTTCGTTTTGGGGCGGCTTGGCGCTGCCGAACATTTCACTCGAAGAGGCTTGATAGAAGCGGGCAGAGATACCGCTCTTGCGGATTGCCTCGAGGATGCGGATAGTACCCAAACCGGTCACATCGCCGGTGTATTCGGGCAAATCGAAACTTACCCGCACATGGCTCTGCGCTGCTAAATGGTAAACCTCATCCGGGCGGATGTTGTAGATTAAATCAACCAGGTTGCCGGTATTGGCAAGGTCACCATAATGGAGGTAGAGGCTGACTTTTTCACCATTATGAGGATCACGGTAAAGGTGATCAATCCGTTGGGTGTTGAAGGTGCTAGCACGGCGGATTAGCCCGTGCACCTCATAGCCTTTTGAAAGGAGTAGCTCTGCTAAATACGAACCGTCTTGTCCGGTAATGCCGGTAATTAATGCCTTTGTCATGTTCAACTCTTTTTCTGTTGATTACACCACAAGAAAAGATGGATGGAAACCCAGTGATGAGTCCACCAATTTAGTCGATTCTCGCAGTTAAGGGTTATTTTACCCCATCCTCCAAGCACACGGAAGGAAAGGGTATAATCTCAAACCTCATGGGAAAAGGATCCGGTGAGGAAAGGATATTGTCTAATTCCCGCGCTCCGCCCTTCCGACATACGGAAGCAAAATGATAGAGAAATAGAATGACCCCTTTATAACGGACTTACTTATACCAGATTGTCTACCGATAATCCAACGGAAAACCGGCGCACTCAAACCCGGCGGGACAAAACACCGGCGTTCAACTCCAGTGGCACATGCCGTTGTTCGCTCAACAATTTCAATAGAACCCGCACGCGCTCCTTCCCGGGCAAGCGGGCATCGAATATCGCCTCATACCCTGCAAAAGGACCCTCTCGAATCCAAACCGAGTCGCCGGGCTTTAAACCCAAAAACAGCTCTCCCCCTGCTTCCGCCACATCCTTCACTCTTTTTTGAATGGCGGCGATCAAATGCTCTGGCACAGAGGCTGGTTCATCGCCAAAACTAACCAGCCCTAGGGTATGCGGCATCCATTGAAAATAAGATAATCCTAAGCGGTCCAAATCCACCCGCACAAACATATAGCCAGGGAAATAGGGTTTGATTTTTTTCGATCTCGGATTAACGGGGTTGACCCGCAGGCGAGGATAATACACCGTGATTTCTTGACTGACTACCTGCTGATACACCAGGTCTTCTTTGCGAGGCTTACACCGCAAAGCATACCAATATTCCGACATTAACCACCCGTCCTTTAGGAGATATTTATCTCCCATAAATTATACCGAAAATTTTCAAATTTGCCTTCTTCTATTCTTCACCAATGAAACACTTTAATGTTCCAAAAACCATCACCAAAAAATTATACTAGGTTTTGGAAGAAACTCAAGAAAATTTACGTAAAATTATCTGATTATTTCTGGTCGGTCAGGAAGCGCAAAATGCCAAGGGGTAGCCAGACCAGCAAGTGAGTGACCAAACTCAACCCAATCACCAGGTTAAAGGCGCGCAAACTCCATCGGGAGGGGGCGCGTAAAGTGTCGATTAACCAGCTTCCTCCACCAAACAACCATGCCAGTAACGCGATCAAGAGAACGAACATCAATATCAGGAACCATGAACGGCGATCGGAGGCAGAGGGGATCATCGTCGAGCTGATGGCAAAAACAAAATAAAACCATAACCAAAAATCCGTTTGATGGATGAGAAAAGTATAGGCGGGCTTAATTTGTAAGAACGGGTTTTGGGCGAAAGCATTCCATAACAAGGGAAGCTGCAATTTGTTCACTCCGATGATACCGATGATAATACTGCCGACGAAGAGTGGTGCGAAACCGATCAGGCTGTCGCGCAGGAAATCCACCTTTTCGGTTTCCACATACCCTAACCGCAATTTTCCATTCGGTAAGGCTTTGGGGATCAAGGAAAGGCGGCCTATCGAGACACCCAGAATTTTCGCCATGCAAAAATGGCTTAACTCATGTACAACCACCCCTGGTAATAAGAACAAAGAGAAAATGACCAAAGCGATATCCATCCGCTTTGTTAAGTTGTATAAAAGCGATTGTGCCTCCCAATGTACCCGTCGTTGGACAAGCACAAAAGAAGGCACCAATAAACCTAACCAAACCAGATCAGTTGCCATTCACAGGAAGGAGGCTAAGCCAAGTTATAACGCCGCCTGAACAATTCCAATAAATTCATCCGCTTTCAAGCTCGCCCCACCCACCAGCGCGCCATCAATGTCGGGTTGGTTAAAAAACTCACTGGCGTTGCTGGCTTTGACCGAGCCACCGTAAAGCACGCGCACAGATTGAGCAATCTCGCTACCAAACAATTGCGCCAGGCTCGGGCGGATGAACTGGGAAACAACCGCATTGGCACCTTCTCCACTGGCAGCTCGGCCTGTCCCAATTGCCCAGACTGGTTCGTAGGCGATCACCAGGTTGACCGAACCGTCTTTTTGCAATGTCAAGGTGACACCTTGCAAGCCTAATTTCACCTGTCGCTCCACCACTTCGCCGGTCTTTCCTGCTTCATTTTCTTGTAATGTCTCGCCCACACAAACAATAGGGATTAACCCAACGCCATAAGCAGCTTTGACTTTTTTATTGACGGTCTCATCGGTTTCGCCGAAATAAGCGCGCCTTTCAGAGTGACCCAGGATGACATAAGTGCACAGCTCCGCCACCATTAATGGGGAGATCTCACCGGTAAAGGCGCCGCTGTTTTCCCAATGCATGTTTTGGGCTCCCAAGCGAATGGTAGAACCTTCCAGCAATGCCCTCGCCGCTAAAAGAGCAGTGAACGGTGGGCAAATGGCTTTCTCAACCCCCGAGATGGGATCTAACCCACGCACTAGCTCCGGCACCAATTGCCTTGCTTCCGCGATGGTTTTGTACATTTTCCAATTACCCGCTATCAAAGGGACACGCTTTTTATCCATAATCACCTCGTTATTTCAAATTTATGCCTGTTATGTGTGAGTGTTTTTGTCAGGTAAAAAACCCGACTTGCATGTCGGGCAACAAACCCGCTCGCTGATATAAAAGAAGGGAGAAAAAATTCTCCCTTCCTGGAAATCATCATTATTTTATTTGTCTTGTAAGACAGCCACGCCGGGTAAAACCAATCCCTCCAGCATTTC
>DAOTVW010000200.1:0-2964 GCA_034436035.1 Anaerolineales bacterium
AGCGGTAGGAGTTACCGTTGGGGTTGGAATCACTATTTGGGGAGGTACTCCTACAACCCGCGCGACCCGGAATTGTTCCAATATGCCCGAGCGTTCGGCGTGTAGACGCACCGAGGGCCAAATATTGCTGATGAAGGGTAATATCATAGGATGCCGAAACGTAACCGAAACGATCACGCGCGTTGGTCCATCTTCCGGGTTACCGGGGTCATCCTGCAATTGTCCATCCTGGTTTTTGCAGCGATCTACGCCTGGGTCATAATAAAATCCCGGGCGGGTGCTGCAAACCGACACCATGAACCAGCCGGGGTCATTTTCCCCAACCCCATTGCGGATGGAAATCGAACCAGAAACCCCACGCACCACATCGTATATAGAAAGCAACCGCGCAGCATCTTCTTCTGCAGTTTTGGCAGCACCTTTACATGGTCCATCTACCCCATATTGATCTGGCCCATCATCCGTATCCACGCAATAAGCCGGATTATATTCACCCGTCACTGCATACCGCACCCCAAAACGGGCGGCATTATCTACGACCAAATAGGCTTGGAACAGGCGGGCAAATTCGATGATGCCAAAGATCAAGAGCAGCAAGATAGGCAGGATGAGGGCGAATTCGGTGATCGCCTGGCCGAAGCGTTCCGCCGGGTTATCTGGATCGCAAGGGTGAGAGGGATCAATCTGGTTCATAGATCACCGCCATTCTTTAATGCACCAGGCGCGTATAAATACGCGAGGCTATATCTTCAAATATCCGTGTTAATTGGGGTCCTGTTGGTGAGAAATAATAGTTCCCACACCAAGCAGTATAATCACTGCTATAATCATTACACGGATCTTTCGCAGGGTCTGGATCATTGGAATAACCAACTCGGGCTATATAACGCAAAAGGGATGCCCCATAAGGTTTATTGTGAATTTCATTTTCCGTCTTTAAAACCTCGTTGCCCAATCCGATAGTGAAAATAATGGCGCCCTGCCCGTGTGTTCCATTGCAAGCAGCAGGCGGATTTTTGGGCGGGCAAGCGACAAAATCAGCCATATCGCGGGCATAGTCCTCCGCGTCATACAAACCATTACCACTATGGTGGCGCGTGGTCACATCTTGATCCACACAAAGCGGGGAATCTAAATTTTCGGGACAAAATCCGAAAGGATGCGAGGAAGGGATTACATCATGTTCTTTGCTATCGGTTGCGTTCGCCATGCCATCGGTCAGCAAGATCACCACCCATAACGCTTCTTCATGCACTGGTGGTTGTGCAAACATATTGCCTGCTAAACGAAGCCCCCCACCAATATTCGTCGTTGTGTAATAGGACCAGTCATCATTATCTGAACATGTTCGGCAATACATACCAGAATAATTGCCACTGCCATCGTAATTCAAACAAGGTCCAAAAGGTTCATCTCCGCATTTAAGGGGTTGATAAATCTTCAAACTTTTTACTAAATTGATTGCCTGAGTGCGATCGTTGTACCAACCACTTCCTTGGACGCGGGTTGATGTAATTTCTGTAGTAGGATCCCACCCAGTGGAAAAAGTGACAATCGCTAAACGGTCTTGTTCTTCACCGGCGGGTTTATCGAGGATGCGCTCGATAAAAGTGGCAGCAGCTTTTTTCACCTCTTCAAAGGGCTGGCATTCGCCCGGAAAGCCATCTGCACCGCCTGGATCCGCCGCATTACAAACCGATGGATCACGCATCGGATCGCCTTTGGGTGCATCCCAGCCCATTGACTCCGAGACATCAATGACCAATACGACATCCAGCGAAGCTGCTTCGCTGATGGTGCTTGTATGAATGCGGATCGTGTTGATGCCAACTAATTGTAGAAAAACAGTAGGGACGTCCAATTGTCCAGTGACGCGGATTAATTTACGCGGTGGATTGGTACATAGTTGGGAGTCCCCCGGGTTGGTCTCACATGTTTCCACCGTCACCGTGTAAGAATTGGGATCGATACCATTCAATTCTATTGCCTCTTCAGCAGCGGCCTGCATTTCGCTAATCGTACGCCCTTCGCGGTATTGACCCGAGGCTGCCAGGGATGCTGCATCCACTGCTTGCCTCAAATGACCCATGTAAATGAAGAGCTGTCCGACATCGGTGGTCAGCCCAACGAACGCCAGCAGCACCAGAAAACCAATCGCCACTAGGATCATTGCCTGGGCGTGTTCATGTCTATTTATCGTGGTTTTATCTCTCGCTGTGTTCATGGGATATTGGTTGGGGTTGGTTCGGCGGAACTGAGTGGCATAATGGTATAAACGTGAAATACGACCGGATCGGCCAAGAATGCATCTATCCATGGCAATTTCAACTTTTGATCATAAGAATAAAACACTTCCACTAATACATATCCTGTGCTTGGCGCAGTGGCACTCAATTTGGCAGCGATTTGAGCGGAGGAAAAACGCGAGGATTGATTGCGCGTGCCGGTCTCATCTAAAGAATAAGACCAACCCGCCTCTCCCTCTCCTTCTGGGAAACGCGCACTGACCTTGGGGGGATTCCCGCCCTCGACGCTAAAAGCGGAAACCACCACATCATCAATGCCGGTGCTGAAATCAATGCGCACATCCGGTTTTTCCCTTTCCAGCTCTTGATTGACAACACAACCAATCTGACGATAGAAATCCTTGGTGGTTGCACAATCATGGACACCGTCGCGCGCATTGTATGCATTGTCCACTGCAAAGCGGGCGGCGTTGCGGCTGGCATCTTGCACGACCATGAAGTCGTTCATCAGGAAGCCAAATTCTACTAAACCCGATAGAACTAAGAACAGGATCGGTAACAGCAAAGCTGTCTCAACCAATCCCTGACCAGAAAGGGAATGGGAGCGCAAACGTTGAACCCAGCACCGCCAAGCTGCCTTCATAGTCTCATTATAGTGATAATTCGATCCAAAATCAATCTTTTAACCTTACAATTTTGATAATAATATTGTAACACT
>DAOTVW010000201.1:0-5548 GCA_034436035.1 Anaerolineales bacterium
CATCTGGCTTGATCTCCGTTTCATACGCATTGTATTTCATTTTTTGTCTGGCTATTTTTCTTTTTGGTTATCGGCTAATATTTGCTTTACCAACCATCACCTTAGCATCTTTTCTGGTTAGTTTACGGAGTTTTAATTTACGTTTTCCACAACATTGGATGTTTTTAGAGTCTGCGTTCATCGCTCTCGTTTCCGGTCAATTAGCCACCGCTCTTCATTACTGGCCCATCTCCCCCATCTCTTATAGCCTTGCTCTCCTGGGCCCCACCTATGCGATATTTTTACTTATTGTTCGTCTGCACTCATCGCCCAACTTGAAGTATATTCTAATCGAACCAATACTCATCATTTTTCTCTGCTGGATTTTGGCGTATTGGCTAAAATAAAGATGGATAAAACACTCAAAATTCCCGCTACCCTTTTTGAGGAAATGCAAATACACTTAGAAAATTGCCTCCCGGAAGAAGGATGTGGTCTGCTTGCGGGGGAAAAAAATCAAGTATTGCAATGGTTTCCGATAACCAATATTTTTCATAGTGCGGTGCGATATCGCATGGACGCGCAAGAACAATTGAACGCTTTCCTTGAAATCGAAAAAAAAGATTGGCAATTGCTCGCCATCGTGCATTCTCACCCTACTGGGCCTGCTTATCCTTCTATAACCGATATTGCAGAGGCATATTACCCAGATGTAGTGTATATCATTTATACCATTCAAAACCATAACTGGCTTGCCTCTGGTTTTTTAATTCAAAACGAAACAGTAAAAAGTATTAAAATAATCAAAACAAAGTAACGAATTTTTGTTTTATGTGTTAGACCATTAGACAAAGAGTTGGAGTAATCTATGTTTATCAAAACTGTGCTTATTCTTATTACAGCTTATATCCTTGGCTCACTTCCTTTTGGACTGATCCTCGTACGGCTGATTAGCGGAAAGGATATCCGTACAATTGAGAGTGGTCGAACAGGTGGGACTAACGCGGGAAGAGCTGCGGGATTATGGGCTGGTGTAGGCACTGCCTTGTTGGATGGATTTAAAGCAACTTTGGCAGTTTGGTTAGCCAGGTGGCTTGTTCCTGATCTGGTATGGATCCATGTATTCTCTCCAATTGCAGCGATTATTGGGCACAATTACTCCATTTTTCTGATTGAGAAATCACCGCAGGGTAAAATTCGCCTTAGAGGCGGCGCCGGTGGAGCATCTTGCGTGGGTGGTGCTGCGGGGCTTTGGTTTCCGAGTTTAGCAATCATCCTCCCCATCGCTTTAGCCATCTTATATTTTGTTGGCTATGCATCCGTGACTACCATGTCCATTGCGATCATCGCCAGCATTATCTTCGCTGTACGTGCAATCTGGTTTAACGCACCTTGGGAATATATTTTTTATGGCATATTCGCTGAATTATTGATACTCTGGGCGTTGCGGCCAAATATTCGCCGTCTGATTAATGGCACAGAACGGTTGGTCGGCCGGCGCGCAAAACAGAAGAAACAAAATCTGCAGACCCAAAATCATTCTTCTTCCTCTGCTTCATCTTCTTCATAATAATCATATTCATCATCGGGTGACCGTTCCGGTAACTTTCCATAGATTTGTTTATATAATGCTATCAGATTTCTTTGGTGCAATTCTTCCGCCAAGCCGCCAATTAAAACCCGGCTTTTACCGCACTCTTCCACTGTTATCGTCTCTAGCATATCCATGGGATATTTTCGATTCGCTGCTTTGCGTACTGCTTTTTTGATTGCAGAGAGATAAGATAAATTATCCTTAATGAAATTATCGATTTCTCCACGGAGAACAATGTCGCCATGCCCCATAATGATATTTTCTAACCCCATTTTCCCGATCTTTTTCAAAGTATTCACCATCGCATCGTAATCCCCATCCACAATATAAGGAAGAGACATAGCAGCGTCACTCGCAAACAACACTTTATCTTCTTCAACCAACACACCCACTGTATCTACACTATGACCGGGCAATCGCATGAGAGACAAATTCTTCTTTCCCACACGCAAATTCATCCCTCCATCACTGAATGTGATATGGGGTAAGACAATTTTCACATTGCGAAAGATATTATTCTGCTCTTTAGCCTTTTCCAAGGCTGGAATACCCTTGGTTTCTAAAAAATCACGGCATAATTTATGGGAAAGAATAGTTGCACCAGGAAAGAAACAATTTCCCCAACTATGATCCGCGTGATAATGAGTGTTAATCACATACCGGATTGGTACGCTCAACTCCTGTTCAATGAAATCTCTAATTTCCATTGCCTCCTCAGGGGTAGCTAGCGTATCAATGACAACTGCCCAATTCGGACCAATGACCGCCCCAGAAGTCACCTGAGCATAAACTTCGCTTTGAAAGCTATATACATTATCAGCTATACGTTCTCTCTGCACCATTGATTTTCTCCAAGATGATGAATGGTGATAGGATAGCATAGTCTTTATCACAAAGTCAAGGAATCTTAATCAAAGATTAATAAATCTCGTAAAATAAATTAGTTTTCCTCGTTGAATTAACAAGCTCCTTTTACATTGACCAATCCTCTATCTATCGTTATAATAAAGTCATTGTAATTAGACAACGCAGCTGTCAGTGCGAGGGAGTGTTCTTTGCGACCGAAGCAATCTCCTACACGACAAGGAGATGGCTTTGCTTTGCTGGTCATGACAGGCACCAGCAAGAGATGGCTTCATAAGCTTTTATTGATATCTACTACATCAAATGCGCTAACTACAGAACTGAGTAATAACAAATTATTGATTAAAAATTGAACAAATAATCATCGATAGGAAGAGTAAGTTGGGTATAACCTGCAGAGAAGGTGGTGCCAAAGGCTGAGAGCCCCCTAGGTAAAGCCCAACTGAATGTCGCCTATCTAAAATGCTGAAGAACTTGGCATCCCAATAGTAGAACAGCACGGTCGGTCCGTTATCCCAAGAAGGGTTGACTCAGCATCAATATGTATTATCACAAGATTTGGATACCGATTTGTTGGCTGAGATATCCCCAATAAGCGCACCAGAACATGGTGAAGCGAGGTGGTACCACGGAAGAATTCTCCTTTCGTCCTCATTGGACGAAAGGATTTTTAATTAAGGAGCGAATCGATGACGGAACAAACTGCGATACCGAAAGCATACCAATTCAAAAATACAGAAGAACGGATTTATCAATTTTGGGAGAAGCAGGGTTATTTTCAGCCCTGGAATGATCCCAACAAAGAGGGTTTTAACCCAAATATAAAACCTTTCGTTATATCCATACCTCCACCAAACGTAACCGGAGAGTTACACCTCGGACATGCAATGTTCGTCTCTGTGGAAGATTTGATGATTCGTTACCACCGCATGAAAGGAGAACCAACTTTATGGGTACCGGGTAGTGACCATGCTGGAATTGCTACACAACTTCAGGTAGAAAAAGCCCTCGCGGCTGAGGGATTAACCCGTTCCCAAATTGGTCGCGAAGAATTTTTACGCCGCACTTGGGCTTGGAAAGAGAAATATGGGGGGATAATATTTAATCAAATTCGCCGCCTTGGTGCATCCTGTGATTGGACAAGAACTCGTTTTACCCTGGATGAAGGTCTATCACGGGCTGTGCGTGAGGCATTTGTTCGCCTTTATGAAAAAGGTTTAATCTATCGAGGACCGCGTTTGATCAATTGGTCTCCCGGTTTGCAAACCGCCGTTTCCGACTTAGAAGTAGAATATACCCAACAACCGGGCACCTTATATTATTTTAAGTACATGCTGGTACCTGAAAATGAGGAGCAACAAGGAGAATTTATTCCCGTTGCTACCACTCGCCCGGAAACCATCCTGGGCGATACGGCGGTCGCCGTCCACCCCCAAGATGAACGCTATCAACGTTTTATCGGAAGAAAAGCAATTGTCCCCATTTTAGGGCGCGTGATACCGGTCATTGCTGATGAATATGTCGACCGTGAATTTGGAAGCGGTGCTTTAAAAATTACACCAGCGCATGATCAAAATGACTATGAAATCGGGTTGCGACACGGGTTGGAAATGATTCCCGTGCTCGATGAAACAGCCCATATCAATCAAAATGGCGGTCCCTATCAAGGACAGGATCGGTTTGAAGCACGAATCAATATCTGGAAGGATATGCAAGCAGCTGGTTTGACCATCAAAGAAGAACCTTACATGATGAACATCCCCCGTTCGCAAAGGGGAGGAGAGATTGTCGAACCAATGATTTCCACCCAATGGTTTGTTAAAATCAAACCGCTTGCTGATGCAGCTTTGAAAGCAGTTGCGGATGGTCGCATCCGCATCATCCCGGAGCGCTTTACAAAAATTTATTTCAACTGGCTGGAAAATATCCAAGACTGGTGTATTTCCCGGCAGCTTTGGTGGGGGCATCGTATCCCGGTTTGGTATTGCAATCAATGTGGAAAACTCACAGTGAGCCGAACTGACCCTACGGAATGTGAACATTGTCATAGCACCAATATCTATCAAGATCCGGATGTATTGGATACCTGGTTCTCCTCTGGTTTATGGCCCTTCTCCACCTTAGGGTGGCCTGATGATACCCCAGATTATCGATATTTTTATCCAACCACTGTATTAGAAACAGGGTATGATATCTTATTCTTTTGGGTAGCACGCATGATCATGGCAGGATTAGAGTTTACTGGAAAACCACCGTTTGAAATTGTCTACTTGCATGGATTAATCCGCGATGAGCATGGACGCAAAATGAGTAAAACAACTGGCAATGTCATCGACCCATTACAAGTAATGGACGAGTACGGTACCGATGCCTTGCGGTTCACCCTTCTGGTCGGTTCAACTCCAGGAAACGATACCAACCTCAGTGTAAAAAAGGTAGAGGCGAATCGTAATTTTGCTAATAAAATCTGGAATGCCGGCCGCTTTGTAATTAGCAGTCTTGCGCAAGCTCCCACGCAACCCATACAGCCACCGCAATGGACGCTTGCTGATTCTTGGATTTGGGCAAGAATGCAAGCAACCATTCGTGAAGTGGAGCGACTCTTCCAAAATTATCAATTTGGCGAAGCGGGTCGCCAAATTTATGACTTCTTTTGGAGTGAATTTGCAGATTGGTATATCGAGATTGCGAAAATACAAATTCAAAAAGGCGGGGATCAGGCTTTCTACACCGCCAAAACTCTAGTCAATATTTTAGATTTATGTTTACGTTTACTGCATCCATTCACCCCATTTGTCACCGAGGAGTTATGGGGGCATCTCAAAAAAGCTGCTATGAGCCATTCTTCTGCTTTTGAGCCAATTCATGGTTGGCCTGAGGCTTTGATTATTGCACCGTGGCCCACGCCCCGTCCTAGTGAAGATTGGGAAGAAGAAAAAGTTTCTCAATTCAGCTTAATCCAAGAAATCATCCGTGCTATCCGCAACCTCCGCTCGGAAAAAGGGATTCCGCTTGGGACGAAAATTGGAGCAACTCTTGTTTCCTCTCAGAATTATGGACTACTTACTGAGCAAATGAGTATCATTGCACATCTTGCAAATCTGGATAATC
>DAOTVW010000202.1:0-3471 GCA_034436035.1 Anaerolineales bacterium
TTGATGGCCCCGCTCTGCGTCCCATCCACGTAAGGGGCCACCAGCATATCCGCAGCGGAAAAGTATTTCCCCACCTCCTCGTTTGGAATGTAGCGATTATCCACGTGCACCCATTCCTCGAGGCCCAGATCGCGGATCTGCCGCTCATATTGGCGTACATCCTCCCAAAATTCTCCGGCTACAAGGAGATGCACATCCCTTCCGCGCTCATGCAGCTTTGCGATGGCTTCAATCAAATAGCGCAACCCTTTGTACGGCCGGACGATGCCGAAGAAAAGCGCCACTGGCGCATCCAATGGCAGCCCTAAAGCTCGACGGGCCTGATCCTTCGGCATCGCACCCTGATTGAACAAATCGTAAACCGGGTGCGGGCAGACGCGGATGTCACCATTGGGTAAGAACTGGCGCAGCCTGGTTTCTTCTCGCGCAGATTGGACGATAAATCCCTTTCCTCTGGATAAAGCCAGCCGCGCCAGAAAACGATCGACAAACCTCGTCTCGTGCGGCATGACGTTGTGAATCACGTAAATCACGGGAATGCCGCGATGACCCAGGCTGCCAGCCAGGTGGGCAAACGCAGGCGCCCAAAAGGTCACCCACCATTGAATGACCACCCCATCCGGTTTGAAACGAGCCATCTCGTGGCCGGTTTTAACCCAGGTGGCCGGATTGAGGGGATCGAGGACAAAACGCGCTTCAACCGGGTAGGTAACGGCACTCTGATCCCTATCGCTCTTCCCCGGATATAGAAACGCCGGATATTGTCGCTGGAAAGAGAATACGCCCACCTCTACACCATTCTGCGAGAACTTTTGAGCCATCTGGGTGGTGTGATGAGCGATGCCTCCGCGATAGGGGTAAACCGGACCTACGATTGCCAACCTCATATGACCATAATAATGATTAGAAACGATGGCCGGATGACATAGCGGGGATGGTCTGTTCATTTCCTGACGTAGCACGTCAATCTGCCTGAGATGTTCTCAAAACCTTCCCACTCAATAACAATTTATACCACAGCTAAGAAACATTTCTTACTCTCCCTTCCTCCTCACCCTCATCACCAGAGATCTTATCAGATTATTCGAGTGGACTCCGGGGCCACTATAAACTTTGCCGACCTGTTGGGTAACTACACAAATTTTCATTTCTGCCGTCCTATGAATATCTCAATATATCTGTTGTTATTAAATAACATCGTTGACCAAGTAAGAAGAAAATATTAATATTTCACTGCTTTTGGCACAGTCCTATAATTGTCACCCCATTCTTCTGGTACAAAATGGTGCTTCCTGAGGCCTGGACAATTTTATCCGCTTTTAATCCCTCCTCAAAAGGATCCCCCTTTTTACCGATGTAGACATAATGTACACCCAACTGGCAGAGTTCATTGGCTGCCTGAGGATTTTGATCAAGTTGTGTGACCTGTTCAGAAGATGTAGTTATCCATCTTACAAAATCAGTAGGCCCTAATGAGGCTAACATCGTTCCAGTTGTGGTCTTTCTACCGGTAAAATAGGGGATCCAATAACCGCCATCCGTTCCATAAGGAGCGATACCCGAAGGAAAAGAAGTATTTATTGCAAAAACAGCATTTTGGGGTGTATTAGCTTTGATCCATTCCATCGCGGTTATATCGTCGCTCGTAACGAATTGTCGGTAGTTTTCCACCCCCGCTACTCGATAGTGGCTGCTTATGAAACCGAGCAGTAACAGGATTATTAGGAAAAAGTTTTGCAATGAAGGCGCGCCTAATATTTTAAAATGACGAAAACATTCCTCGACGGCGTAGCCGAACAATAATGAGATCGGCAAATAATACATAATATAGATACCGAAGAAATTGCTGAAACTAAGCCAATATAATCCTACATGATATGCATTCCCAATCACCCATAATACTCCCATCCATAATAACATTTCTATTGAGTGGATATTTCGATAGATCAATCCAATGAGTGCGCTGATTGTACCTACTATAACCATCCAGGGTTTTACTCCTAAATCAAGAACTGTCTGATAAGTATAATCAAAGTAAGCATTCCTCTTCAAATATCCCGCACCAGTGCTTGTTTGTTGAATTATCTGAGGGCCGAATGTACGTTGGAGATACACACCCAATGCCGGGATTAGAACCGGCAAGACGAGTAGCAAAGATATTGAGCCAATTGCACCAATCCCTTCCATTAGTTTCAACGTCGTTTTTTCTTTCCATGCGCTATAGAATTCAAAAACAATCGAAATTCCAAGTAATAGAATGTAAAAACCGCCTACACGAAAGTGTAAGAGGAATACTCCAGCGTTCAACCAAGCACTGATTGCAATAAAGGCCCATCGTATAAGCGATTTGGTCTCCTTGTTTCTTCTCCAGGTCCGAATAGTCTCTAAATTAACTAGCCATGCGATCAAGATGACCGCCTGGCTGGAGACTTGAGTAAAGCGCCCCCAATTAAAATACCAGGCAGGCTGAAAGGATAATAATCCGACAAAGACTGTTGCGGCCAGTGCCCCCTTGCGACCAGCCAGACGATCAACAACTAGAAATACCCCTAAGCCACATAACCCGTTCAGAATTTGGGCTGTCCATAATAATGCTGTGTAAGATGGCACATTTGTAAGATTCTGAACTGTGGCAGTAATCGCGTATAAGCCTAAATGGTACATATCTAAGCTGGCCGGCTCAAATGGCTCGAGAGTGTAGGGCAGCCTGCCATCTTGAGCCGTTAGCAATGTCAGAAGGGTGTGATGCAAAGAATCGGTCCAGGCCGGATATGGATATAGATGTGCCATCCAGAGTCTAGTAAATAGTGTAGCAATTATGACTGCAGCAGTAATAACCTCTAATATCTCGAAATAAAATAACTGTTTCCAGTCTTTCCGTAAAAATATTACCATCACTAAAAATAGGACGACAAGAATAGCAATTAGCTTGTTTGGTCCCAAATGTAAGTTTGGTACTAATCTAGCAAAATAATATAAAATTGGATAAAATACAATTCCTACGCCGATCGCGATACACCATCTTTGGAATGGCTCAAAAAACTTCCATATTTTAGTTATTCCCAAGATTGACCAGCCCGGGATCGCGAATAAAATTAAGATGACCAAGGTCAATTTCAGTTCCATCCAGATGCTTCCCATCTAATTTGTTGAGAATATCTTTCGAGAACCATTAGCAAGACATATTGGCTTCTGCCTTGAAATAATCACGTTGATTCAAATATTCTTTTTTCTTTCCAGGCGCAGGCCCGAGTATATCATGACTCTCCCTTCCTCCTCACCCTCATCACCACAATCTTGGTCGGGTGGTTGAACGGCGCAGGGTCGGCGGGCGGCCCGGTTATGCGCGTCTCTGCGAAACCGGTGAAATCCGCCGGTACAGGGATCAGCTCCTCGATCTCCATGTATCCGCCCGCGCACAGTGCTTGCAGTTCGCGCAGATACTCCTCCCCGCTGACATACAGCGCATTG
>DAOTVW010000203.1:0-2620 GCA_034436035.1 Anaerolineales bacterium
GGGGCTGGGCTGGCATGTTCATAGGTACAATCTTCGCTCACCAGTTTGATCATTTCGCCGGCATCATGCTGATTGAAAGCGCGATAAAAATCCAGAGCGACACGCACTGCGGATTCGATCTTTGCCATTTTCATAGGGTCATCCCCGCGTTAACCAATACGGCGGAGGCAGGCTTCCACCTCAGCCAGATCAACCCGAGAAGTCATATCCAGGCTCAGGGGTGTGACGGCGACATGCCGGCTTACGCGCAAGACGTATGAATCCGTGCCCGGCAAGGCTTCATTTGAATCCTGCGCCAGTCGATATCCCACCCGCCCTGGTTGACTCCAGGAGGTTCGGTCGGGGCGCAGGGGTTCATAGTAACGCTTGCGGGAGAGGCGGCAAATTTCCCATGGCGTTTCGCGGGTCGCGTCCGAGGGCACATCCACTTTCAATACATCCACATCGAAGGGGAGCTGGCAGTTCAATAATAAGTTGCTGAAGTAGCGGGCAAAATAAGCAGCTGCGCTGAAATCGATTTGAGTCGAATAAGAGAGGTGATAGCGGGCTTCGGTTTCGAGCGAGATAGCTAAAGCCGGGATACCCAAGGAGGCTGCTTCTAACGCCGCTCCGACCGTGCCGGAAACGGTTATACCCGTCCCAAGGTTTTCCCCATAATTAATCCCCGAAACAACCAGGTCGGGGCAGCGCGGTAAAATTTCCAACACCGCATGGAGGACGGTTTGGGCGGGTGTACCGCCGACCGAATAAACCGTCCATTCTTTGTCGTTTACCTGCATGGTATGTTCTTGGATGATGCCATCTGAGGTGGAAGGCAAAGAGCGGCCCGCGCCGGAATATTGTTCCCGCGGGGCAGCCACATGGACATAGCCGATTTCGCTCAAGGTCTTGGCGGCTGCCCATAAACCAGGCGAGCGAATACCGTCATCATTGGTGAGGAGAATTTGAATGTCTGCCATACTATAAAAAGAGATCGTTTGCCTCGAAATTCATCCAAGAATTTTACACCAAATTCGACCGTGGGGAGCTTTGGTTTCGAAGCGGATGAAAATCGCCAGTATATTTGAGGTGGAGAAAACCATATCCATAAGGCGGAGTATCACGGTTTCAAACCCAGTGTTATTAAAAAATGAGCGTGAACTGAATTTTGCCGAGGTATTGATGGATGAGAAGCATTTGCGACATTCCCTTTAAAGATTTTCTACGATTGGTGTACATTCTATTTCGCCTGCATCATGTTTGGCGATGGGGTTGTTGTGTTGATATTTAGGCAGATAATAACAAATATGCAACGTAATTACTCAGCACAGCTGTCATTACGAAGGAGCGTTCTTTGCGACCGAAGCAATCTCCAATCCGGCAGGGAGATGGCTTCGCTTCGCTACTCATGACAAATATCGACAGGATTTACAAGATGAACACGATTGGATTTATTGAGGGGATATGACTATGCTGAGTTTACAAAGAGCGCAGCAAATAAGCTAATTATGTAACTATCTACCACTACAGGTTGTGCTGATAATTTGCTACGAAAACCGTCCACGAATGGGCAACGAATAAACGAATGATAGCACTATTCGTGCATTCGTGTAATATTCGTGGATGGTTTGCTATCACACAAAAAGCCTTTGATCTTGTCATTTCCTTTTCGAGTGCCGCCTTCCGTCGGTATAGTCGAATCTCGCCATGACAGGTGTCGGTCGAGAGATGGCTACACATACTCGTCAGGATAATTGTTTCCCATAACAATATTGCAATAGTAGCTGAGTAGTTACTATGCAAAATGAAATTGCTTAAAATATATTTGCTGACTATATCTTCAGGGAAAAAGCGGATGACGAAGCAAAGGATAATAAAAACCGATTGTCAATATACGCAAATTCTCGATTGGCTGCGATATTCCCCGACAATGAAAATCGAAATCGCTGATTGAGGTATGATACACTTAGGATAAGTGGAAGATGAAAAACACAAATAGGGATCATAAAGAATTGTCACCCGAACAAAAGGTTGAAATCCTCGAAACATTGCGCACTCGTTTTGAGCATAACCAGCATAGGCATCAGGGCATTCATTGGGCAGATGTCGTTTCTAAATTGGAAGCACAACCGCAAAAGCTTTGGTCACTCAACGAAATGGAAAAAACGGGGGGAGAGCCGGATGTGATTGGGTACGACACCCAAACGGACGAATTCATCTTTTGCGATTGTTCAGCAGAAAGCCCGCAAGGCCGCAGAAATATTTGTTACGATCAAGAAGCACTCGAATCCAGAAAAGAATTCAAACCCGAAAATAGTGCGCTGGGCATGGCGGAAGTAATGGGAATCGAGATATTAACCGAAGAGCAATACCGAGAATTGCAGAAGCTCGGCAATTTTGATACAAAAACTTCGAGCTGGTTGAAAACACCGCCGGCCATAAGAAAACTCGGCGGTGCCATTTTTGCTGATCGGCGCTATGACCATGTCTTTGTGTATCACAACAGCGCTTCTTCTTATTATGGCAGCAGGGGTTTCCGCGGCATGTTACGGGTCTAGTGAACCGTTTTAGAAGGCGAAACCTTTAAAGTTTTCTCGCCTTACCTTCTATTATGGGAATGCTCATCAACGTTAAACGCTCA
>DAOTVW010000204.1:0-1916 GCA_034436035.1 Anaerolineales bacterium
ATAGTCCTATTTTTTAAATAGGTGGAAGCCCGGTTTCAAGAAGCATTCTGGGAGTACCAGTATGTTTGGGTCGCTGCCCACATATTTTTTGGCATCCTTTAACGCTTCTTCGAACGTGTTTTTCGGCTGGCATCCCATGCCTCGTGCATACCCTGGCTCACGTGCGCCCACTATAAATATTGCACTAGTATGCTTTAACGCTATAGTTCCCATCGAAACCATGGAAAGGGCATGAAACGGATGATATGCATATGCGAACCTATACTTGTAGATATCCTCTGGATCGTTTGAGACCTCGTCCTCGAACCTTGACGCTTCAGCGAAATCTGATATTTTTTGAAGCTTCTGATAGACTTTCCTATATGAAGGGAACCATTCGTCGTTGAACCAACCATCACAAAGAGACGCACAAATAATAACACCATTCTCTTTAAACACACCATAGTCTCTCGTCAACTGTGCTCCACATGCCTGCAACATTAATATTGGATTAGTCCCCATTCCAGGGCCATAATGGAACGTCCTAGGCTCACCGAACACGAGAATGTCGAATTTTTCATCTATATCCAAGTACACGTTCGTACGCTGGTCCGCAAGCTTCCAACTTTCCCTTTGAACCAAATCCCCTTCTCCAGCGTAAACTCCCAGAACCTGGTTGTCCGTGCCGAGAACGGCGTCTACGAAAAAGAACTTTTTACCCATACCCTCCTCTATAGCCTTCCCAATAGCGTCAAATTTTTCCCTCATCAAACTTTTAGTGCCTGCTGGAATAAAGTTTGGCTGATGCATTACGTCAGGGCAATGGTGTGACCTAATAGACCTCCATGTCGTCATGCCTGTCGCAACCATCTTATACCCTCCACTATATCCTCCATAAGGATTACCTAAGACATGGCCTATTGAGATCGCTAGGTCAGCGTCAACAACATACTTGCTCACCTCCACAACGTCCCCGAACTTGTCGTAGCCGAAGTTCACAACCTTACTCCTATCCTCTGAATCATGCCAGATAAGCCTGTCAGGCCAGAACATGTTAACAATATCCTTTCCAAGATACCATTCAAGCTCAGCTTTAGTATTATTCCGATGCAATCCACTACACAACAGCAACCTAATATTTTTCAAACTTACACCAGCCTTCTTCAACTCTTCAACAATTATTGGAATACTCACCCTCCTATGTGAAAGCTCATGTGCACCACCTTTAACGCGATCAGGACAGCATATTACAACATTATAGTTTGGTTTCGCAATCTCCCTTAACGGAGGCATACCAAGAGGATTCTCCAGCGCCTCACGTGTAGCCTTAAACGGGTCAACAGCGGGCGGATCATGCCTCAGATCATTAGGCGACAATATTGTAGCACTATCCGGAACCTCAATCTTCATAACCCCATCTCCATATTCAATAAAAGCGGTCTTCATATTCGCACCAAAGTATACTTTTACATCTTTATAATTTTTTTACTAAATAACAATATACCCGCATATAAACCCAAGATTATGAAAATAAAAAATTCTTATCATAAATAAAGCAAGTAAACCATATAACCTCAAAAATTTCACAAAACAACCCCCTAGAACACACACTCTACAAGAAAAATCACCCAAACACCACTAATCAATAAAATTAAACCACAATCCATCCACAAATCAACATTAACCCTCCCAACCCTTCAACCTAAACCCTGCAGAACACCTCCCACACACAAAACCAACCACCCTCCTAACCCTACCCCAACCCCCACCACACAACCTAAGCCTACCAAAACCACCATCAACAAAAACCACATCAACAAGAAAATCACCACCCCTATACCCACAAACAGGACACACCAAAAACCTAACCCTAGAACACACTCCACCACCCCTCTCTATCTCCTCCAAAAACTTAAAATGCCACTCCAAAGGAACAC
>DAOTVW010000205.1:0-8319 GCA_034436035.1 Anaerolineales bacterium
TATTTTTCTCGCGGTAATATCTCATCATAAAGCTATATCCTCATCCAACCAAACGAGCTGGCGAAAAGAAGTAGCGTCTAAAACTCTTCTCGGGAACAGAGTGAATCAATTTCATTATCACAAATACAGTCACAAAGGTAAAAATCAGACGTCCCCAAAGCAATCCGATAAGTTCAGCTCCAAACATGACCATAGTAATCGTATCCTCGATGAGGCTATGAAGAATGCTCATCAAGGTCAAGGAAAAAAACATATCTAGCTGGGGGATTTTCCCAGATTTCGCCTCCTGAATGATTAGCCCTCCACCATAAGATAATCCCAGCAGAATCCCTACCATCGTGACGGGGACCGCTGGTTCACCAATTCCAATCAGGCGCAAAACAGGTCCTAAGATTTTTACCAGCAGGGAGACAACCCCCAAAGCCTCCAATATGCGCAGCAATGCCATCAAGCCGAAAATAATGAGGAATATTGAGGCAAGGTTTTGTATTTGAGATTTGATCCATCCAAATAAGGAGGTGTCAGGAATGGAAATTGGGACTAAGATCTTGGCGGTTTCCTGGAAAGTGTTACTAACCTGGTAAAAATAGCGCAGAATCAACCCAAATAAAATGCCACCACCTATTCGCAACAGGATATGAAATCCTATACGCAGACCAGCTTTACGAGCGATGACCGCTTCAACTGGCAAACTATGCGCAATCAGGCACATAGTCAATAGAATCGTTATTTGCGCCACTGTTAATGGTGTAGAAGCAATGAAGTTTACCAGCACCAATAAAGCACCGTATGTCCCTACGATTAAAGATGCCGCCCAGACTAAACCCATATTTCCAGGTAAGTCAATGATTCCCATCAATGGCTTAAGGAAGTTTCCCAGCAGGATGATTATCCCAGTTTCTTCTAAGATGCGCGTCAATATGAGCAAAGGGATCATCACTTTGTACAGCTCGAGGCTAGTTTGAATAGCGTTAGTAAGTACGATTCGGCCTTCGTGTGGTATCGCCTGTAAAATCCGCATGAGCCTTTGGAATAAAATGCTTTTATTTATGACTCTCGTCATCATTTACCACGCAGTGCGGCCTCCGTCCACAGGGATCGAAGCTCCTGTCACAAACGAGGATTCATCGGAGGCAAGGAAGAGCACAACCTGAGCTACTTCTTCTGGAGAAGCGATGCGGTTCATTGGATGCCGCGCCGCAAAGACCTGCTTCATCTTAGCTACGCCTCCTAAATCTTCCATTTCAGCCTGTAACATCGGTGTATCCACACTTCCGGGACAAACGCAATTTACTCGGATATTTTGGGCGGCATGATCAAGCGCCATCGCTTTGGTGAGCAGCACCACTCCCCCTTTTGCCGCGCAATAAGCCGCTGCTCCCATACCGCCCACCAGACCAAATACCGAGGCATTATTGATGATGACACCGCCTCCCGATTTAACCATTTCCGGGATGGCAGCCCTAGACATGAGAAATGTCCCTTTTAGGTTAATATCTACCGTTTCATCCCAGATCTCATCGGAGGTGTTAGTAACCGCGCGGTCGATATATACCACACCTGCATTGTTGAATAAAATATCCAAACGGCCAAACATTTCAACCGTTTGCTGAACTACTTTATCACAATCGGTGCTACGACGTACATCACAAGGGTAAAAAACCACTCTCTCACCAGCAAACGACAAGCAACGCAATGCCTCCCTGCCGCGTTGCTCGTTGCGCGCTGCCAAGACCACCCTCGCTCCTTCTTGCAGGAACAATCGGGCGGTAGCTAAACCTATCCCTGAAGCCCCGCCCGTGATGATAGTTACTTTTCCTTGAAGTCTAGTCATTGACCTTTATCATCTTTCCGCATGGGATCAATCCAATCCTAACTCTGCCCGTTTTTCTGGAGTGGGCATTCCCGTTACGGGGTCCCACCCTCGTGTTTGGTAGTATTCCTGCATTACCGAATTAAATTCATGGAACACACACTCTGGCGTATTGCTGTATTTACCAAAGGCCGGAACTTCCAACATACGAGCGGGCAGCATATCATCTTTCGCAGAGAGGCCCTCTCTGCCATTGAACAGCCGTTGCAGATTGATCACTCGCTCGCCAATCTTGAGTAACTCGGCGCCGTCAATATCCCAACCAGTGAGATTTGCGATAATTCCAGCCCAATGATCCACCGTGACTCCGGCATACATGTAGAACTTACACGTACCGAGCACATCGGGCAACACCAACCCATCTTGCAATAGGCTGACGGCAGATCCTTTACCAGCTTCATCCCAACGATCCACTTTATTCGGATCAGGAAGCCCGTATTTCTGTAAGCCCCAATCCAATTTGCCGCGATCCCATGCCATACCCTCTAAGGGATGGATGTGGCACATACCCCGGTTGGAGGTAGCATAGGTGATAGCTAAAGCTTTTCCAGAGCGTGGATCGTGAGCCGGGGCTTCCAGCCCTCTCCCATGGATAGCAAATTCATCTGCACCACGGCCGATCTTCCTTGCTGCGTTTCTCACACCCTCTGCTAGCAAATTTCCGATTCCTTCCCGATAAGCGATCATCCTCAGAATAGTGGGGAGTATCTCCGCATTTCCCCACCGCAAATCAAGGCCCTGGCAATCTTCTTTGGTGAGCAACCCTTTCTCGTAACATTCCATAGCAAAAGCAATTGCCGATCCAGTCGAGATGGTATCCAGTCCAAGCTCATTACATAAATACGTGGCGTGGACAGCAGCATCCATATCCTCATTTAGTATATAAGCCGTGAAACAGGAAATGGATTCGTATTCCGCGCCGCCATGTTTGGGGGTTTTCCGGCGTTCATTCTCGACGTGTACTTCACGCGCACAAGCGATGGTACAGCCTTTGTAGCAACCATAACCGCGGATGAAATTGTGAGTCTGAAAATGGTCAAACAATTCTTGCCCTTTCCCCCAAGAGTTAGATTGCCAGTTCTTGGTGGGCCAATCACCGCCGTCATCATTGCTGGGGATATCGCCAATCGTCCCAAATTCCTGCAGACCAAGGAACATGGGGTTTAATTTAATTTCATCATGAGTTTGTTTGAGGAATTTCTTATAATCTTCTGGGTCAGCAGCGACTACCTTTTCCTTACCCCGTACCGCTACAGCCACCAGATTTTTCGAGCCCCACACCGCTCCAACACCACATCGTCCAGCAGCACGGTCATCCGCCATGACAGAAGCAATTTTCACCAGATGCTCACCTGCCGGTCCAATGCATAACACACAAAAGCGTTTATCTCCTAATTCTTCACGAATAGCAGCACTTTTTTCGGAGACCGTCTTTCCCAGAAGATGATCGGCTTTATGAAACACAACATTTTGACCGCGAATCTCAATCATCACTGGCTGCGGGGACTTCCCCTTTATAATGACATAGTCAAACCCAGCTTTTTTCAATTCCGGTCCAAAATCGCCTCCCACGCGGCACTCGCCCCATAACCCTGTAAGCGGTGACTTAAAACACAACTCAATTGATCCGCCTCCGGGCACTTCGCTGAGGCTGAGCACACCGGTCGCTAAGACCATGAGGTTTTCTGGACCCAGTGGGTCTATGCCTGGCTTTAATTCATCATAAAGAATCTTAGCCCCATAACCAACTCCGCCTAAAAACTTCCGAGAGAGCTCCGCTGAGACATCTTCAATGTGAGCCTCCCATCGATCCAAATCTATGCGGATCTGTTTACCAGCATAACCTTTCAATTCGTTTTCCATGGCTCCTCCAAATATATGTTTATTGGGAATGATAATCTTTCCAATTCAACCACCTGACAAAGCCTTGAGCAAGACTACTTCGATCCCATCATGAAGCGGGGTGTTGAGATCCTGGATCACTTTATTATCAACCACCAGATAAACCGCTCCTCGAAAAGCGCCTTTTTGAACATCCCAGAGATACGCGGGCAGCTTAGGCCCCCAACCCTCACCAATGATGGTTAAAAGGTCCTTCGCTGTCGCGTTTTCCGGAAGTTCAAATTCCAGGGGTTCTCGTCCGAAGTAATCTCGCAGATCACCGATGGGCTTCAAAATTATTCTCATATCTTGCTGTATTCTCTAACTGTCTTATCCTTCATCAACCAAAGAAAATACCAATTACAAACCAGAGTCGATTAAATCAAACCCAGGCTATCCAGAATCGCTCTCAATTCCTCCTGGAGTTGAGAATCTGGAAGTAATAAAGGTTTACGCGGCTCACCAATAGACATTCCCCGCATCATTAATCCGGCTTTGGCTAATTGTACATACTTACCGGATGATTCGAAGAGACTCGTGAGTGGCAGGATTTTATAATACAATTCTTTTGCTCGATTAAAATCTTTTTGTTCCACCGCGAGATCAAATAACTCTACACAAAGTTCTCCAATCAAGTTTGCTGGTGCAGCAATCCAGCCTTCAATGCCCATTTGAAACATCTCAAGCACAAGCGTGTCACAACCGCATAATACTTCAATCTTGTCACCACAACGGCGCATGATCTCCGATACTCGTTGCATCTCTCCGCTGCTTTCTTTTATCGCCACAATGTTATCAAACTCAGCCAGGCGCGCCACCGTCGCGGGGAGAATATCCGATTTAGAAGTGCCAGGGTTGTTATACACAATAATCGGGATAGAAACGCTTTGAGCTAAAGTAGCAAAATGCTGATAGAGCTCTTCCTGAGAAAGACTGCCGTAATAGGGCGAAACTACCATCACACCATCAGCGCCTGCATCCTTTGCCCTCTGAGCATTTTGAATTGTTTCACGGGTAGAGCAAGCGGCTGCACCGATAATGACGGGAACTTTTTGATTGACTTCATCTAATGTTATCTCCATAACGCGTGTGCGTTCCGCCTCCGTCATAAAAGCAAACTCTCCAGTGCTTCCATTGGATATGATGCTATGAACACCACACGTGTCTATAAGATAACGAATATGCTTTCTCAAAGCTAATTCATCCAGATCGCCCTTACCATCAAAAGGCGTACAGGTTACAGCAAAAACTCCTCGATATTTTTTTTCCATTACAAATCCTCCATAAAATAATTTAATGTGACTTATTGAAACGGGAGAAAGACAAATTCCCTAAGGGTATGTCTGTTGTTTCTTTTGTTATGAGTTGACTGATTAATTTTCCAGTAATTGGCGCTTCAGTGATCCCAATACCTTCATGCCCTGCAGCGATATACAGCCCTTCAATGGTATCGACAGCCGATATAATCGGTAATAAATCAGGGGTATAAGGCCGGAAACCCGCCCATGTGCGAATGGCGGTTACATTTGCTAGGTCCGGGAAAAACCGCAAATTGCGCTTCATCATTTTGGATACCACGGTAGGATCTACGGAAGCATCAAAGCCGACAAATTGACGGCTGCTGCCCAAAATCAAGTTGCCATTTTTCACTTGTTGAACATTGGCTGCCACCGCTACACCACTGCTACTTCCATCCCTCACCGAGTCCATATAACCGGCGGCAAGCAAAATCTTGCAAGAGAAATAGTCCCCTGGCAATGGAGCAGTGACAACCATTGTCCCTTTCCGGGGTAAGATTGGGACCTCCAGCTGGACGGTATTGGCAACTTGTCCACTCCATGCACCGGCGGCAATTACCACATTGCCGGTTGGAATACGCCCTTGCACCGTTTGTACTGCAGTTACCCTCTTCTGATCCGCTGAGCACTCAATGCCAATAGCCTCACGAAAGGTTTCAATCACAGAGCCACGTTCCCGGGCAGCGCGTGCTAACGCCTGGGTGGTGTAAAGAGGATTAACTTGGGCGTCATCCTCAAAATAAGCCCCACCCCCAACATCCGCAGCAATGCGGGGTTCCATCGCAATTAATTCATCTGGACTTAAAATTTGGCACCTTACCCCCCATTTTTGTAAACGACGAACCGTCTCACCAAAGGATGCCATACTTTGTGGCTGTTCGACGATGGCGATGCTGCCTGTCTCCCGATATTGAATGTCAATTGGAAGAACCTGGCTGAGTTCTTGATAAAGACGTTTGCTTTCTCTGGAGAGATAGAGGTGGGTTTCCGGTTCTTCCCATGTGACAATGTGAGTCATACCAGCTTTCGATGCGCCGGAACCTAAAGCGCCTTTCTCTAGCAGGTGAACACGAACACCTGCTTGCGTGAGATAATAGGCGCAGGCGCAACCCACAATTCCACCACCTATAATGACAACATCTGGATAAGTCACAAGTTTGTCCTTAATAAATCTCTAAAATGATGTTCATTCTAACGGATTGACCAAGATGGTTCCATCCGGTTGAACGATCAAATTATCTCCATCTTGAATATTCTCGATATCTTCCTGAGAGACGATTACCATGGGTAAGGTTTTGTGATACAGTTCTTCCGCTACGATTGCACCTAAAGCTAAAATAGGGTCGGTCTTGCAATTGATGATTGCAGCAGGCGCACTTCCATTGCGGATGCTTTCCATCAAAACTGCGCTTCCGGTGCTTGAACCTTTTCCGGTAGGAAACACAAATACTTTCCCTGTAATAACAGTTCCAGAGCATTCATGCCGTCGGTCAATGACTTCTCCAGTTATGGGGTCAACACCTCCCCAAAAACTAATTGGCTGGTTAGAGACAACTGCCTGCCCTTTGGCTTCTCCAGAAACAATGGGTTTACCCTTTATGACCTGACTCATGGTTTCACCTCACGGTATAGTTCACCCTCCACTGCTGAACGCACGCACTCCTCGAGATTCCCAAAAACCACTTTCACATCTAATTCACCCGGAGCATAATAAGCACACTTTCCTGAGCTGGTCATGATCACCTGCCCTTTCGCAGAGACAATGGGAGAGTGAAACACACAGGTATCGAGCACAATCTCTACACCAAAATCATTAATGGTTTGAAAAATATTACTGCGTTTAAGCAGACTAAAGGTCATTTGATTCGTTAGAACGATAAAGCGGACATCTGGATGCAGCTTTTTATGGTTTTTTTCAATGCTCTCAGCCAGACGCTGGAATTCTGTGAAGGAAAAATGAGGGCAACCTAGAATTACAGCGTTGATTTTTATATCATTGGTATGGATGGTTGAAAGATCTTTTCTGGCTTCAAGAAGATCCCCTAGTGTAATTTCCACGATTTCCTCTGGCTGCGCCCCTTGAAAAGCCGCATCGAGAGTAGGTGCTTCTGGGGTAATCCCAACGATATGATACAACCCAACTGCACCGGCTGAGGCAGCAGCCGCGCCAAACGCTTTGTGTTGATCACTGGTGATATTACCCCTCAACCCCTCAATGACTGGGATGCGGTTTTGGGCGATTCGTCCTATCAGATGGCCCAAGGTAGCAAAAAAGCTATCATCCCATTCAAAGTCTTCGGGAATATCCATCAAACGGAAAAGAATTTGCCCTTTGCGATTTTCTTTTAAGTGTAATCCTTCCTTTGGGACACGAGCTGTAATAGCAGCACAGAGATCGAAGAAGTCGGCATAGCGGTTTGTGCGAGCACCAAGGACGGAATTAGCATAGGCAATGGCATTTGACTCTCCCCAAGCAATCTGCTGTCCAAAAAAAGGGGTAAGCGTACCCTGGTAAGGGGCACACGTCCAGGTGGGGATGCAGCCCATATCGATATAGGCTTTCGCCATACGTAAAGCTTTATTAGCAAAAGATTGTGGTACCCCTTGCTTTTCCCAATTTTGGAGGTCGAGGGGAATCATATTCAGAGTAGTGGGAACAGCAACTTTGCCTCCTAAGCGTGCCATCGTTTCGGCAAAATCCAGGCTGGCATCGCTCATCAACCCACAACCATCAATATGAGCCTGGGAAATATCCATCAGTTCATCCACCTCAAGCACTTCAGCCATGCGCACAACGATAGACATAGCTAACTTGGCAGCCTCCCCATACTTTCCATCCAGCATCTCGCGGTCTTTAGGGCTTAAATTCAACGGCATTAGCTCATTCTCCTCAGCGAAATATTTTGCATCGTTGTTATCGCCCTCCTAAATATGCTTTACGCACTTCATCATTGTTAAGCAATTCTCTGCCTGATCCCTCAAGTGAGATCCTTCCGACTTCCATCACATATGCTCGATCTGCAATGGAGAGAGCAGCGCGGGCATTTTGCTCCACAAGGAGAATGGTTGTTCCTGCCTCATGAATGCGTTGGATAGTCTCAAATACCTTCTCGACAAGGAGTGGCGCTAACCCTAAGGATGGCTCATCCAACATGAGTAATTTTGGAGTAGCCATCAAGGCGCGTCCAATTGCAAGCATCTGTTGTTGTCCCCCGCTCAACGTGGAGGCGTCTTGTTTAAGGCGTTCTTTCAGAATCGGGAATAACT
>DAOTVW010000206.1:0-18776 GCA_034436035.1 Anaerolineales bacterium
AAAGCAGCGTCGACCGATTCTTGTCCAATTGCCATACCGCCTGGTCCATAAGGGATAAATTCAAAATAGACTTTTCCGGTTTTAACATAATTTTCGATGATCAGCGGTTCCGTTTCTCTGGCAAACCGCCCACAATACGGGCATTGAAAATCTGAATAATCAATCATGTGAACTGGCGCGTTAGGGTCTCCAGTAGCGTTGAAATTCACCTGTGGGCGGTCAATGGGTGTAATCTGGACAATATCTCCAACAGGAGCGTTAGCTTGTTTAATACTTGGGTAGATGAGTAAGCCAGCGATAATAATCACTACCAAAATAATGATACCCAAGGTGATTAAGCGCTGTTGTTTTTGGCGCTTAATGCGTTGTTCTTTCATCATTTGTCTTTTCGATTTCGACTCAGTTCTTTTTCCCATACAGACTCCTCTAAAAAGCAATCAGCAGTAAATTTTCCCATGAGCATAACGATTTGTCTAGGGTGAAACTTGACAGTTCAAAGTCAACATTATAAAACGAATTTTTCAAAAAACCTGTCAAACGTAGTGTTCTTAATCTATTTTTAGGTTATGTTTTTTTATACCATTACGAAAACTGATTCTAAACCTTACAATTTTATTATTGACATAAAGACAATAATTTGCTATTCTATTTTTAGTTAGAAGGACAATATACGAGATAGGTAATTCTCTAACTTTAACAAATATACGGGTACGAAAAAATTTCGAAATGGAGAATTACACAATCCAGAACAATTAAGGAGGTACTATCGAAAGTTCTTCAAACATTTCCGCAACATTAATCGATTTTCTGTTTTTCACAACAGGAGGCGCTATCGAAAAACACTCAAAAAGAGTCACAACTCGGATAAAACAACACACTTGTGAAGTGTGTACCCAATAAGGGTAAGAGAAACAAGACTCCAATCGAGATGAGTCAGGTCCTGAATAAAGGACCTGATTTTTTTATTAAAACTCTCATCAAACATTACTTGACAAAGTGAAAAAACATATATATCATAGATATGATAAAGTCTATTATTTCAATAGGGATTAAAGGTAATGCGATTATCTAAACGCGGTGAATACGGCATGCGGGCAATGATTTTATTAGCGAGTCAAAAAGCCGATTCGGATATTCACTATATGCAAATCAAGGAAATTGCCGAACGCGAAAAAATACCACCAAAATTTCTTGAGCAAATTTTGCTGACCTTAAAAAATGCTGGTTTGGTTAACAGCAAGATGGGTGTCAATGGCGGATATTATTTGTCAAAGCCAGCGAGCGAGATTACCCTGGGGCATATCTTTCGAGTTTTAGATGGCCCATTAGCCCCCATCCGTTGTGTCAGTCAGATGGCGTATGAACCATGCGGTTGCCCTGACGAAGAATCCTGTGGTTTGCGCCTGGTTATGCTGGATGTCCGCAATGCGATATCCGACATTCTCGATCATACAAGCCTCGCCCAAGTTGCCCAAAGGGTGGAAGCGGTGCGTAACAAACGTAACAATTCGAATTTAAATCCATGAGCGGTCCATATCCTTTCCCTTTTTTTGGCATAAATGTCTACTATTATAGTAGACATAATTGTATTTATAGAAAAAGGAGTTCCTTCTACAATGTTTAAAAATCTTTCCGCCATTTGTGTCGTTTGTATCCTGTTGCTTAGCAATATCTTTCTCACTGCTTGCCAACCAAAAACCACACTCACACCCACTGAAACGAAAAGTATTACCATATCTGGTGCTTTTGCCCTTTATCCAATGATGACTCGTTGGGCAGAAGAATTTCAAAAAATTCACCCCGAAGTCCGCTTTGATATCTCTGCCGGAGGAGCCGGGAAAGGTATGGCTGATGCGTTGGCTGGTGCAGTGGATATTGGTATGGTCTCCCGAGATATCACCCCAGACGAAGAAGCAAAAGGTGCTTTCTGGGTGGCAGTCACAAAAGACGCTGTCTTTGTCACAATCAATGCCAATAATCCGATAAAAGATGATTTGTTAAAAACAGGAGTAAATCAAGAAACTTTGTTAAAAATATTTGTCACTGGCGAGATTAAAACCTGGGGAGAGTTAATCAACAAACCCGAAATCACCGAAGAAATCCATGTCTATACTCGTTCTGATGCGTGTGGCGCCGCCGAAGCATTCGCAAAATACTTGGGCAAAAAGCAAGAAGACCTGACAGGGATAGGCGTCTACGGAGATCCTGGTGTAAGTGATGCTGTCGCAAAAGATCCCCTCGGTATTGGGTACAATAACTTGGGATATGCATATGATGCGTCAACAGGGAAACCTGTCAATGGCATAATTATTCTGCCAATTGATGTAAACGGTAACAAACTCATTGACCCTGATGAACAACTAGATACAAAAGAACAAGCCATCAATGCTGTCGCTCTCAACCATTATCCCTCTCCTCCCGCGCGTGCTTTAAATTTAGTCACTAAAGGTAAACCAAGCGGCATCGTTGCGGAATTTATCCAATGGATTCTCACTGATGGCCAAAAATTTGTCGGCGAAGCCGGTTATGTGCAACTACCTGCGGAGCAATTAGAACAAAACCTACAAAAAATCCATTAAGGATCAATGACTTTGGATAAGCAGAGTAGTATTACTCATACTCAACCAAATTACCAGCGCACGTTGCAAAGAAGAAACAGGCTGGATAGAATCGTCCGTAACAGCTTCCTGATTTATTCCAGCCTGCCGATTCTTTTTGCAATAATCATCTTTGTTGCGCTTTGGATGAGAGCGCATCCCATCTTTCAAGTTCAATCTATCATCGAATTACTCACCGGTTCCACATGGCGTCCTTTAAAGGGTCAATTCGGCTTCTATCCCTTCATTATTGGCACCATTTGGGTGACAATCGTAGCTCTCGTATTTGCAGTACCGGTATGTATCTTTACCGCTTTGTACTTGAGCGAGTATGCTGGTATATGGGCTCAACGCCTCGTAAAACCGATCCTCGATTTATTGGCTGCAATCCCATCGGTTGTATATGGAGTTTGGGGCATTCTCGTTATTGTGCCAGCAGTTCAAAAATTGGCAGTGCCTCTTTTCCGTCCGCTGGCGAAATATTTCCCCATATTCGCATCAAAAAATCCGACCGGGTATAGCATTCTCGCCGGTGGAACCGTGTTAGCGATTATGATCACCCCCTTCATCGTCTCCATTGCGTATGAAGTATTGCAAACAATCCCTCAAGGATTACGACAAGCTTCTTTAGCGCTTGGGACAACGCGTTGGCAGACAATTAAATTTGTGGTCTTACCCGTCTCTTCGAGCGGTATTTTTGCGAGCATCGTATTGGGGTGCTCGCGTGCATTAGGAGAAACAATGGCGGTATTAATGGTTGTGGGAAATGTCGTCCAAATTCCCCATTCTATTTTCGATTCTGCCTATCCATTGCCAGCGCTGATTGCCAACAATTATGGGGAAATGATGTCTATTCCGTTATATGACTCTGCATTAATGGCTGCCGCATTAATTCTGATGGTAATGATACTGATTTTGAACGTGCTTTCAGTCTTAACTTTACGGCACATTTTGAACGAACCGAAATAAAGGATGGAGGTAACGATGAAGTGGAAAGCGAGATATATTGAAGAAGCGATAATGAAATGCATCATGATTGCTTCATTTCTTATCATCATTGCTAGCTTAGGTTGGATCATCGTTACAATTTTGATAAAAGGATTACCTTCGATAAGTTGGGCGATGCTCACCCAAACCCCCAAAGGTGGGTATTATTTAGGCAAAGAAGGTGGAGTCCTTAATGCCATTGTAGGCTCTTTATACCTAGCTGGTGGAGGCACTTTCATTGCCATATTTTTCGCTTTCCCAACTGCCCTTTTCCTCTCTGTTTACGTTGACAATACCAGATGGGTTACGGTTGTGCGTCTTTCATTGGATATTTTATGGGGAATTCCATCAATTGTTTATGGAGCATTTGGTTTTATCCTGATGCTCATGTTGGGTTTAAGGGCGTCTTTGCTGGGCGGAATCATCACCCTGGCATGTCTGGAATTCCCCATCATGACGCGTGCTATGGACGAAGTGATTCGACGCATCCCCCATGATTTACCTTTAGCTGCCTATGCTTTGGGATCAACTCGCCTTGAGACTGCTTTATATGTGATTACCAAACAAGTGATCCCGGGTTTATTAACCGCCATCTTACTCGCCTTTGGCCGAGCAATTGGAGATGCGGCATCGGTGTTATTTACAGCTGGCTATACCGATCGCATACCCACATCCCTTTTACAACCTGTTGCATCATTGCCATTAGCGGTATTTTTCCAATTAGCAACCCCCTATCCAGAAGTGCAACAACGTGCCTACGCATCTGCGCTCATCTTAACCATTCTGGTTTTAGGCATCAGTATTCTTTCGCGTTGGATTTCCTACCGCCTTGATCGCTACTCAATTCATTAGCAGGCAAATTATGGAAAAGGTTCAACAAGTCCCAGAATGGAATATCACCGTTTCGATCCTCCATACTCAGGAGACAAAACGGTTGTATCCTATGTTACCTGCTATGGATAAACAGAATATTCCTGTTGCTTTAATTGAAAAAATTGATGCGAAATTTCCCCCAAGACTCCTGTATCATAAAAATATGGAAGAGGTAAATCTTGATGAATACGATTGAAGCCCATTTTGAAACTCGTCACTTGAATGCCTATTATGGCAGTGTCCAAGCATTGAAAGATGTATCGATCATTATTCCACGCCGTCAGATCACGATGATCATCGGCCCATCCGGTTGTGGCAAGACTAGTTTACTGAAGTGTCTTAATCGTTTTTTTGAACTTTCCCCTAATACCCGTATCGAAGGTGAAGTGCTCTTGGATGGCGAGAATATTTACGATCCAGCCATGGATGTAACTGAGATACGGAAAAAAGCTGGCTTACTTGCCCAGCGACCTTATCCCCTACCCATGTCAATCTATGACAATGTTGCTTATGGAATGCGCATTCACCGAACACGCCCAAGGCACGACCTTGACCGGGCTGTGCAACATTATCTTGAAATTGCGGGTTTGTGGGAAGAAGTTAAAGACCGCCTGCACACCCCCGCAAATGAACTTTCAATCGGACAACAACAACGACTTTGCTTAGCACGTGGTTTAGCAGTCGAACCTGAAGTACTGCTTGGCGATGAACCAACTTCTGCATTAGACCCTATCTCTGCTCAACACATCGAAAGCCGTTTTTTAGATTTGAAATCGCAATACACTGTGGTGCTGGTCTCCCATATTCTAAGGCAGGCACGCCGCTTGGCAGACTATGTTATTTTTATGTATATGGGAGAAGTGGTTGAAGCAGGACCTGCTGAACAAGTTTTCAAAAATCCGCAACATGAGCGCACACAGGCATATTTGCAAGGGGTTTTCTAAAACACAGCTATTGGCTTTCTCAATTTAATAAAATTAACCAACTTATAACCTTAAATGGGTCTATCAATAATTAGGTATAATATCTTTAGTATTCGTTTTTTACGGTTTCAAGGGAATAAAGATTATAAAACTATAAGATTGTCACCCTTTATAGATTAATTTTCAGGTTTCCCATTAAGGAAAGAAATATGTCAAAGCTTCGGTTGCTGCTCCTTGTTATGCTGATATTTACAGGCGTCTGGCACATCACCACCCAAACTCAAGCGCAATCTTCACTGCCACTTATTCTAATATTAACCGGCGACGGTCCGATAACGCCGGCAATGCGGGAATACTTGCGCCGCGGGATAAAAATCGCCGAACAACGATCAGCTGAAGCGCTCATTTTCCAACTCAACACGCCGGGTGGAAACATCGAACCAATGAATACAATGGTGCAAGACATTCGCCTCAGCACAGTTCCGGTCATCGTTTATGTGCAGCCGCGCGGAGCAATGGCTGCTTCCGCTGGAACAGTGATTACATTGGCAGGTCACGTTGCTGCAATGGCACCCGAAACGACGATCGGTGCAGCCAGTCCGGTCGGCGCCCAAGGCGAGGACTTAGGACAAACGATGGAAGAAAAAGTGAAGAATATGCTCAAAGCCACTGTGCGCTCCCTTGCAGAGCGACGGGGTGAGAAAGCCGTAGCTTTGGCAGAATCAACCATTGATTCAGCGAAGGCAATATCAGCAAATGAAGCCTATCAAGCCGGATTAATTGATTTTATCGCCAATGACCTTGCAGATTTGATCAAAAAATTAGACGGCTTTCAAGTAGAGCTAGCCACTGGTCCACGTACCATTCACACACAAGGAGCAACCAGCGAACAGATTCCAATATCATTAATCGAACAGCTATTGACCATCCTCACTAACCCCAATATTGTTTTCTTACTCCTCACCATTGGCGTACAGGCAGTATTGATCGAACTATATAGCCCTGGTGGCTGGATCGCCGGCTTTATTGGTGTTGTATGCATATCATTAGCCATGTATGGATTAGGGGTCTTACCAGTCAATTGGTTTGGATTGGTATTTTTGGTGCTTTCTTTTGTCTTATTTATATTAGATATCAAAGCACCAACCCATGGCGCATTAACCGCAGCCGGGGTGGGTTCGTTGATCATTGGCTCACTGGTTTTGTTTAATTCTCCCGGGGTGCCATCCTTCCAGCGGGTCTCCGTTCCGCTGGTCATTTCTGTATCCATCACGATTGGAATCGTATTCACTTCAATATTGATCTTCGCATTACGAGCTCAAAAAGCCCCAGTTCGCACCGGTCTTGAGAGTCTCATCGGACGGGTTGGGATTGCCCGCACAGATATCAATCCTAGCGGCAATGTCCAGGTGGGTGGAGAATTGTGGACTGCGGAATTAGAAGCTGGCGCAAAACCCATTCCGGCAGGGAGTCGGGTAAGAGTTACTGGTAAGGAAGGCATTCACATTACCGTCAAAAAACTGGAAGAAGAAACGTGAAGCCTTCATCCTATCGCTATCCAGGAGAAATCAGCACCCTCTATAGCACCCTCTTCCTGGTTTTCCTCGTCATTCTGATCACTTCCACCGCCACATTGTTCACAAGCGCTTTATTTGTTACCTTGGCGGTAGCCATTACCTATTCCATGAACCGCTCTCACCATGAAGACTTAATCACCCATGGGCTTCTCGTCAGCTCCACAACCCTTCCAGAGTTGAACAAATTAATCGCAGCCTGTGCTCAAAGATTAAACGTACAGAACTATGAAGTATATGTGACCCGCAACCGCCAACGCAATGCATATACTTTTGGAATCCATAACCCCAGGGTGATTGTCCTTTATTCCTCTTTATTGGAAATCATGGATAGAGATGAACTTGCATTTATCATTGGTCATGAGTTAGGGCACATCGCGTTAGGGCATACGAAGCTCAACTCCTTAGTCGGCGGAATGGCAGGTATCCCATCTACAGGGCTTGCCTCAGCCATCCTCAACTTTGCATTTTTAGGTTGGAACCGCGCTTGCGAATATTCAGCCGACCGAGCTGGCGTTTTAGTCAATTGCAGTCCAGAAAAAGCCATTAGCGCATTGGTCAAATTAGTCGCTGGAAAATCTGGAATGACCGAGCAAGGTCTTTTACGCGCATACCAGCAAATTGATGCTGAAGATGATAGTTGGCTCGGTAACCTTAATGAAGTATTCGCATCACACCCGCTTTTGATTAGACGGATTGAACAAATTCACTTATACTCACAGTCATCTGAATACAAACGACTTTCAGCCAAAAAGGAAACATAATGGGACATGAGGAGGAATCGATGGAAGAAAAAGCTTTTCAAGAGTATTATCCCGAACAATTGAGTTATTGTTATGGCTGCGGGAGGCTAAACCCTCAAGGGCATCACATTAAAAGTTACTGGGCAGGTGACGAAGCGGTCAGCCATTTTACCCCCCAACCTTACCATATATCCATCCCTGGCTATGTCTATGGCGGTTTGATAGCCTCCCTCATTGACTGCCATAGTACTGGAACGGCCGCAGCAGCAATGTACCGCGCACAAAATAGACCAATGGATAGCGAACCAGCCTTACGTTTTGTAACTGCTTCCCTCAAAGTAGACTACCTGCGTCCCACTCCCCTAGGAGTAGAGCTGGAGATTAGAGCGAAAGCTGTGGAAATCAAAGAGCGAAAGGTTGTAGTGCATTCCACACTATCAGCCAACGGTGTTGTGTGCGCACGCGGAGAGGTTGTAGCAGTTTTGATGCCGGAAAACCTGCTCCCGGCTGTTTAGGGCAATATTTCCACTACAACACCATTCTCCGCCCATTGGTAGAGGAATTTTGAATCATTCATATCCAGGATAATGCATCCATAAGAAGCCGGTTTGCCTAACACATTCGCCCATAAACGGGTGCCATTCGAGAGCATTGGCAGTCCATGGATGCCGTTCATAAAGCCCGGCCAGGCTTCATAGATTCCTAAAAAATTGGGCATATATAAATCCCACACCGAAGCGTAGGCATTTGCTTTATGGGTCAACACCTGAAACACACCTGGTTGGGTTGGGGAACGATCCACGCCGGTACTGATAATGAATTTCTTGATCTGCTGATTGTCCTGATATACCATTAGGCGCTGTTTACTGATGCTGATGACAATCCGTTTATTGGGGATGACATCTAAAGGCAATAAGCTATCTTTCGATGGCAGATTCAAAACCTGACCGCTATATAATTGATCAGGGTCTAAACCGGGATTAACCTCGATGATTTTCCACATCGGAAAACCAGCCCGCCAGGAGATCTTCAATAACGTATCCCCTTTTTGCACCACATACGTCGTTGGATGATGACTGACAAGCAAAAAAGGGACTTGGTCTTGTGGCAAACTCTGGGCAATGAGGTGGCTTAATTTTTCTTTATCTAAATAACGAACGCCTCCTAATTGCGAACTGATTTGTTCTAAATCACTCGCAATTCTCTTTTCATCCACGCTTAATTGCGCTTGATGATCAATTACATTTATTTTCAACCAGCCAGCTGCCATTGTGCGGCTAATCCCTAAATCAAGCCACTCATTCGTGATTGCATCGTAAGCTTTTAATTGTTGGGCTTTTTTTATCAGCGCCTCTGCCTGAGGTTCCACTTGGCTTGTATCTACCTCTGGGGCGGGAATGGGTTTTAATACAACATTATAACTAGCACTAATAAGGATATTCGCCGGTGTCAGGATAAGTTGATGAAGGCTCTCCTCTATATTCACTTCATAACCCATTTCTCCGCTAAGCGTCTCCCATTGACCATTATTGAACGAAATCGTTGGCGGTGTCGCTGGTTGATGGAACTCATCATTTATTTTTTGCAACCCATCTAAAGCGATTTGCGTATCCACCACAACAATCGGTTCGATCATCTGGCTTTCCCGAATACTCCGCCAAAAAGCTAGTTCATTCTCCAGAAAATCTCCCCCATGCCCCCAATTTAACGCATCCCGCGCAGATTGCTCTGCATCCACCTTCATTCCTAATTCTTGAGGCTGCAGGTATTTCTCATGAATGCCGTCTGTGACGCGGATCATCCTCCCCTGGTTATAATACAGATCAATTTTTTGTTTCGCTTCTTTAAACTGCAACCCTCCCACAGCCACTCCGCCAACCCGTACTTTTGGGTAAATGACATCAAAAACTTGAAAGTAAGCATAGGGAATTAAAATAAGGATTAACGGTATTAAAAAACAAACCGAGAACAAGAGGACAAGAATAGAACATCCACCCCATGAAAGGAAATTCCTGCGCTTCGGTTTATTTTTTCTTCCCTGATAAACCTGTTCGCGGAAAGTTTTATCGTACGCGGCATTGTTCGGGTACATATTTATTCAAAATACAAACGACAACAGCCTATCACGGCGCCTGGAGCTGGCGATTTAACCACGATAAAATCGTTTGAAAAACTTCTTCCTTTTGGGGTTCATTGTGGATCTCATGAAACAATCCCTCATAGAGGTGAAATTCATTATTGGGTACCTTGCGCGAGAGATCCTGGCTTCCGCTTGGATAGCTCAGTTGATCGGCACTGCCATGCAAGATGAGCAAAGGCACTGTGATCGTTTGCGCCTGGTCGAAAACGGTTTGTATTGCAGGTAAAGTTGCCAATGCCATCCGTAAAGTCACCACACCATGTACCAGTGGATCTTTTCGGTAGTGCTCCACAACTTGAGGGTCATGCGATAGCATCTGGGCATCTAAACCAGTGGCAATAGAGAGTTTAGGCATCAGCTTTCCAAATATATTGACAAACAATAATTTCATCCGTTGTTGGGTTAGCGAAGTCCGTAAACCCGCCGCTGAGCAAATAGCTCCTTTCACCGCTGGTTTTCGGCGAATGAGATAATTCAATAGCAACAAGCCGCCCAAACTATGTCCGTAAAGAAATTCATTATCAGGTGCATAGCGCCGATTCACCTCAGCCCGAAACGCATCAATGTCCTGCATATACGCATCGAAGGAAGGTGTATCTCCCCTTGCTCCGCCTGATCTTCCATGTCCGCGTAAATCAAACCCAACTAGGTTAAACCCTTCCGGGATGAAGCGCGCGGCAACGGCTTCATATCTTCCTGAATGTTCACCTAATCCGTGGATCAGGCAAATGAAGGCTTTCGAGCTGGTGTCTGCCAGCCATGCTTGGCTAAACATTTCCAATCCATCCATTGTACGAAAGGAAAACTCTTCATGAATCATGTTCTGCACTCCTTTAGAACTGCACTCCAACTTGCATCAGGGAAATTCATAGAGGGGGTATGCCTCACCCGTTCTTTGAAAGCCTAATTTCTCATATAATAATAGAGACGTTTGATTATCCGCCTGCGTATTCACAGTGACTTGATCATAACCTTGTTCAAAGAATTGTTGCTGGACGTCCATCACCAAAATGCTCCCAATTCCTTGATGTTGCCATTCTGGTAAAACCGCTAAACGCGCTAAATGGCCACCATTATTAGCAGCCGTACAAATTTGATACCCAACAATCGTGGTGTCGTACTCGGCAACCATCGCTAATGCGGATTGATTAAATCCCGCTACAATGCCATCCAGTGAAACCTGCCAGGGTGGTTGAAATGCCTGATGATCGATTTCTGCCACGCGAGGGATATCATTCCTGTTCATTGGGCGCAGTTTAATCGCCAGGCTTCTGCGATCCATCCATTTTGGTTTTGCCGCTTTCCATTTCAATACAACCACCTCATTGGTTTGTTGAAACCCGCTCATTTCGATTAGGGATCGAAACCATGATGTCAGTGGTATTGCAGCGGAATGCGGCTGAGGAGCTTGTTCCTGCAATCGTTGATAAGCTAATTCCCAAAGCGGGAGCCAAATTGCTGCTAAATCTACCCAATTTGCTACTGCGAACAAGCGAATCCAGGCAACTTCGGGGGGATCGCTTGGGCAGGCTAAAACAGCTTCCACGCGCTGATCCTCCTCTAATAACACAAATGGTTTCCGTTCCAGCCAGTCAAGCGGCGCCCGCCAATCTAAATGGCGATGAACATACCGCTCAAAATATAATAGGCTGGCTATTGCTGGTTTGTCAGAACGAAGAGCATCTCGGACAATCAATTCACTTCGCCATTAATTTCCAAGGAGACCTTAATAATTTCAATAAGAATCTTTGCTTGAGGGTTGGTTTTGGCAGGTCTTCTAACGCCGATTGCATGGTTGCTATTGCTTGCAATTGTTTGCCAGTTTTCATTTGTAATGCCGATAGTGCTTGTAAAGCGCTGAGGCGCTGTTCTGTCTCACCTGCTTGTTGCAACAAATCGGCAGACTGTTGATAAGCCCGATATGCCTCTTCCAACTGCCCACATGCTTCCAAGGCAGCAGCCAGATTGCCATACGCCAGACCTAAACGGCGGATATCGCCCGCGCTTTCAAAAATTTGCAAAGTGTGTTGCACCATCTCGAGCGCTTTATGGCTATCACCCGCTTGTAAGTACGCCACACTGGCGTTGTTCCAATTTTCTGCCGCGGAAAGTTCGTCGCCAGATGTTTGTAAAGCCCGGCCGGCAGCTTCGAACAGGGTTGCCGCGTTCAAATAATCCTTCGATTCGTAGGCTTGTTTGGCTTGTTTAATAAGATCATGTGGTTGGTAGATATCGTTCACAGCGTTATTTCCAATAATCCTTCTGCGACTGCACGCAATTTTTCGACGGACATTTCACTCAATCTTTGCGCTAATTGTAAGTACGGACGGTTAATTGGTTTCGAGATGAATTCCTGCAATTCCTCAGGTAAATTTTGGAAGCCTGCCCAACGCTGTTGGATTTGCAATTTCTTCCCTAACGTTGTCTCATGATCCACAAATCGATCCAACGATTCCCCTAAAATTTGGGCAAGCGCTTCCAGGATCGGCAAAGGGATTGCTTCTTCGGCAAACTCATACGCTTCTATTTTCTCCGCTTCGACCCCAATTGCCTGAGCAATGCTTGCAGTATCCATCCCTTTTTCGAGTCTTTGTTTACGCAAATCCGCGCCAATGATTCGCTGGCGAATCGCCCGGATTGTCGCTACATCAATAACTTCGGTACGATGATTTTCTTCTAATAAATGGTTATCCCAAAAATGAGTTAACAATACACCGTAGTAATGGGCTAACGCTTCTAATTGAGGTAAGGAAGGTGATGCTTCTCCAGACTCGAATGCTTCCATTTCATCCACACTGATATTCAGCAATTCCGCAGCATCCACAAGGCTTTTATGGGCAACTTCACGAGCATTACGCAACAACACACCCAATTTTCGGGAGCGAATTTCAATAGCTAATGGATTAATGTTCATATTTCACCTGCACACATTATAAACTTAATGTACATTCTATCCTATTTTTCCTGTATTCCTATCATTTACGAATGGTTGGACGACGGCTTGCCGAGAGCATCTCGGCAATATTAACCCCAAATACCTCAGCTTTCAATTTAAACCCAGCCATTTCCAGGCGATTGATAAACAACGGCCGCATACCGGTGGGTTTTAATTCACCCAGAACCCTTCCATTCTCATCCATACCGGTTTCATCAAATTTGAAGATATCCGTCATCACAATCGTATCCCCTTCCATTCCAACCACCTCGGTTACCTGGGTAACCTTACGCGAGCCATCGCGTAGCCGGGCAGTTTGAATGATCAAATCAACTGCAGAAGCGATTTGTTCGCGCACGATTCGAATGGGTAAATCCATGCCCGCCATCATAGTCAACGTTTCCAAACGAGATAAGGCATCACGGGGAGAATTTGCATGCAACGTGGTTAAGGAACCATCATGACCCGTATTCATCGCCTGCAGCATATCCAGCGCTTCTCCTCCACGGCACTCACCCACTACAATCCTATCTGGGCGCATTCGCAAAGCATTACGCACCAGGTCTCGAATCTTCACTTCCCCTTTCCCTTCCAGATCAGGCGGTTTCATTTCTAAACGCACAACATGTTCCTGATGGAGTTGCAATTCTGCGGAATCTTCGATTGTCACAATCCGTTCGTGCTCAGGGATATAACCAGATAGCACATTCAATAATGTGGTCTTTCCTGAACCGGTGCCGCCAGAGATGATAATATTTAAACGCGAAACCACACAAGCTTCTAAAAAATCAGCCACAATTGGGGTGAGTGAACCCAGTTCAATGAGTTTCTCCACAGTCAACCTCTCGCGCGAGAATTTTCGGATCGTAATGGAAGGACCGTCAATGGCGACCGGTGGGATAATCGCATTAAATCGAGAACCATCTGGAAGGCGTGCATCCACTGCCGGATGATCGGCGTCGACTCGTCTTCCTAACGGTCGAATTACCTTCTCGATTAAATCCATCACCTGCCCATCGTGCTCAAAGGTGATCGCTGTCTTTACGATCCGTCCCTCAATTTCCACATATACTTTTTTCGCTCCATTGACCATGATCTCAGTAATGCGTGGGTCATCCAACAACGGTTGTAATACTCCCATCCCATAGACTTCTTGATAAATTTCTTGCGTGAGTTTTTCGCGAAGGGGTTGCTCAATGGAGACATTTAATTTTTTAAGCGCTTGTTCAATGCGCGCCAGGGTCGCCTTTGGATCATACCAATCACTGGCTCCATCACGCTGGATTGTTTGGATGAGATAATTTTTTATTTTCGGTAAATCGGACGCACTCACCTGCCGGACACCAGATGGCTCAGACAATGTCAATCTTCGCCTCCCTTGCAACCCAACACTTCCTGAATTTCTGCCTGAGGTAACAACCAGACAATATGATCACGGTTAACACTGACAAAATGGGTAAGATAAGTACACTCATCTTTCATATTATATATTTTTGCATTCGTCACGGCAATAAATTGCTCGGCATTATTAATTTCATCCTTCAATCTTGCTCCAGCCATGACATAGATGAAACCTTCTATACGCCCATAAGTGGTTTGGATAATGACAGGCACTTGTTCTTTGGATATTTTATCCGTAAAAAATTTCCCTTTTTCATCATAACGAGTTGCCATTTCACTCCTCCAACACAGGCATGGAATATCCCATACCAGAGCGAGTGACAATATGGAATGGATTCTTCGGATCGTCTTCTAATTTTTGACGTAAGCGAGATATGCTCACCCAAAGGATCTCCTTATCATCACGATACTCTGGACCCCAAACATTGGCTAGTAATTCCTCAGAAGTTAAAACCTGTCCAAGATTATGAGCAAATTGTAACAAAAGACGATATTCTGTTGCAGATAGAAAGACTAATCGGTCATTGCGAAACACTTCTGCTTTTGCAAAATCAATCTTTAGATTGCCATGATAAAAGACCGCCTCTTGGGTTGTGGTGGGTGTTTTCACCCTCCGTAACACAGCCCGGACGCGCGCCAGCATTTCAGTGGCAGAGAATGGTTTGACAATATAATCATCGGCGCCCAAATCCAGCCCGCGCACGCGGGCATTTTCTTCACCGCGCGCCGTGACCACAATGATCGGAACACTGGAAAATTCACGGATGCGTTCGGTTGCAGCAAAACCATCCAGCACTGGCATCATGATATCCATTAATACCAAGTCTGGTTGTTCTTTTACTACCTTATCAACTGCTTCCTGTCCATTCGTGGCTTTAATGACATCATACCCTTCCGTGATGAGATTTGCTTCCATCAAACGCAGATAACGCGGCTCATCATCCACAACTAATATTCGCGTACTCATAGATCACTCTCCCTCAAAGATAATTCCTGACCTTTGGTTTGGGGATGGAAAGGCAAACGTAGATGAAACGTCGTCCCCTTTCCAACAGCTGACTCTGCCCAGATTTCTCCCCCGTGGGCATGCACAATTTGGCGACAAATAAATAATCCTAAACCTGTACCGCGAATGCTGGTATCGCGGTTGGGAACGCGATAAAATCGTTTGAACAAAGAACTCAAATGCTCTTCTGCAATTCCCGGACCATTATCACTCACGGTGATATGGGCTGCTCCTGGTTCTGAAATTAAAGAGATGGTCACCGTCGAATTTGGTGCGTATTTGCTTGCATTGGTCAATAAATTGTCAAAGACCTGCGCCAGGCGGGTTGAATCTGCCTCCAATTTGATCTCAGGCATTTCTGGTGGGAGGACAATGGTGATATTATCATGTAAAGATAATGCGCGCATCACCATATCGCGCAAAAATGCATCCAGACGTATCGGTTGAAAACTCATCTTTAATGTACCGGCTTGCAAGCGGGATGAATCCATTAGATTATCGATCAATTCCCGCAGCCGGTCTGCTTCCTCATCGATGATGGTTAAAAATTCCCGACGGGTAGCATCATCCCAAGAAGTGTCTTGCCGCAGTAACGTGGTTGCATACCCCTTGATAAACCCCAGGGGAGTCAGTAATTCATGAGAGACTGTGGCGATAAAATCTTCTTGCAAGCGGTCTAATCTTCGTTCTGCTTCGAGGCTGGCAATTCGTTTGACCAAACGATCATGCCCTAACAGTTGTGCCACTAAACCGGCAATAAATTCCGAAACGCGAATTTGATCAGGGGCAAAGGGCGGACCTCCAAAACGGATGAACACCAGCGCCCCCGCCATTTGATTTTCCAAGAAGAGCGGTAATCCCAACAAGAAGCGCAAACGGGTGCGATCGGTCACATCTTCTCCACCCTCTTCTACACGCGAAACCACACCCGAACCTTGCAGGACTTCGAACGCTGTCGCTTCTCCCCAGCTCAATTCCGCTTCCCGAAATCTTCCGCGCCCAATCGCACGCGCGAAAATTGGCTGCACACCTTCATTACTGCGCAAATATAAAATCATATTATCGAAGATAAACACGGGCCGCGCTAAACGAATGATCTCATCGAGAGCGGAGTCCATGTTCTCTGCTAAAGCTACGGCTCGGCTAATCGCATAAACCGCTTCTAGCTCTTCGGGACGTAATGTTGCTGAGTTAATCTTCTCAATAGTCACGTTATGCCTGCTCCTTAATCGGGGAGGCGATGGCGGGTAGAGTGAATTCAAAACAGGAACCATGTCCAACCTCGGACGACACTTTTATTTGCGAACCATGTGCTTCAACAATGCGTTGCAACAACGCTAATCCTAATCCGGTGCCACCATAACGGCGTGTCGAAGAACCATCGAGCTGATGAAAGGGAGTGAAAATCTCCTCGATCCGGTCAGCGGCTATCCCGATTCCGCTATCTATTACGGAAATGTGCACTAACCCTTGTTCTGACACAGCTCTGATCCGCACGACACCTTCAGAGGGTGTGAATTTCAGCGCATTGGTGAGCAATTCCCCGATCACCCATCCCATTTTCTCCACATCAATCCGCACCAGCGGGAGAGGTTGAGGGATATCAACCTGCAAGGAAATCCCTTTTGAACGAGCTTGCATTTGGGCGGCGTTCACGTTTTGCATAATCAACTCGTCGATGCGGCTAGGGATGAGGGTTAGAGATAATTCTCCTCGTTCGGCGTAGGCGAAAAGGATCAAATCATCGATCAACTTTTCCAGGCGATTTTCCGCTTTAATCAACGCCGCTAGCGCTTCTGCTTGATCGGGATTCAGCTCGCCAAACGCTCCATCAGCCATCATCTCTAAATAGCCTTTCAGCACCATCAACGGTGTGCGCAGTTCATGGGACACATTGGCGATGAAGTTTGCCTTAATTTGGTAAAGCTCACGAACACGCTCCAGTGCATGGCGCAGTTCTTCGGTGCGGGATTGCACACGCTGCTCCAGCTCCTGATTAGCCTGTTTCAACGCCTTCTGTAGTTGCAAGATTTGCACCGTTACCGCATCATCCACCGTCTCCTCATCCAAAATCCCCAGTTCGCGCAATGCTCGCCCCAGGCGGATTTTTCGTCCCAACTTTGCTTGATCTTTTTGGTATCGCAAAGCGCTGTTTAGTTGTTGAACGGTAATTTTCCCTTGTTGAACCAATGTCTCCCCTAGCCGCGGGGTCAACACTTCTGGCTCTAATGGTGCGCTCACCTTTACCGTTTCCGTGGGTAATGGGTACAAAGCATCTAAGGGTGCATCGATTGCCAGATCGGCGCCGCAATATTCACAATAGCGTTGAGCTTTGCGGATTGGTCTTTGGCATTGCGGACAAATAAAAGCGTCTGTCATCGGAGGTTAAAATAATCATATCCTTGAAATAGAAATGGCGCAAGTCCGCCTGGCGATTAATTCAGCAACGTATTGCGACATAACCATTCTCTCCGATTCTTCATAAAAAAGCCATGAAAAAGCTGTAAAGTTTTTGTAAGGTTCAAAAAGCCAAATTCCATGCATAATATATTCCGTAAGAAGGAATGAATTATTGCGAATCTTCAATATATTCGAGGTCAATCGAAGTGCAAAATCGTTTTCCAGCAAAATTACTCATTATCGATGACGATCAAGCGTTATGTGACTCACTGAGCATGCTTCTGGAGCCACAAGATTTCATCGTTTATAGCACTACCAGCGGCGAAGAGGGAATCCAACTTTGCCGCGCACTTCAACCAGATGTCATCATCCTCGACTTACTTATGCCAGGAGTAGATGGGTGGGAAGTCGCCCGCCAGATTCGCCAATTTTCCACAGTCCCGATCATTGTCCTCTCTGCGGTCAGCAAACCGGATTTAGTTGCCAAGGCACTGGATGAAGGAATAGACGATTACTTGATCAAGCCTATTTCTGGTGCAGTGCTAGCAGCACATCTTAAACGAATCACCCACCGTGCAAGGGAAGTAACCCATTTGTAATTTGTGAATTGAGGTGGTACCGTCGGGTATGGAAACCCGACCTACTGCTTTCCAAATCTTTACTTAATAATTCATAAACCATCTCATATTTACCACCGAACCGCTCATTTTTCGTTTATAATTATCCCAATTTACGCCTGAGGAGTGATGCTGTGCAAATCTGTTCCCTATGTCAAACCAGTGCACCCGATAGTGCGACCAATTGTCCAAAATGCAATGCTGATTTGAGTGAATTTTCGGAAAACGCGCAGGCGCTAAAGCGCATGCTGGAGAATGAACGCATCAAATATATCCGCATTACGGTAGCACATGATGCATGCCCGGCCTGCAAAGCCGCTGAAGGCACTTATCCAAAAGAGAAAGTGCCCCACTTACCAATTGAGGGGTGCTCTCACGAGCTTGGCTGCCGTTGCCATTACTCTCCCGTTTTAGACGTACTGTATCCCTGATCCAACAATTGGCGTGCCAACGCCAGAGCCTGTTGGCGATCGGTGACCTCGCCGCTCGCCTGGGCTTCGCGGATAGCTTCCAGGATACTCCCAACCTGCGGGCCTGGGGATAATCCAAGACTCTCCATTAAGTCATACCCGTTGATTAA
>DAOTVW010000207.1:0-2201 GCA_034436035.1 Anaerolineales bacterium
CACTGGAAACCTCATTCTCACTCCCACCGCTGACTTCACGGGAACTATTGACGATGTTTCGGTAAAACGAATTACTCAAACTATCAATTCTCTCGCTACCCTCAAAAACTCAGATGGCACCACAGGACTGGAAATCAGAAGCGGAGGAACTTCCAACTACGGCGTTTTCATTGGCTACCAAGCGGGAATCAGAAACACAACCGGCGACTACAACACGGCTATTGGTTATCAATCTCTCTATTCCAACACTACGGGATACTCCAACAACGCTCTAGGCAACCAATCTCTCTACTCCAACACTACGGGAAGCTACAACAACGCTCTAGGTAACCAATCTCTCTACTCCAACACTACGGGAAGCTACAACAACGCTCTAGGTGGCCAATCTCTCTATTCCAACACTACGGGAGGCAGCAACAACGCTCTAGGTATCCAATCTCTCTATTCCAACACTACGGGAGGCTACAACAACGCTCTCGGCTACCAATCTCTCTACTCCAACACTACGGGATGGAACAACAACGCTCTCGGCTACCAATCTCTCTACTCCAACACTACGGGAAGCTACAACAACGCTCTCGGCCCCTATTCTCTCTACTCCAACACTACGGGATGGCACAACAACGCTCTAGGACGAGAAGCCGGTTATTATTCCCAAACCGGTTGGGGGAATATCTTCGTGGGTTATCAGGCTGGAAAAGGCGCAGCCACTTATACCGGCTCCGACAACAATACTATCATCGGCTACCAAGCGGGGTATAACATAGGAAGCAATCAGGACTATAATATTTTCCTCGGCTATCAAGCGGGCTATTCCGAAACTGGAAGCAACAAACTCTATATCGCCAACGGCAACAACAAAGCTCTCATCTATGGTGATATGTCCACGGGACTTGTCGGCATCGGTGGCACCGCTGCCCACACGAATCCATATATATATGTGGGAAGCGACGGGAATGTGGGGATAGGGACGACGAGTCCGGGGGGTAAATTACATGTAGTCGGTGCTAGTGGCGTTGGAAGAAGCGTAATGATTGATGATAGAGAGATTAAATTTAGAGGAGATGGCGTTGCTCACTTTTCAATTTATGGTCCGGATACCGGAAAATCATATTTAACAATACAAAATACTAGTGCTGGTGGTAGTCCCGGTACAGTAGGTACAGATTTATTAACCATCACAAGCGGCGGCAACGTCGGCATCGGGACGACGGGACCTCGTACTCCTCTTGATATTTTGTCAACTTCAGGAGCTCAAATGCGATTAACATATACCGATAATTCTGTTTACACTAATCTTAAGACAGACAGTTCTGGATACTTCTATGCACTTTCTACCGGGGGCAGAATGTTTATTGGGAAGGCCACTGACTCTCTTGTGCCTGAAACACCGTTGGTAGTTAGGGGAACAAACGTTAATGGCATTACTATGACTTTGTATGACGATAGTTCTATGGCTCAAGGTGTTGGAGGAGCGATAGCCTTTGGAGGTAATGATGGTGTTTCACCCAACAGATGGTTTGCAAATATGAAAGGCGGAAAAGAGAACGGAATAAGCGGCGATTATGCGGGTTATCTAGCATATTTCACTCGTGTAAATGGAGGTTCTTTAATAGAAAGAATGAGAATAAACAGCGGCGGCAACGTCGGAATCGGGACGACGAGTCCGAGCAACCTTTTGCATATTCAATCAACAACCACACCCCAATTTAGGTTGGCTTATAATGATTCGAATTATACAACTTTCAGTGAATCCAGCGCTGGAAATCTGACAATTGCACCTTCAGGGGGTGTAGTATCAGTGAACCTGGGTTCTGGCACTGGAGTATTTGGAATTACAAATACTTACGCCGGAACAACGCAAACTTTGAAGATAACAAATTTTCAGGATGCGGCAGCGGGCGTAGGAGCTTCGTTTGGATTTTACGGAACAGCAGGATCAAATACGATGGGTAGAATTGATAGCCAATGGAATGGTGCCGCCAGTACTGATTCTTTTATGTCATTCAGTGTCCGGGGCAATAACACCGTGAACGAAGTGATGAGGCTTTCAAGCAGCGGCAACGTCGGCATCGGCACCACTGCTCCCAACGAAAAACTCGATGTGAACGGCCGGATATACATCGCTGACTCATCCGCTCCTTCTCCAACTATCAACCGTCTCTATGCGGTTTCTGGAAACCTCTACTGGAACGGAGTGA
>DAOTVW010000208.1:0-2591 GCA_034436035.1 Anaerolineales bacterium
CGTAAAACGCTTACTCGTCCTCGTCAACGTCTTTCTAATTTTCCATAATTATATAAAGGATGCCACAAATGTCAAGCAAAATTTGACCAAGATACCCCCCTTCATTTTTGGATAAAATGATTGAAAATTCGTGGAAATGATACCACACTGAAATACTCGATGGTACCAACATCGGTTTTTATCCCCCGCCGTCCCAGAAGGGCGCCGCGTCCCATAAAACTATCCATGTCCATCTGTGTTCCTCCGCGTCCCATAAAACTATCCGTGTCCATCTGTGTTTATCCGCGTCCATAAAACAATCCGCGTCCATCTGTGTTCATCCGCGTCCCATAAAACAATCCATGTCCATCTGTGTTCATCCGCGTCCCATAAAACTATCCGTGTCTATCTGTGTTCCTCCGCGTCCCATATAACAATCCGTGCCCATCTGTGTTTATCCGCGTCCTATAAACAATCCGCGTCCATCTGTGTTCCTCCGCATCCCATAAAACTATCCGTGTCCATCTGTGTTCCTCCGCGTCCTATAAAATTTCCGCGTTCATCTGTGTTTATCCGCGTCCTACAAACAATCCGCGTCCATCTGTGTTCCTCCGCGTCCTATAAACAATCCGCGTCAATAAAACTATTCATCGTTTCCAAAATTACCCCCCACCTAAAAAAACTGTAAACTCCAAATCAATAACCTTGTGTTATATTGCTATTCATCTCACCCAGTGATCGTCATTTTGCGACGCGTTCGCTGCGTCTGTGAGGAAATGCGTAATGCCAAAGACACAACCTAAAACAAAACCTATTTCCAGCCTCTTACAAAACCTGGAATCCTTCCTCCAGCACCAAACCAAACCAATGTGGATCCAGGATTTGGATACACAGACTTTTCTGGCGGTAAATGATGCCGCATTAACGCTCTCTGGTTATAGCCGCCATGAATTTTTACAAAAACGGGTAGCCGAGGTATTAGTCGAAGAAATCCAATTGCCCTCCGTCCCGATCCCAGGCATCGCCGAGGGTATCAGCGATGTCCGCCGCATCTATCGGCTATCACGCAAAGACGGTACTTTCGTGAATGTCGAGCTGACACTTCACCAAATCCGCGACGAAAACCGATCCGCCGCGCTGGTATTCGCCCAAGAAATCACCCTGCACACCTCCTCGAATCGCCTATTGCGCACTTTCGACCGGGCAGCCTTCAAAATGGAACAGGCGCTCACGCCGCATGAAATCTTTCAAGCAGTCGCTCAAGAACTAAAAAAAGACGGATACATTTGTACTTTATTCTTATGCGACGATCAACAGCAATACCTCTATCCCCGTCATCTTTCCTATGACCCCAAAATCATCCAATTAACAGAAAAGCTCACCGGGTTACGCCTCGAAAATTTTTCACTTCCTTTAGATGCAACGGCTCATTTTCGTCAGGTAATCCGCGAGAAGAAGATTATTTTTCTGGAAGATACCCAAGCTGTCATACGTGATTGGCTTCCACAGAGGATGAAAAAACTGGCTGGGCAGATCAATGCGCTGCTCAATTCCCCAAAATCTATTTTAGCGCCTCTCAACGTGGAAGGCAAAGTCATCGGTTCATTTTCTGTCACTGCCCCAGATTTAACCAAAGATGACATCCCCGCTGTGACCGCCTTTGCCTCCCTAATTGGCGCAGGGTGGCAGCGAGCTTCCCTTTATGCCCTTGCACAAGAAGAAATTGCGCGCCGTCAACTCGCAGAACAGACCCTCCGTCAAAGTGAAGAAAAATTTCGCCTTTTGTCTGAATCCTCTCTCACGGGGGTGTACCTTATTCAAGATGGGATTTTCCGTTATGTCAATCAAGCACTTGCCTCTATCTTCGGTTATCAGGTCGAGGAGATCATCGATCGGCTGGGACCCTTGGATCTCACCCATCCTGACGATCGTCAGAAAGTAACCGAAAATATCCGTTTGTGTGTTGATGGCTTACTGACCGATATCCGTTACACCTTCCGTGGTTTACGTAAGGATCGATCCGTCATTCATGTGGAGGTGCATGGCCGCCGATTTGAGCTGGGCAACCAAGTGGGCGTGATCGGGACTTTGCTCGACATCACCGAGCGTGTCAGCAGTGAACAAGCCTTACAACAGGCAGAGGCACAGTTACGCACGATTATCGAACAAGTTCCAGCAGTCATTTATACCGAATCTGCCCAGGACGGTCGGCTTTTATTCATCAGCCCACAGGTGGAAACGCTAAGTGGATATTCCCCAGAGGAGTGGCTAAACAGCTCGGATTTCTGGAAAGGAATCATACATCCTGATGATCGCGACGCAGTCATCAAGGCAGACGAAGAAACAAGCTATAGTGGTGAGCCCTTCCATCAGGAATATCGTATCCTCACCCGTGATGGACGGATTGTGTGGGTGTATGACGAGGCCGTTTTGATCCGCGATGAAAAAGGACGACCGCTTTACTGGCAGGGAATCATGCTGGATATCAGCCAGCAAAAGGCTCATGAGCGCGAAGTGGAAGCATTAGCCCAATTAGCCCAAACATTAGGGCAATCGCTGGATTTACCATCCCTACTGAAACAGATCTTAGCCACAGCCATCCATGCAATCCC
>DAOTVW010000209.1:0-7066 GCA_034436035.1 Anaerolineales bacterium
AGGAACAGGTTAAACTACGGGTTCAAGATCTACTCCAGGTCCGTGATGAACCCGGTCCGGGGGAGGTTAAATTTGAGGAAACAGGACGCCCTGTAGTGATCCCCATAACGTGCTATTTCTGCCATACAGAGGTCCAGAGGGGTGACGGATACATCTGGGTGTGTGACGAACACCGCAAACTTATGGAGCAGTTCTGGCAGGCGTACATTACAGGAAGTGAGCCAGTACAATCTGAAGTAGTACCCCAGCGACCAAAGAAGGTTAGCTTATCACCTACAGGTTGGGTTCAGGCTTAGGTCCCGGCGACGGTGAGGGCCTTGGAAATTTTCTCGCTCGCCCGCCGTCAATTTTTTAAGTGCGAAGGGCGCATTTTTCCCTCTGTTGGATTTTGTACAAACTTTAGTTTTGCTTGGGAGGACTTTTAATTTATGCCAAAGTCCACTTTTGAGACGCAGTCCTTGACGGGGGTTCCTCGCATTTCCCTAGATAGAGCCCCTTCAAGACAATTCTTAATTCTCCGTTTTCAATCTCGGCTTCGTAGTCAATAGAAGCCAGGGTTTCATTGGTCAAGCATAGGCTCCCCACCTCTTCAGGTAGGTCGGTTCTATATTGCTCTTTTGGGGTTAGCCGCATAGTCACCTCCCGGATAAAATTTTAGGCAAGCGTTTTTTGAGTATTAACATACTGGGGGGGTAAAAATACCCCCCTAAAATCGCAAATTATTCGTGGTACGATTGTTCTATTCAATAGATAATTATACCTGATTGAAGGGAATAATAGTGTAGGTCACGTTCCTTCACGAAGAATACCGTGTCGAGCTGTGGCTCTATTAGAGCAACAACACCTGATGGAAACACGATTATATTGTACGAGTGAGCTGAGCCCCAATCAGCGACCCATCCTATCTGAATACTGTAAAAGAAGCTCAAGTTGGCTTTCAATGCCCAGGCATAATCGTCACAATCCCAGAAGTCCGGCACATATTTTTTAAACCGTACCCAGTCTGTACTTAAGATATTCAGTAACCCTTTCTGGTCTGTAGTACGATAGTATTCATCAACTTCGATGGTATATAGCTTACAGACCTGGTTGATGCTTTTAGCAATTTGTTCTCCTTTTATAGTGTACGTGGTAACCTGTGGGACCGTCAGTGGGCCATAGCGCTGCTTATACTGTATCAATTCCTGCATACAGGCTTCATATTTTGCCTTATATGAGGATAGTTGACCAAGAAATTCCTTCCAGTCTGCCATAGTACTACTCCAGAGACACGGCGTATTCCGTGGCGTAATCACGTGGATACCAGGTGACCGATACCCGCCTGGTAAATATCACGCCTGTCTCAATAAGTGGAGCCAGAGATTGCTGTAGTTTGTAAGCTAGAGCGGAAAATATCTTATCAACTGGCTGTCCATCTTCCTCAGTGACGTGGAAAACCATAACCTTGACTGTTTTTGGTACTTTTGACCTGGGATCGGTAATGGTTCGTTCATCCCACCACCACTTATCAAATCTCAAACGCTTGGCTCTTTCAGGCTGCAATTTTACGTAGTTTTCTGCCGGTACAACCATTATCGCATCACCTCTCTAAGGTATTCATCTACCCACTTTGGCCGGTATATTATAATCTCTATGTCATTTTTCTTGGCAATAGCATCAGCCTGGGGATCGTATAAAGGTACTAGTAATATTGTCCTAACCCTCCGGTCAGAGTATGGCTTCAGCTCCGGTGTTGCCCAGATGAGGTCCCGATATACTAGTAGTTCTCCTAACCCCTCGACGGGGCGCCGTAACTCACCTTCAATTAGTAGGATTTCATCCTTGGTGACCACCACCGCATCGCATGTTCTTTTCCATACCCTAGCGTACCTATTAACGTCGATACCAGGGTACTTTTCAGCTATGGTAAGGGGTGGTGGACCGAGGCGGAGGTTGAAAAAAACTTTGTCCGCAGGATAGTTTTCGTTAACCCACTCTATAACGTACCTACGATCCCTTTGTACATATGGCTTTCTTGGTTGCGGCTGCATGTTGACGCCACTTATTGAAATTTTCCTGCCACTTTACCCAGTATGGGCCTTTGTGGCTGGTTAGTTGGTCGATAACTGTCGACATTCTTTTTATTGCGCACTGTGGACATAAACCACTGCGGCTCCGGTGGTAATTATAATAGATGGACCCGCACTGGATGCAGTTCCATCCCCGTGCTATTTTTCCCCCCATCTTGACTTAATTCTACAGTGTAATCATACTATTTGTAAAGGTCGATAGTCAAAACACAAGATGTAGGAGGTGTATAAATGGCTATCAAACTAAAGGCGATGGCGGATATTGCCGCCAAATGGGCTCGTAGAGCCTCAGCAGCAGGACCCGACTATGAGGCTGGCCTAAGAGCACCAAAGGAAGACTGGGCTACGGCTGCCAAGAATGCTGAGCCTGCATTTGAGGCTGGTATTCAGGATGCCGTATCTAGGAAGGCTTTTGGTAAAGGGGTCAGTAAGGCAGGGTCCGAAAAATGGTCCCGCAAGGCTCTGGCGGTTGGTCCGGCAAGGTATGGTCCAGGCGTCACCGCTGCCACACCGGACTATACAACAGAGTTTAGCCCGTACCGGGATGCTCTGGAGCGCATCAGCCTGCCAGTTAAGGGCCGGAAGGGCGACCCGGCAAACATCGAGCGTGTGCGGACCATTGCCACAGCCTTGAGGTCCATCAAGACCGGCGGTGCATAAAAGGTTGTGGATGTCCAATAATGGAGGTGATACATGAAGTATCGAATTACTGAAATACTGGCAGAGAAAACGCTGGCGTCCAGCGGGACGGAACTGATAGACATCAACCTGACAGACCCGGTCTCCATGCTACTATTTGAGTATAAAAACACTCGTGGTAGCAACACTAATGCAGGTCATGTGGCAAGCTGCCTAACGAAAATAGAGCTTGTCGATGGTGCTGATGTACTGTTTAGCCTCACCGGCAAGGAGCTTCATGCTCTGTCATACTTTGATGTTGGTCGAACTCCATATACGTTCCTGACCAATGCTGTGGGCGTTATGGAGATATTAGCTTTACAGTACTACTTCGGTAGACAGCTCTGGGACCCCCAATTGGCATTTGACCCTAAGCGGTTTAGGAATCCCCAGTTGAGAGTTACTTTCAGCCGTACCAATAATGATGCCAGCTCATCAGCCCACACACTGAGAATACTGGGCTATGTCTTTGATGAGAAAGCTATTAGCCCGACTGGTTTTCTCATGACCAAAGAGCTTAAGTCCTTCACATCTGGAGCTGATGGGTCATATGAGTACACTGACCTGCCACGAGATTACCCAATTAGGAAAATGCTTATATTTGGGTATGCGGACGGCTACCAGCCATGGCAATGTGTCAACGAGGTTAGGTTATCGGAGAATAACGATAAGAAGGTGCCGGTGGACTGCAAGGTATCGGCCTTAATGAAGGCAGTAAATACCCTGTACCCAAGGTGGGAGGAAGAGCTGTATGCTGTTTTGACTGCTACAGGGGCTGACTTCTACTGGACACCTAATTTTGATGCGGTTATCTCCGGTGCCAGTGAGACAGCGGGGGCTGTTATCAGCATCGAAGGACAGCCGATGACATCACCCAAGAAGCTGTACTCTAGCAGTAGCGGTAATGCATTGCTTAATGTGAGTGGTTTTAACCCCCATGGTTGTGTGCCGATACTGTTTGGAGACCAGAACGACTTGGCTGACTGGTATGATGTCACTACTTTGGGTTCTCTGCAATTGAGGACCAAAGCGGGGTCTGCTGGGACCAATGCCAGCGTCCAAATTGTGACCCAGCAACTTAGAAAAATTTAGAGGTGACTATGATTGAACCTCGGAAGTACTCGTGGGCCTGGGTCACGAGTAGTAGGTTGCTGTCTCAAAAGCCCTGCTTACTATTGTATGCTTATGTTAAGGCAAGTGGCTCTGGGTCAGACACGGCACTGTATGATGGTGAGAATACCTCTGGGGTCATTATAGCCGATATCAGCCCCAGTGCTGCTGGACAGTTCAAATTTAAACCTACTGCGCCGGTCTACTGTGACCGGGGTCTATATTTGAATGTAGGCACAGGTGTTTCAGGCGTGTTTGTTCAATTCCTGGAAGTGACCGAAGCGGGAGGTTAAATGTGGTATCACGTATCGGTCCCAGTCCCCGCCGGCACACCTGAGGACCAGCCAGTAGAGAAGGTCATACAGCTGACCCACGGGGTGGTCACATATCTGGCTGTAGGCTTCCCGGCTGGCTGTAAGCAGCTAGTTTCGTGCAGGGTATATCACTGGGAACACCAGATATTTCCCACCAACCCTGATGAAGCTGCTTGTTGGAACGGAGGTATTGAGGGAGGAACAGAACACTATGTGCTTGACATGGAACCCTTTGACTTAATAGTCAGGGCGTATGCGCCGAATGCAACTAAAGACCACACTCTAACGGTATTCGTGAATCTGCTACCTTTAGAGATAGCCGAGCCCTGGCAGGGAACACAGACAGCTATAGATAAGATTAAGAGTCTATTTGGACTCAGATAGGGGGTGTTTATGAAAGTTAGTAATCTGCTAAAACAATGGCTCTTTAAACCCAGACATGATTGTGTGACCTTTAAGGGGATTCTTGAGATTAAACATATTCGCAATGGTAAGGTTATCGCTACCAGGCGTACTGATAACCTCATAGTGAATACCGGGCTAGCAGCCTTTGCTGGGCTGTTGAATGGTGTAATTACCAATTTCTTTGACTATATAGCTATTGGCACCGGTACCACTGCACCGGCTGTTACCGATACTACCCTACAAGCTGAAATAACTACAGGTGGTGGTCAGAGAACTGCCGCTACGTGTACCCGGACAACTACTAATGTTACCAATGATACCAGCCAGTTGGTTGCCACCTTCAACTTTACCGCCGGCTTTGCCGTAACTGAGGAGGGTGTATTTGATAGCGCATCGGGTGGAACTATGGCTTGTCGCCAGACATTTGCTGCCTTAAACGTAGTAAGTGGTGATTCCCTCCAGATTACTCATAAAATAGTCTGTGCGAGACCGTAAAAATGCCATTAGATAGAATAGACGGAGAAATTCTGTTTGATATCGACTATAACAGCTTAGAACAAGCATTACAGGGTACTGGGTGGTTATCTGGATGGGGTGTTACAGGTAACGCCAGTACCCTTTCTGTAGATGTAGCTGCCGGTATTGGATTAGTTTCTGGGGTATTAAAGTCAACAACATCTTCCACAAACATAGCTCTTAGCCCTGCCGACCCTGATAACCCCCGTAAAGACCTTATAATCTGGGATACTTCCCTACCTGGGCTAACCAAAGTAACTGGGGTTGCTCAAGCTATAAGTCCTACTGGCGAAACAAATCCCCGCAAGATGAAGCTTCCAGCGCCGCCTGATTTAACAGCCACGGATGATATTCTGATAGCTGTAGTCTATGTTCCAGCGGGGGCAACTAAAGGGTCTGATTGCACGATTATAGATAAGAGGGTTAAAGTAGCTGGTTTTAACTTCAGGACTGGCTGGACGGCAGACAAAATACTTCTTGGTGCTGGGGTTAATGCTGCCCCAACTGAGATAGACGGCCTAAGAAGTAAAATTATCACGACAACGAGGGCTCTTAACGCACCTAGTGAAACTATTTCTTATACCGGTGTAGGCTTCAAACCAACTGCAATTATAGCCTTTGCTGCACGTGGGGCTACCTCTGGCGGTTATAACAGCTGGGGGTTTGCTGATTCCTCGGGGGCACAATTTGCAATTCAAATACCCACCTCCTCTAATACCATACCCGCCAATGTTCTCGTTCAATGCGATTATTCGGAAACTCAATATCAGAGAGGAACTCTCGTATCTTTTGATAATGATGGTTTTACTATATCGTGGGTGGTGGCAGGTTCCCCACCAACCTATACCGTTTATATTAGGTTTTTATGTCTGAGATGATATAAAATGGCAGTTTTAGGTCAAATGTCTCTAGGTACTACAGCACTAGGTGAAACCGAGGCTGTCGGTTTTCAGATGGTTCTTGAGGAAACACTGAATTTCTCGGATGTTATAAGTAAAATGCCCATGAAGGTTTTTAGCGAAACGTTGGTACTTAGCGACAGTTTGGCCAAGATGCCAATTAAAATATTAGTTGATACTGTAAATTATTCCGATAATATCGTTAAGTTTACAATCAAAAGACTAACCGATATATGCAATTTCAGTGATGTATACTCTCGTCTGGTAAGCTGGAAACGTATCTTCACCGACACAGTCAACTTATCAGATAGTGTTTCTAAAGCAATGAGCCGATTCTTTACTGAGGTTATTAGCTTCTACGATAGTCTATTGAAAAAACCAGTCAAGGCTGTTACTGATGTTGTCATCTTTGCGGACTCTACAGTCAAAAGATTGCATAGGGTACTAATCGATACGGTTCGTTTTAGTGATATACTGCAAAGGTTGAGACGGTTAGTCTCTAGAAGAACACAAAGACCGGTGAGAACCTTGGATATTATAAGAGAGTTACGGTCAGAGAGGGAGGAAAAGGCGCTTGGCTGATTACGCCGACTGGACAGAGAGTATTGAGCTATTGGGTTCTGAAATAATGGTGCCCATAGACCTTCAGGGTGCCTATGCTATGATGCCTGTCGATATTCAGGCACAATATATTACCTTGCAAACTGATATTGTCGCTCAATCAGTTGGTAATATCGGAATTGATATTAAGGCCCAAACCTTAAGCCAGCTTAACGTTAATATCACTGGTTCCGCAGCCACGTTAAACGTCAACATTAGTTCACAATCTGTAACTGTTAATATGAATATAAGTACACAGAGCGTAGCTGTGAAGTCTCAGGGTGAGTGGGCACCACAGGCAGGGCAACAAAAATATCTATCCTCTGGGCTTACTGGGGCTGATATAGAGGCTAATACAGCCGCAACAATCTTTAACTATGCTGTTACCAGTGGTAAAACGTTCTACATAACCTATGCTTCTTTTATGGCATGGGATATGGCTACTGGTACTCCTGCCGGGCTACCAGTAGGTATG
>DAOTVW010000210.1:0-6558 GCA_034436035.1 Anaerolineales bacterium
TTTGCTCATTATCAATCCATTCCAGGTGACCTTCTGGGGAATCGATGATTTCTCCTTCATAATCATTGGCACAGAACAAGAAGGCATACCAATCCTCATTATTGGCAAATTCAGGGAAAGAAAGAAAACCTTTCAGTTTAAGATCTTTGACCATTAAGCCCGATTCCTCTAAAACCTCACGAATAGCACATTCTTCTGGAGTTTCTCCCGCTTCGAACTTCCCTCCCAATCCATTCCATTTACCTTGATGGACATCATTCGCTTTCTTGTTGCGATAGACCATCAACGTTTTTCCATTTTTACGGAGATAAACTAAAGTTGCCAGTTTCATTTGTGTAACAGAAATATATATTTTAATAAAGATTGTGTATTCTCAGGTTATATCATGGGGATAGATCATTCACAGCGCTTTTTACGAAAGTGATAATCCTCACCTCGTATGAGGGATTGCTTCATCAAGTACATCCGCAGTGATAACCTGAGTAGTACCTAAGAATTATATAATAAAGCGAAGCGAAAAGCTACAATTAAATGGATTTCGCTTCGCTCAAAGTGCAAAAGATGACTTTTAGAACAAACGTATTCAAACGTTTAATCGTTATCGATTAGTCATTTCCGCGTTTACCGAGCTCGTGATCGAGCATCAACACAGCTGTGCCATGCGCATCGATCAATTTCAGGTTTTCGATTATCTGAGTGGCGTTCTTCTCTTCTTCCACTTGTTCATTGATAAACCACTGTAACAAGATTTGAGATGGATAATCGTTTTCCTTCAAAGCTTGTTCGTAAAGCTTATTGATCATGGCAGTCACTTTTTGTTCATGCTCTAAAACCTGCTCAAATACTTCCAAATTGGATTTCCATTCAGATGGGGGTTGTTCGATCGCTTTCAAAACGACTTGACCACCGCGTTCGAACAGGTAATCATAGAATTTCATGGCATGTCCCAATTCTTCGTTCGCCTGAACGCGTAACCATTTTGCGAAACCATTCAGATTGCGTCCCTCGAAGTGGGCAGACATGGATAAATACAGATATGCAGAATAGATTTCATTCTTGATTTGTTCATTGATTGCATCTTGCATGCTTTTACTGATCATGGTGACCTCCTTAATTACTTATATACTGATTAATCGGACTTATTTTATCCAAGAAAATTTTATCATAAATTGTCATTTAATTGGGATAGATTCAGGTAATTAATAAAGTTCTTATAAACTCGTAGGTCATGCAATACATTTACGATAAAAATGGTTTGGTTGTTTTTCTTATCATTTATGCTGTATCCTGACAGCCCCTCCACCTTGAATAGGGTCTGCTTTATTAAAATCAAACCTAGCCACCGAGGTTAATGAGTTCTGTCAACTCTTCCGCTTGGATATAATCCCGGATTTCGATTTTCTGTTTAAGCACACCGGGAATAGATGCCACCGCTTGTTTCACTTGCATTGCTAAATAAACTGCTATTGGGCAGAGAGGTGAGGAAGGGCGAAACGTATAACTTACTTGCCCATCTTCGGTTACCACTAAATCATCCACCAAACGCATGCGGATCACATCTGCTCCGGTTTCAGGATCAATTACTTCGGTTAACTTCTGGATGATTTCTTGTTTGAGCTGGTTGGGGTCACTCATGAAGCACCTCCCAAGAGAGATAGACGTTCAAGCACTTTTGTCCAAATTGCTTTGATTGCCTGGCTTGCGGGTGATGTCAAATGATAGGCGACAATATCTAGCCCTTGTTTCATGCCCTCACTGATCAGCGGGTCATAAGGAACTTCACCAAGCACTTCAACCTGTTTTTCTTTGCAATAGTTTTGTATTTCGGCTGTCTTTTCCCGATTGAGGTCTGCTTTATTGATGACTACGAGAGCGGGAATACGAAAATGTTGGATTGTTTGCAGAGCCCGCTCCATATCGTGTGAGCCGGCGGGGGTAGGTTCGGTAACAATTAATCCAAGGTCCGCACCGGCTACAGCGGAAATGACGGGGCATCCTATTCCAGGAGGACCATCCACGATAAGTAATTGGGCGCCAGTATCGAGCGCTCGCAACCGTCCATTTTGTTTCACAACGGTAACCAGCTTACCTGAGTTTTCTTGGGCAGGAATTAAGTCTGCATGATAAAGATCGCCATAAAGGCTGAGCGAGTGATACCAGTTTCCGGCTTTTTGAGGCTGCATGGTGATTGCGTATTCGGGGCACTGATAAACGCATGCTGCGCAACCATCGCACGCAATGGGATCGATCCGATAAACCGCTTGAGATGAATCAGGGGGGATGACCGCGTCAAAGCGACATACTTGTTCACAAATTCCACACGCATGGCAGCGATTCGGGTCAATGACCGCGATTTCACCGCCAATAAATTCATGGGATTCTAATCGCTTCGGTCGAGTCACCAATTCGAGATTTGCTGCATCGACATCTGCATCTGCGAGGATAGCATTAATAGGAGGATTGCCATTTTTTGCCAGATTGGCGAACGCAGCTGTGATGCTGGTTTTACCAGTGCCACCTTTTCCACTTAGAATAACTAATTGTTTCATGTTTCTATTTCACTAAAGTCGTTATTTGATGATAGATATTTTGAAAAGAAGCGCTCATTTCGGGTAGGATTTCGATTAAGTTCCTGCCCTTTGCAATTCCTTCAGCAATATTGCGTCGGAATGGAACGCGCATCAAAATGGGTAAATTCTCTTCTTTGCAATAATCTTCTAATTCACTAAAGGCACCGTTTTCGCGATTGATTATCACCCCGGCAGGTATTTGTAAATCTTTCGCTACCTGATGGGCGAGTTTGAGGTCGTGAAAACCAAAAGGTGTTGGTTCGGTTACAAGTATTAAGAAATCACTGCCTCGGATGGATTCAACCACTGGGCAAGAAGTGCCAGGTGGAGAATCGATGATGGTAATTTGTGGTTCGAGGGGAGCCACCCATTTTTTCAACTGGCGGATAATTGGGACTGCCATCGGCTCACCGATATCCATCACCCCACGCGCGAATTTAATTTCGCCTGCTGTTCCTTTTTGTAAAACCCCAATGGATTTTGGGATTTCCTGAATGGCATTGGCTGGACAGATCATCGTACAAGAACCACAACCATGACATAATTGCGGAAATACTAAGGTTTTATTGCCTAATACTGCGATGGCTTGAAATTGACAAACTTTTGCGCATTCGCCACAATGCGTGCATAAAGATTCATTGACTTCGGGGATGAGTATCTCAACTGGTTTTTCTTCCGTAAGTTGAGGTTTTAGGAAAAGATGGGCATTAGGTGCTTCAACATCACAATCGAGGAATAAAAGGGATTCAGAGATATTGTTGATAATACTTAACGCGAAACTAGTGGCGATGGTTGTTTTCCCGGTTCCACCTTTTCCACTGGCGACTGCAATTTTTAGGGGGTTATTATTTGCCATTCTCATTATCGTAAATCAGTAATTAAACTTTCGTGAGTTTTCCTGATTTGAAACGCTCTATAACATCTTTAACCGATTGACTGTCACCAAACAAATACATGGGAAGATGGGCTGATTGGAGTGCACTGGCTGCATTTGGCCCAAAATCTCCACTAATAACCGCATCTGGTTTTAAATCGCTTACAAATTGGGCCATCCTAATTCCCGCGCCGCCGGAGGAATTGAGTGCGGGATTGGGATGGGCTTTAAACTCTAAAGTCTCGCTATCTACGATAAGGACATACGCGCAGCGTCCAAAACGAGGGTCGAGCTGTGCTTCTAAATTAGGCGCAGTTGTGGTCAATGCAATTTTCATTGTTTTATACTCCTGAAATAAGAATGGACACAAGGCGTTGGTTTAATCCATCGCCAACGCCCTGTGTCAGAAAAAGGAGGGAGGCTACCTGTTTTCTAATTCCTCAATACGTTTTTCGATCGCTTCGAGTTGATTCTTCAACCAATTTGCTTCCGCTTTCAAAGCTTCACTCTCCTGTTGAGGAGTAAGAGGGGCGGGGGCAGAATATTGCCAGCGCGGTGTTCCCCAATAACCACCACCGCGCCAACCCAACCCCGCTCGAAAACCACCTCCAAATCCTCCTCCAAAACCAGCCCCATATCGTGGAACGGCTGGGTTGGCATAACCAGGCATGTTGTAGCCAGCACAATAACCAGCCCTTCGTCCGGTCATAGGCCCTAAACCTAATGGTCCTGTTCGATCACCTCTTGGCATAATTTACGCTCCTTTCTTGATTGAAACAATTTACGATCTTATATTAGAATAACGACGATTACGATATTGCGCACGATGACGCATCCTTCGTTGTCTACCTGAATCGTTCCATGTTGAATCCTTTGTTTGAGAGGATTTCATAACTACCTGATTTGTTCGTGATTTTTGCTCCAATACGTTGTTTAATATATCCGACATCCGTGGAATCAACTCACTGGAAAGTAAGGCAAGGATAATATTCGCCCAGTTGTTGGTTTTGGTTTTTGTGATAGAGGAGGCAGGCACGGTTTTTTGGGGGTTAACTTTAACAATTTCTACCCGATCGGGTTGTAAAATTGGTTGAGGTGTGGATACAACTGCGGAAATAGCACCCGTCGGGCAAGCAGAAAGGCATGCCTCGCATTCCCGGCAGCTATTTTGGTCAATTTGGGCAATTCCATCAATGAGACGGATCGCCTCCATCGGGCAATAATCTACACATACGCCGCAACCATTACACTTTTCCTGATTTACCACCATTGCCATATCATCACCTAAATTAGAATAATGTTCTATTATTCGACTTCAGGAACATTAATATTGTTCCATTGTAAATCTTCTCGATTGAAGAATTACTAATATTATAATATAATTATATTGGAATGTCAATAATATGTACTAGTATAATAGTATAAAAGTATGGGCTCAAATAGATAGCTGAAAAAACTAATAATATCTTTCTCAATTTTATTTGAATTAAAATTGAAAAAGTGTAAATTAAATGCATTGTTGACATTCATCAAAATGGATGCTAAAATAAAAATGGCTCCACTGATTTTACGTCGAACCAATTCGGGAATTCCCTGATCTGGTTGCTGGGGTCACATCCATAATCACTTACTGCCACCACCCTTTCTGATCTGATCAGGGAGGGTTTGTGTTTTTATAGGTAGGTTACAGAAAGGTTGCAACCTACCGTCACTGGAGCGATGGCAGTGCAGAAATCAACTCTATCTGGTCTTGTAACAAAACCAGCTTCAGCGATGGTTGTTGGAGGGGGTATTGGGGGAATGCGTGCTGCATTGGATCTGGCAGAAGCTGGATTAAAAGTTTATTTGGTTGAAATAACTCCCTGCCTTGGCGGGCGAGTAGCTCAACTTGGTTTTATGTTTCCGCAACATGATTGTGTGTTATGCCGCGGAACATCGGATCATGGATATGGCTGTACTCGCCCATCTATTTCTCCGGCTTATATTCAACAAAATCAACATCCCAATATCGAAATCCTAACACAGACACAAGTGGTTGGTGTAGAGGGGCAGGCGGGTGATTTTACAATAGTTTTACGTCAAGAACCCCGCTATGTGGATGTTAGTCGTTGCATTAATTGTGGCTATTGTGCGCAGGTATGTCCTGTTGAGTTACCAGATTCATATCAGCAGGGATTAACCAATCGGAAAGCCGCATATAAGGTTGCTGCTCGCGCAACTCCAGATGCTTTTGTGATTGATTATGGTCCATATTGTGATGAATGTGGAAAGTGTGAGCAAATTTGCCCTACCAAGGCGATTAATTTGAAGGAACAGCCGCGTTTGATTTCTGTAGAAGTCGGCGCAATCATTCTTGCTTTAGGGTTTCAAATTTTCGATCCAACTAAACTTGAAGAGCTTGGGTTTGGACGCTTTGCCAATGTAATTCAAGCAATGCAATATGAAAGGTTGGCAAGCCGATCTGGACCAACAGAAGGGATTGTCCTAAGGCCATCCGATCAAAAAAAACCACAAAAGATCTTATGGCTGCAATGTGTTGGCTCAAGAGATCAGGAAACCCCATATTGCTCTTCGATTTGCTGCATGTATGCCACCAAAGAAGCAATCCTTGCTAAACAGCGCCTTGGCAAAGATACTCAATGTTGCATTTTTATCATGGATGAAAGGGCGTTCAATAAAGAATATAGCCGGTATTTTAGTAAGGCAAAGAATGAATACGGAATCCGCTATGTACATTGTCGTATATCGGGCATATACGAAGATCCATCAACGAACGATCTCATTGTTCACTATGCGGATGCAGATGGAAAGGTTTATCAAGATCGGTTTGAGATGGTAGTTCTAGCCACTGGCTTACAACCGCCTAGTGCAGCTGCTGATATTGTGTCAATGTTAGAGATCGAACTCAATAGTTATGGCTTTTGTCAAACGGATAAATTCACACCACTTCAAACTACCCGTCCGGGTGTTTATGTATGTGGAGCATTTTCATCACCGAAGGAGATTGCTGAAACAATTCTGGATGCCAGTGGAGCTGCAGCAGAAGTCATGCGTTTGCTTAATGACCGTCTTAATACCCATCCATTCTCCCATGAAGCACCCTTTTTATCTGCA
>DAOTVW010000211.1:0-2671 GCA_034436035.1 Anaerolineales bacterium
TGTTGCTAGGATTCGCCGTCGGTGGATATCGGTATGTGAGTTCCTCCGCATTGAACAATGATCCCCTCAACGTGATTCATTATGCCAATCACGGCGAAGTCCTCTTAAAAGGATGGATAATCAAACCGCCAGATGAACGTGATAATTACACCGCAGTAGTGGTACAAGTGGAGACTATCCAATTTAAAAACCCGGCTTCTCTGCAGGGAACCCCCGCCCCTTCTGCAAAAATTCATGGCTATGTCCTTGCCCGCCTCACTGGTTATCAAACCTGGCATTATGGTGACCAAATTTTACTGGACGGAGAACTGGTGACACCGCCTGAACTGGATGATTTCTCTTATCGCGCCTATTTGGCGCGCCAAAACATTTTTGCTTATTTTCCTAAAGCAAAAGCTAGCCTATTGCAACGCCATCAAGGGAATTGGTTTTTAAGGTTAATTTTTAATCTTCGCACTCATGCAGAACACACCATCAAACAGATTTTTCCTGAACCACAAGCTGCGTTGTTATGCGGCATCCTTTTGGGAATCGAGAGCGGGATTCCCAAATATCTGCAATATGCCTTTATCAATAGTGGCACTGCCCATATCATAGCGATATCTGGTTTCAATATTACGCTTTTGGCTGGGTTATTCATGGCTATTTTCAGCCGCTTATTGGGCCGTTGGCGCGGCGCATTGGTATCTTTCTCGCTGATTGCTCTTTACACTATCCTGGTAGGCGCGAATGCCAGTGTGGTGCGGGCAGCACTGATGGGTGGTTTAACGCTCCTCGCTGCTCAAATTGGACGCCGCCAAAGCGGTATCAATAGCCTAACATTTCTTGCGGCTCTCATGGCGGCTTTTCAACCATCTATCTTATGGGATGTGTCCTTTCAGCTCTCCTTCGCGGCAACCCTGGGATTAGTACTCTATGCAACCCCTCTAACAGAGAAGTGGATTCTTTTCCTGGAACGATTATTACCCACGCAGCGTGCCCAGCAAATTGGCTCAGCGAGCAGCGAATGGCTTTTATTTACACTCGCAGCTCAGTTGACCACCCTACCTATCATCTTATACCACTTTCAACGGCTTTCGCTTATATCTCTGATTGCCAACCCTTTGATATTACCGGTTCAGCCTCTCCTGATGGTATTAAGCGGGATCGCCCTCTTGGGTGGGATGGTTTTTCAACCGCTCGGTCAATTACTGGCTTATGTTGCGTATCCCGTTGTTGCTTATACGATCCGAATGGTTGAGCTATTCGGCAATGTCCCATATAATTCCATCCTGCTTAATCCCCTGCCCCTTTACATTGTCGCCCTTTTCTACCTCACATTACTCATCCTCACATTTGCCTGGCAATCTCTGAACAGTTTTATTAAACAAATTTCCCCCATTTTTGCGATTGTTAGTTTGTCCATCATCGCATCTTTGACTTGGCAAACAGTGAGCCGAAAACCGGATGGTTTATTGCACCTTATCCTCCTTGATGTCAATCAATCCACCCGCTCCGGTGAAGCGCTTCTCATCCAAACGCCACAAGGGCGCTATGCCTTAATTGATGGCGGGCCTTCCAAATCCAATCTGCTCAGTGCCCTGGATAAGTGGATGCCAATCACCTGGCGTAAGATTGATTGGCTGATCATTGCCGGTGTTTATGACAATCAACTTTCGGCATTGCCGGAGCTGGTGGAACGCCAACGTGTTGCTCGTGCCTGGTGGGCTATCCCAAACGGGGTGAGTGTCAGTGCCGCAGCATTGCAAGAAGAACTCAAGAATCAGCAAGTGCCGATCATCCTGGCTCAGCCAAATCAAGAGTTGGATTTAGGCACTGGTATCCGATTGAAAGTCATTGCCACGAACAAATCTGGTGCGCTGTTGTTGCTCGAATGGGATCAATTCCGCGCATTTTTACCCATCGGGTTTGATTCAAATACACGCGATGAAGTATTACAAAGCGCAACCTTCCCGCCTGTCACCGTCTGGTTGCTCGCCAATCGCGGAGCTGAATGGTTAAATCCCAGCACTTTGTTGGCACGATTACAACCAAACCTTATTTTAATCAATGCAGCGAAAGGGGAATGGAGCGGATTGCCGGATATTGAGATGATTCAATCTTTAGAAGGACAAAATGTTTTGCGCAGCGATAAAAACGGCTGGGTACATATATCAACCAACGGCCGACAAATGTGGGTGGAAGCAGAAAAATATCCATAATAGGGTCAGCCTTTGCCATTGCGCTCATAAGCTTGAAAGGTTTCCAAGAGAGCAATCATGATTTGATCGGTGAAGGCGCTTGTTTTGCGAAACATCTGGCTCCAGGCAGAGGGAGAATGAACTGCTGCATTTTCGTACACCGTCAACATTGCTTCTGTCAACATATTGCGAAAAAAATAAAAAGCCTGAGCTGCCTCGACAATATTTAACTGATAGCGTCTGGCGCGGAGTGCATATTCATAACCTAAGGCATGTGCTTCTTTGAAATTGGAGGCATCGGAAGCGTTGAGATAGTTTAATAATCCTTGATAAAGATGTCGTCCCGCTAAACGATATTGCTCACGAGCTTCGTCATCGAGCTTGTTATACCAATCCTCTTTGCTTAAACTTCCCTCAGAGACATGCAGGCGGGTGGTGCGAATGGCACTTTGTATCAAACTATCCATATTCATTTTTTGACTTTCCGCTTG
>DAOTVW010000212.1:0-34052 GCA_034436035.1 Anaerolineales bacterium
CTTATTACTACCAGATAATCGTATAATGGGGAAAAGATTATCCATATTATCGGGTGCTGACCCTCGTCTGCATGAGGGCTTAAGTTTTGGCTTTCACATTTCTGGAGAAGTCCATGGCTAATCAAAGAAAAAAGGTTAGACGCATTTTTCCAAAATTTTCTCGAAGAACATTAAGGACGAGATTACTCAGCGGGTTCATCATCATTGCCTCGCTGCCAGTGCTCACTGCTGCAATTATCTCGCTCGCAATTGGTTTATTCAATTGGCGTCAGCAGTCATTCGAGCGGTTAGAAACCGTTGCCGATTCCAAACAAGAAGCAATCTTACGCTGGGCTGACTCGGTTGAACAAAAATTGGCTATTGCTGCCAACAGTGATTGCGGCTACGATCGCATTAATGTCATTGTCTCATTAGCTCGCGAGGATAAGTATCTACAATTTTACAATCGGGTAGTTCGCAACCATTTTGTCGATTTCCTAACCCAGGCTGGTGGCATTCAGGCATTATCTTTAGCAGATAGGAATGGTTTGATTATCCTTTCTTCTGATATTCATCAAGAAGGGGGTCATTTTTCCGATTTAAAAATAAATGAAGAAATCATGGCAAAGCCCAGCCTGTCCATAATCCGCCAGGATAGCACAAAGACCGAGACAATAGATAATTTCCAAATCCTTGCCAGTTCTCCGATTAGCGGTTTATCATCAGATGAAAAAGGGCTGCTGATTGCTCAACCACGTTTAGACCGACTGGTGCAAATATTAAATGATTACACTGGCTTAGGGAAAACTGGAAAAACCTATCTGATCACACCAGATCACTTATTATTTGCAGATAGCCGCTTACAGGATGATTTATCAAATCAAAGTAATCTAACCTTCACCCCAACGGAAGGCTTGCGCAAGGCGATTGAATCGAAAGCGGTTATTTCTGGTATATTTCCAGATTTTCGTCAGCGGGATGTTTTGGCAGTTTATCGCTGGTTGCCAGAGTTAGGGGTAGTCTTAGCGGTCGAGCAAGACCGCATGGAGACTTTTGCCACTATATTTGAAACCCTCGGGATCAATCTCGTCATTGTTACAATTTCATTAGCGGTTGCTATTGCCCTTTCGATGGTGGTCGTCCGTGACATCGTACAGCCAATCACCGACCTGGCTGATACCGCCACTTGCATCGCTGCAGGTGATTTAGACCAAATCGCGCGAGTGAATCAAACCGATGAGATTGGTATTCTGGCAAGTGCATTCAATAGCATGACGGCGCAACTGCGGGAATTGATCACCAATTTGGAGAAACGAGTAGCGGATCGTACCCAAGAATTGGAGCGTTTAGCCCTCCAATTGGAAACCAGTGCTCGGGTAGGCAGAGAAATAACTTCTATTCTGGAAATCGACGAATTGTTGAGCAAAGTTTCGGAATTGATAAGGGGTGCTTTTGATTATTACGGGGTACATATTTTTCTATTAGATGAGGGAAAAAATCAATTGATTTTTAATGGGACATGGGAAGGCAAACCATATCATGTGACATTGGAAGTTGGACAAGACAGCTTAAATGGCAAAGCTGTCTTACAAAACAAGGCGATTTTAGCGAATGATGTTGCATTAGAACCAAGTTATCGCATGGATGATCATTATCCTGACACACAAGCAGAGTTAGTTGTACCTCTACGAATTGGCAATCGTGTTATTGGAACCCTGGACATTCTCTCCACAGAGAAACATGCCTTTAACCCGGATGACATGCTGGTAGTGCAAAGCCTCGGCGATCAAATTGCAATTGCGATCGAAAACGCCCGCTTGTATGAACGCAGCCGGGAATTAGCAGTGCTGGAGGAGCGTAATCGTATGGCTCGCGAACTGCATGATTCGATGAATCAATCATTATATAGCGTGATATTATTTACTGGCGCGGCAAGAAATGAGGCGGATCAGATTGGTTCACAAGCGATTCAGAACTTTCTCGAACGAGCGGAAAACATGGCAAAACAAGCCTTGAAAGAAATGCGATTATTAGTGTATGAACTGCGCCCGTTAGAGTTAGAAGAAAAAGGTTTCCTGGGGGCTTTACAACAACGTCTTGACACGGTGGAGGGAAGGGCTGGAATTGATGTAGAATTAAAAATCAATCAGCAATCCCCTTTACCTTATTTTTTAGAAGATGCTTTATTCCGCATTGTACAGGAAGCTTTGAATAACATTATTAAACATTCCAATGCTACCAAAGTGATCATCGAAATGGAGATCAACGAGGAAGTGTGTAAGATGCGGGTTGTCGATAATGGGATTGGTTTTGATCCCGCATTGATCCAAACCCGTCATGGGATGGGCTTGATCAATATGCGGGAACGGGCAGAAAAATTGGGTGGTAAACTTTCCATTAAGTCAACTCCTTCTCTAGGCACAGAAGTTGAATTTGAGATCGATTTTCGCCTGATTGCATGAAAGAGGAGCGCAGATGAAATCGGAAATAGAGGAAACTTTGATAAAAGTCCTGGTCGTCGAAGACCACCTGGTTGTGCGCGAAGGGTTGTGCGCGCTCATTAATTCCTCGCCTGGTTTACAAGTGATTGGTGAAGCCACCGATGGGAACGAAGCGGTGTCCAAAGCGCGTCAATTGAAGCCAGATGTGATCTTGATGGATTTGGTGATGCCCCGTAAAGATGGGATTCAAGCAATTCGCGAAATTATGCAGGAGAACCCACACGCACGCATTTTGGTATTAAGTAGCTATTCGGGAGAAAATATTATCCAAGCGGTAATGGCTGGGGCATTAGGTTATCTTCTCAAAGAATCTTCTTCGCGGGAATTGATTGACGCAATTATGGATGTCTATCGTGGGAAATTATCTCTCCATCCGCTATTAACACGCCGTATTTTACGCGGCTATAAACAAGGTGAAAGCGAGACGAAACTAGAAAATCAATTATCTGAGCGAGAGGTGGATGTATTGAAACTTTTAGCGAAAGGTTTGTCGAACCAAAATATCGCCAGCGAGCTTTGTTTAAGTGAACACACGGTTGCGAAACACATTGGCAGCATATTAAGTAAACTCAACCTTGAAAACCGCACTCAAGCGGCTTTATTTGCCCTACGGGTGGGCTTAGCGAAATTGGAGTGAACTACTTATTTTTTCTACCATCGATTGCTTAATATTAGGTATGAAAGCCGGGGGTAAGGGTTATATAATTTAACCTGAGATGAAACAGTTACCCACCATAAAAACAATCACACAATTTCCACATCGTGTCGAACTGATCGAAAACACTTGGATAATTCTCAAAGATGGCACACGGCTGGCTGCCAGAATCTGGCTACCAGAAAATGCACAAAACCATCCGATACCGGCGATATTGGAGTACCTCCCCTACCGAAAAGATGATGGTACTGCCATACGTGATCGGGTCATTCACGAATATTTTGCCGGGCATGGCTACGCCTCCATTCGAGTGGACATGCGCGGCAGCGGTGATTCAGATGGCTTGCTCTTAGACGAGTATTTACCGCAGGAGCAACTCGACGCGCTGGAAGTGATTGATTGGATTGCGCATCAACCCTGGTGTAACGGTTCGGTAGGGATGATGGGGATATCATGGGGCGGTTTCAATAGCTTACAGGTAGCTGCCCACCGCCCAGCGGCTTTAAAAGCAATTATCACAGTTTGCTCTACGGACGACCGTTACAGCGATGATTGTCATTATATGGGTGGTTGTGTTCTAGGTTCAGACATGTTGAATTGGGCGTCCATCATGTTCGCATATAACGGTTTACCGCCCGATCCAGAAGTTGTCGGTGAGCGTTGGCGAGCAATGTGGTTTAATCGTTTGGAAAATAACTCACCTTTCGTTGAAACCTGGTTGAGCCATCAGCTGCGTGATGATTATTGGAAACAAGGGTCAGTAGATGAAGATTATAGCGCTATCCAGTGTGCAGTGTACGCTATCGGGGGTTGGGTTGATCCGTATACCAATTCCGTCCCGCGCCTGTTGGCTAATTTAAAAGCACCGCGTAAGGGTTTAATCGGTCCTTGGGCACATTCCTATCCACACACCGCAATCCCACAACCCTCTATAGGTTTTTTACAAGAATGCCTCCGTTGGTGGGATTACTGGCTTAAAGGAATTGATACGGGCATTATGGATGAACCGATGCTGCGGGTTTGGATGCCCGATGCAATTACCCCCCAGCCGCGTGAACTATTCTGGCCAGGGCGCTGGGTGGCAGAGGAATCCTGGCCACCTAAGAATGTGCAGCAGCAAATCTACTACTTGCATGATCATCGTTTAGAAGCATTCCCTTCGGGGGAAGAAGCATTCCAAATCAAAGGGGCTCAAACCTGCGGTTCTAATGCTGGGGTGTGGTGCCCGTATGGTACGATGTTTGGCATGCCGATCGATCAACGGGTGGATGATGGATTATCTCTGACCTTTACATCTGCACCCTTAAAATCCCCCATGGAGATCCTTGGATTTCCCATGGTAACCTTGAAAATTTCGGTGGATCAATCCAATGCCTTATTAGCAGTTCGTTTGTGCGATATAGCCCCCGATGGCAGTTCGCGCTTGATTAGTTGGGGTTTATTAAACCTCACCCACCGCGAGAATCATCACGATCCAAAACCGCTCCTTCCTGGAGAAGCTTATGTTGTAACGGTACAACTCAATGTAACTGCTCACCACTTGGCGGCAGGTCACCGTTGGCAATTAGCGGTTTCGCCAACCTATTGGCCGCATGCCTGGCCCTCTCCACAAGCGGTTAATTTGACCCTTTATCCAGGTGAAGAATCACACCTGATCTTGCCAGTCCGTTTGCCCAACCCACTAGATCAGCAACTGCAGGATTTTGATGCACCAGAAGGCGCACCGCCATTGGAGTGTGAAATCATCCGTCCTGAGAAAGCCTGGCGGACAATCCAGTATGATGTCGTTTCCGCTCAATTGACGATGACCGATTGCATTGATGAGGGCAGACAAAGAATTATCAGCAACGATTTAGAATATGATTCGTTTATTAAGAACATCTTTTCCATCGTAGAGGGAGACCCTCTCTCTGCTCAGGTACGCTGTGAGCGCAAAATTGAAATTCGACGTGGTGATTGGGAAACCCGTATTCAGACATATAGTCTCATGACCAGTGATGCGGATTACTTCCACTTGACGAATGTTTTGGATGCGTACGAAAAAAACACGCGGATATTTACTCGCAGTTGGACGAAAAAAATCCCCCGTCTATGGGTTTAAGTTTTTATTTTCCTAAATTGATTTTATTGAGGAGGTGTCTGGAGAGAATGACCAAAAATATTCAAGATGATAATGCCCAAAAAATCAAGAAAAGAAGAGGTCAAATGATGAACAAAAAAACAAATGTTTGGATATGGTTGAGTCTATTCGTCATGCTCGCCATGCTGTTATCGAGTTGTGCTTCACCCTCCACGCCGCAAGCACAACCAGCCACAACGGAAGAAGCAACGACGGAGACGAGTGTTTCAGCTGCGACAGAAGCCCCTCAGCCGGCTGTCACACAAGAAGTTAGCCCTTCCAGCAATGAACCCAAAATCCTTAAAGTTCGTCTGCCCAAAGATATTGGCAATCTCGATCCTGCCTTTATCGTTGGTTCAGAGGATGATACAGTGGATCGGGCGGTAATGGAAGGGTTGATCCGCTACAAACCAGATGGCACCACTGAAAATCAGCTAGTGGAATGGATCAAGCCATCTTCTGATGGTTTATCTATCGACTTTAAACTGCGCGAAGGGATTCAGTGGCAGCGTGGCTATGGTGAGCTGACCACAGAGGATGTTAAGTTTTCCTATGAGCGGTTTATTGATCCCAACTTGAACGCCGTCTATAAAGATGATTTCGCTTCTTTAGATCATGTCGAAATCATCAATAAATACGAGGGTAAGATCGTCCTTAAAGAGCCCCAGGCAACCCTATGGACTACCACCTTACCCATGACTTCTGGTTTAATTGTTTGTAAAAAATTTGTTGAAGAAGTCGGGTTAGATAAATTTAAGACCGATATTGTTGGAACCGGCCCGTACATGTTAACGGAATGGAAACCCAAAGAGCGCATCGTATTGAAACGCAACCCGGATTATTGGGGCGAGCAACCATATTATGATGAAATTCAATTGATCCCCATTGACGATGATAAAGTCGCAGAAGTAGCGTTAGAGGCGGGGGAAGTAGATTTCAGTTTGGTCTCGCTGGCTTCGGTAGACCGCTTTCAAAGCGATCCTAATTATCATGTCGACCTGATGCCCACCAACAATTATAGTTGGATCGCCATCAATGTTGAAAATCCAAAACTGCAGGATATCAATGTCCGCAAGGCAATCTTGTACGGGATTGATGTGCCAAGTATTCTAACCGCCACGTATATGGGAAAAGCTCCGCAAGCTCGGGCATTGATCCCACCTGGTAATTTGGGATACTGGAAAGATGCTCCCCATTATGATCGTGATGTCGCTAAAGCGAAAGAATACCTTGCCAAGGCCGGATTAACTTCATTGGATTTGAATTTAGCCATCAACGATGTTACAGAATTCCGCACTTGGGCAGAGATTATTCAACAAAATCTCGCTGAGGTTGGAATCAACATCAATATTGTGCCACTCGATTCCAGCACCTATTGGGAGTTAGGGTCCGGCGACAAAGGAAAAGAAGTGGAACTGGTAGCGATGAATTATTCTGCTATGCCAGATCCAGCCTGGTTCACGATGTGGTTTACCTGCGACCAGGTGGGCGTTTGGAACTGGATGCGATGGTGTAATAAACGGTATGATGAGTTACATAAATTGGGTATCAAGACATTGGATCCAGCCGAACGGGAAAAAATCTATATTGAAATGCAACAATTATGGGATGCCGATGTCATTTCCGTTTGGATAACCAATCAGCCATTAGCGTATGTTTCCAAAGCGTCAATCCAGCCAGCAATGTATCCTGGCGGGCTTTGCCCAATGTTAAGGGATTTCAAAGCGACTGAATAAGCGTTACAATTTGATACAGGCAATAAGACGAGAAATCGTTCTGTTGCCTGTATCCTTCTTTTTGCCAAGGAGGTTGCCTAAAGGTGCTGGTTTACCTGATTAAGCGTTTTTTTATGACCATTGCAGTATTGCTTCTGGTGATGGTTTTTTTGTCTTTATTGGTTCACATTGTACCGGGGGACGCAGCGAAAACATTATTAGGTCCGCGAGCAAGTCCGGAATTAATCCAAAAAATCCGTGCCGCCATGGATTTAGATAAACCGGCTTATGTTCAGGTAGCAAATTTCTTTTGGAAAGTTTTACACGGCGATTTAGGGACCGACGTTTTTACCGGCGTTTCGATCAATCGCTTGGTTGGTTCTGCCCTTCCCCATACGATCATCTTAGCCATTGCTTCTCTGACCCTGGCTGTGTTAATCGGCGTCCCATTAGGTGTTTTTTCCGCCACCCACCCCGATTCTTGGTTAGACCGAATCACCGCTATTTTATCCATTTCCTTTACCACCATCCCATCCTATGTGGCTGGTTTATTTTTGTTGTTAATTTTCGCGGTTCAATTAAAGGTGATGCCAGCCATCGGTTTGGGTAAAGAAGGAAATATCAAAGATTACTTGATGCATTTAATTCTCCCTACGGTTGCACTAGCAATAACCTGGATCGGTTATCTGGCGCGCTTGGTGCGGACAAGCATGTTAGAAGTATTGAATGAAACTTATGTCCGGGCAGCTCGCGCATCCGGTTTATCCGAACGTTTGGTTCGCTACAAATACGCATTGAAAAATGCTCTGATCCCGACTGTGGCAGTTCTTGGAGTTGGTTTGGGGAGCCTGATGGGCGGGGCTGTGCTTGTTGAAGTGATCTTTAATCGCCCCGGCATGGGTATGTTAATTTACAACGCCATTAAAACCCGCAATTATCCAGTGGTGCGTGCAGGAGTGTTAATTGTGGCGTTCTTATTTGTTTTTGTTAATTTCCTGACGGATTTAATCTATACTTATTTAGATCCACGCATCCAACTTGGAAAACAGCAGCGATAAATTATGGAAAATGCAATCGCATCGCAGACAAGGAAAATAAATCTAGAACGGTTTGAAATACTGTGGGATATCCTGCGCCGTCCGCAAGGAGCAATCGGATTCGCAATTGTTTTCATCTTTATTATCACAGTCATTTTTGCGCCCTTTATCGCGCCTTATGATTATGCTCATCAAGACATCCCCAATCGTTTCCAAGGGCCATCCGTGAAATACTGGTTGGGTACAGATCATTTAGGACGAGACTTATTTTCGCGTTTGGTTTATGGCGCACGGATAGCACTGGGTGTGGCAATCCCTTCTGTCTCTATAGCATTAAGCATCGGTATTCTTTTTGGTTTACTGGCAGGGTATTTAGGCGGAACAGTGGATAACCTGATTGTCGTCTTGATGGATTCGTTGCAAGCTTTTCCTTCGCTGATTCTCTCTTTAGCGATCCTTGCTTTACTCGGACCTTCGTTAATCAACGTGGTTATTGTAATTGGGTTGACCTGGATGCCAAATTATGCCCGAGTAATTCGGGCGCAAGTGCTCTCCGCCCGTGAGGCAGTCTATGTTGAGGCGGAGCGCTCATTAGGCGCGACCAATCAACGCATCATCTTTTCCCATATCTTACCCAATGTCATTGCACCGGCGTTAATCCTCGCAGCAATGGATTTACCGTGGGTGATCACTTTCGAAGCCGGCTTGTCATTTATGGGTTTAGGTGTCCGTCCACCAACACCTTCTTGGGGGGTGATCTTATACGATGGATTTTACAACATCCGTTTATCTCCATGGCCAGTGACTTGGTCCGGGCTAGCATTAATCCTCACAACGATGGGGTTCACTTTATTTGGGGAAACCTTGCGGGATGTTCTGGACCCCCGTTTATCCGGGACAAGGGGGATCTGATGGCAGCTATTCTAGAAGTGGAAAATCTTTCGATTACCTATCATACCCGCGAAGCAAAATTATCTGCGGTGCGGGATGTCAATTTTACCGTTGAGCAGGGCAAGATTGTGGGTTTAGTGGGTGAATCGGGTTGTGGTAAAAGCAGCATTGCCTTAGCTCTGATGCGGTTGTTACCACCAAATGGGGTGGTTTCAACCGGAAAGATGATCTTTCAGGGGCAAGATTTGCTGAATTTAAAAGAAAGCGCAATGCGGGAAGTACGCGGTCACCAGATCTCGATGATATTTCAAGATCCAATGACCAGCCTGAATCCAGTTTTCAGTGTTGAGCAGCAAATGGTAGATGCAATTCTGGCTCATGCTCCGCAAGATCAACGGCTCTCCCGTGCTGCTGCCCGGCAAAAAGCAATTGAAATGTTAGAACGGGTGGGAATACCGGATGCTAAAAATCGCATCCGCGATTATCCTCATCAATTCTCAGGGGGGATGCGGCAGCGGATTATGATTGCCTTAGCATTACAAGCCCGTCCGAAGTTATTAATCGCCGATGAACCAACTTCGGCGCTGGATGTGACACTTGAAGCACAAATCACCGAATTACTGCGCTCCTTAAGGGATGAATTTCAGACATCCATCCTCTATATCACTCATGATCTAGGCATTGTTGCCCAATTATGTGACGAAGTCATCGTTTTATATGCCGGAAATATCGTCGAGACGGGTGCGGTTTGGCATCTCTTCAAACAACCTTTGCATCCCTATACACAGGCTTTATTACGTTCTCATCCGACCTATGAAACGAACTCCCGCTTTCTAGCCACTATCCCTGGGCGAGTGCCTAGTTTATTGAACTTACCGGCGGGTTGTAAGTTTGCACCCCGTTGCTCATTTGCCCAGGAACGCTGCTTTGTCCAAGAACCAATCGCTGAAGAAATTGCAGGCCAAAAAGTGTGGTGTCATATCTATCAACCTGATTGGCAAGGTGCCAGGGAAAAATCCACAATTACCTTACCTGCCGATCAAGAAGCGGAAAAACCTTTTAATCGCTCAAGCTATTTAGACAAACAAGCGATTGTTCATGCGAATAAGGTTGAGGTGCACTTTCAAGAAAATCTTGGCTTGTTATCGAAATTACTTGGTCAAAAACCTTCTCCATTGAAAGCTGTACGTGGAATTGACATTATGGTTTATCGCGGCGAAACCCTGGCTATGGTCGGTGAAAGCGGGTCGGGAAAGACAACGTTAGGCAGAACCATTTTGGGTTTAGAACAACCAACCTCTGGCGAAGTAGATATCGATGGCAAACCATTAACGAAAGTCAGCGCAAGCCAAAAACGTTCGATGCGAGCAAAGATGCAGATGATTTTTCAAGACCCAATTTCCAGCCTTAGCCCACGTAAAACAGTCACGGAATTATTGCTTGAGCCATTTCGCATCCATAAAATTGCCGTTGACCCGCATCGAAAGGTGACCGAATTATTGGAAATGGTTGGCTTATCCGCAGAACAGGCGGATAAGTATCCCCATCAACTTTCTGGTGGACAGGCGCGGCGGGTGGGCATTGCGCGTGCTTTAGCACTAAACCCAGCCCTCTTAGTTGCTGACGAACCAACAGCCGGATTGGATGTTTCTGTTGCAGCGGGAATTTTGAATTTATTAAAAGAGTTACGAGAACAATTTGGATTGACGTACATCTTGATTACCCATAACCTCAATGTGGTACGGTTTATTGCCGATCGGGTCGCGGTGATGTACTTAGGGCAGATTGTCGAAATTGGCAACAACGACGATATCTTCTTTCAACCAAAACATCCTTATACAGAAGCGTTAATCTCCGCAATTGCCATTCCCGATCCAGAAATTCGGCGAAGGCGAAAACAAATCATTCTCGAAGGGGAAATACCCGATCCGCGTCATCCACCGGCAGGTTGTTCGTTTCATCCCCGTTGCCGCTATTGCCAGCCGCGTTGTGAAGTTGAAACCCCTACGCTTCAGTCAATTGAGCAAAGCGAACATCGTAGCGCTTGTTTTTACCCTGACCTGGTCGGGCAAACGCCCTGAACTGCGTTAATATGCGATTTTCAATATAGTCAACCTGATTGGGGGAACATAAATCTATCTACCTACGTTATAAATAATAGTGAACAAGATTTCACAATAGATCAAATTACTCGAGATTAAGGAGAAGAGATATGAGAAGGACAATTTTTCAATTTATTCTGATTTTGATGGCAGGTGCGCTGCTATTGACTGCCTGCAGTTCAACACCTACGTACGCTCAAGCGACCAATACGGATGAGAAAAATCCCCGTACGCTCACGGTGACAGGTGTGGGCAAGGCTTATTTAACTCCGGATATTGCCTATATATCCATCGGTGTGCACACGGAAGATAAGGAAGCCAGCAAAGCTGTGGCAGATAACAATGTCCGCTCACAAAAAGTCAGCGAAGCATTGAAGAAATTCAACATTGATGCAAAGGACATTCAAACCACCAATTTCAGTATTTATCCGCAACAACAAACCGATCAATCCGGTAAGGTGGTAGGGATATTATATGTGGTCGATAACACAGTTTATGTCACCTTGCGGGATTTGAAACAAATCGGTCCGTTGTTGGATGCGGTGGTAAGCGCCGGAGCAAATACGATCAATGGGATATCCTTCGATGTTGCTGACCGTACGAAAGCACTCTCCGAAGCAAGAGCAGCAGCTGTGAAAGATGCCCAGACGCAAGCAAACGAATTGGCAAAGGCAGCTGGCGTTACCCTTGGGCAGGTAATGAATATCTCCATTTATGGTTCCAGCCCGGTGCCATCTTATGTCGGGAAAGGCGGTGGTGCAATGGCGGCGCAAGTTGAAGCGCCTATTTCACCGGGCCAGATGATTATTGAAGTAGATGTGAATATCGTCTATACCATCCAATAAAACACTTTTCCTTGTTCCTCCCTATCCAACAGGGGAGGAACAAGGTCTTTTCTCTAGCTTGAAATAACCTTTTCCTCCCCCTCATCGGTTTTGGGGGAGGACTGGGTTAAGGGGGTTGAATCACACCTCCAATATGGTAAGATAACAGTATGGAACAGAAATTGAGCTTTTCGCCAGCCAGGCGAGCTGGTCTGGTTTTTTTAGGGATCACTTTCTTTGTTTTTATTGTCGGGGGAGGGCTGAGTTTTTACATGATGTTAAAATCACCAATTGGAGGTAGCTTCTTTATTTATCTTGTGCTTGGTTTACTTGCACTGCTCATTTCAGCTTGGATTGGCTATCGGTGGTTGGCATTGCGCGGCGCTTTTTATACACTAGAGCGGAACGGTATTCGTATCCATTGGGGATTACGGGTTGAGGAAATCCCTATGAACACCGTCCGCTGGGTGCGTTCCGTTCAAGAGGTGCAGCAAATTATTCGCCAACGGCTTCCTCTTCCTTTTGGTCAAATGCCAGGAGCGATTGTCGGTCAACGGCGTCTTTCTGATGGAAGCCTTTTGGATTATCTCGCTTCGGATACTCGGCACATGGTTTTAATTGCGACTGATGAAAGAGTATTGGTTATCTCACCCAGTAAACAACAAGAATTTATTTATGCCATGCAACGGCTGATGGAATTGGGAAGCATGGCGCCCTGGAAACGTCGCTCTCAATATCCAACGATCATCATCACCCAAATCTGGCAAAATCGCTGGGCGCGCTGGCTATTGATCGCGGGCTTGATCCTCAGTTTGGGTTTACTGGCGTGGGTGAGTTTAATTATCCCAAACCTGCCTGAAATCTATTTGACTTTTTATGCAGAAGAGCCATCACCCCCTACCTACCTGTTACTCTTGCCATTATTGAACGGATTCTTTTATATCCTGAATACCCTATTGGGATTATTCTTTTTTCGGCGCGGCGTGCAAATCGAGAGCCCAAGTACAACGACCGCAGTTGAAGGAAAGCCCAGGGGCGAGGTTTACAAAATTTATGCCTATTTGTTATGGGGAATCAGCCTGATTACCGGCATATTTTTCTATTTCGCGATTTCGTTCACTTCATATGTGGGATAACATTTCAGCAGTTCAATTAGGTTACGGCGTTTTGTTTAGCCTTGTTATCAGTGGCACGGCATGGTGGATGAATGCATTAAAGTTCAGCGGGGCTTGGGCTGCTTTTGTACTAGGTACCCTTATATTTGGTATCGGTGGATGGAGTTGGAGTGCCGTTCTGTTAACATTTTTTATTACCTCCAGTATCCTTTCTCATTTATTTGGAGGAAAAAAGCAAAAAGTTGAAGCTCAAATCGAAAAAGGATCCCGCCGCGATTGGGCACAAGTTCTGGCGAATGGTGGTGTTGCCATGTTTTGTGTCCTGTTGAGAGGGTGGTTTCCCAATTCACCATTGCCTTTTCTTGCCGCCAGCGCCAGCCTGGCCGCCGCAAATGCAGACACCTGGGCAACAGAATTGGGTGTATTGTCCCCGAAACCTCCCCGCCTGATAACCACTGGTAAAATTGTAGACCGGGGTGTTTCCGGCGGGGTGAGTATACTTGGTTTATTAGCTGCGCTGGCAGGCTCTATTTTGATTGCAACCACTGGCTGGTTTTTTGAAAATAATCTGGCTTATTTCCTGATCGTGGCACTGAGCGGTTTCGGCGGGAGCTTGATTGATTCCCTTTTAGGAGCTAGTTTACAAGTGGTTTATTTTTGCCCGCACTGCGAGAAAGAAACCGAGAAACATCCCCTTCATTCTTGCGGGCAAAGGACGATGTACCAGCGGGGCTGGAAATGGCTAAACAATGACGTTGTCAACCTCGCCTGCACGATGTTTGCGGCTATCTTTGCTCTAATACTTGCTTTATAAAAAGCACATCAAGCGGTCGAAAAGCAACTTTCGCCGAATCGGACAATCCACCTGGCTAAAAGAATTTCACCACCGTGCAAAGGATGAAAACCCCCACAATAAATGCCAGCCAAACATAATCGCTCCAGCGAACGGTGAGAACCTCGATTTCAGTCGGCTTGATTGGTGCCCCAAAACCCTTCGTTTCCATGGCAATTTGAAAATCATTTGCCTTACGAAAGAGCAAGAGAATCAGGGGAGTGATGATGGGAATATAAGCTTTAAAGGCGCGTTGAAAGATATTCATGCGGTCAATATCAAAAGCACGGAGTTTCTGGGCTTCGACGATAGAACCCCACATCTCAAAAATGAGCGACGTAAAGGATAGAGCACTGACGAACATAAAGGTTGCTGTATTCGGAATGCGCAATTTATCCATTGCCGTCATGATTTCTGAAGTCGAGGTTGTCATCACAAATAAGGGCAATGAAGAAGCAGCTGCCAGCACGCGAATACTGAGCACAATCCCAAACCAGACTCCTTCTTTCGTGATAATTCCTAAATCCGCCTCCCATAATCTTAAGTGCCCAATGGTAATCAATGGGGTGTGCCCAAAGCGATAAGTAAAACCCTGGATAATGATAAGAAAGAGAAAAGTACCTAACAAGATTTTGAACAATGTCGCAAAACGGCGCAATTCAATCCGGGCGACAGTCCATAAAATCGCCGATAGACCCAACCAAATCAATAAAACCGGCATATCCGTTGGGCGAATAGGGTACATCACTAGAACCAGGGTTAGGGCAACGTAAGCCAATTTAACCAGGGGATGTAGGCGATGAATTGGTGTATCTAAATTGGTATAACGAAAAACAGGTTGCATAGTATGGTTTACTCCGCTCAAGAAAGAGGACTGAAATAATCGAAAAGCTGCTCGAGTGTCATGATCGTTGGTGGTATACCAATGGAATCTAAATGCATTGCCAGCTGAGTTGCGAAAGGGGGTATGACAAAACTTTTCTTGAGCTCATCAATCTGTACAAATACCTCAGCAGTTGGACCATCAAGCAATACCCGACCAGCATGCAGGACAATCAACCGCTGCGCATAACGGGCGATCAAATCCACATCATGAGTGATCATGATGATAGTGCTTCCCTTCTCTTTATGTAACTCCAGCGCTAGGTCGGCGAGTTGATACCGACCACGGTGATCCTGTGCGGTTGTGGGTTCATCCATGATTAACACCTCTGGGTTTAGAGCAATCGTGGCTGCCACTGCTAATTTACGCCGATCACCAAAGGATAATCGAAAGGGAAATAAATCCGCCTCGTCTTTTAAACCAACAAGATCGAGGGCTTCATCTATTAATTTCGGGATTTCATCATCAGGAATGCCTAAGTTCTGTAGTCCAAAGCGTACTTCATCACGGCAAGAAGAGGTAAACAATTGGTAGTCCGGATTCTGTAACACCAAGCCAATACGGCGGGCAATTTCTCCCACCGATAAATTGTGAATACTCTGTCCTTTAAATAATACCTCACCTTTTTGAGGGCGCAAAAGACCCACAAAAGATTTGACTAAGGTGCTCTTTCCGGAACCATTTTGCCCGATGATCCCGATAAATTCTCCTTGGCGAATAGTTAATTGGATATTTTGTAAGGCGGTTACGGTCGGTGGACCGGGGAATTCGACGGTTAATCCACGTGCTTCTAAAATTGGCTCAGCGGGAGTGCTTAGCGATTGTGGATTCGGTTGCGCCTGCGTTATGGATGGATTCACCTTTAATTTTCCATCCATAACCGCTTTCTGAATTTCGTTGGCTAATTCCGTAATCGTTAAACTGGTTTTAATAGGAGGTGGGAGGTTTTTGGAAGAATTCGGGAAGGAGAAAAATTTTATTTGCGCGCGGATCATCGCAGGGGTTTTAATCCCGGCTTTATCCAATTCCTCAACCTGTGAGAACACATGTGCCGGTGTGCCTTGTAATACGGTTTGACCACGATCCAATACCAATACTTGATCTGCAAGGTGGAGGATCTCTTCCGTTTCATGCGTCGTCATGATGATTGCCAGATCGCCTTTGTGTTTCAATTCTTCGATTGCTTCGCCCACTTCCCAACGTCCTAATGGATCGAGTTGAGAGGTGGGTTCATCGAGGATTAATATTTTCGGTTTCATCGTCAACACCGCAGCTAATGCGGTGCGTTGTTTTTGCCCGCCCGACAAATCACGTGGATTGCGTTCTTCCAATCCGTTCATGCGGACAAGCTCGAGTGCTTCCTTGGTACGGCGAGCAATCTCCTCTCGTGCAATTCCTAAATTGGCAGGACCAAAAGCCAGTTCAGCTTTTATCGTGGGCATGAACAGCTGCACCTCTGGGTCTTGCATCAAAAGACCGCAGCGCTGGGCAGTGTTATACAATGGTTCATCCCAGGGATCAATGTCCCCGACTTGGACATCGCCGCGGCGCCTTCCCCCATAAATATGAGGGACAATCCCACTAATTAGGTAACATAAAGTGGACTTTCCTGCTCCATTCGCACCCAGAACAACGACAAATTCCCCTTTTTTGACGGTCAGATTCAGGTTACTGAGTGCAACAACATCTCCTTCATAAGTAAATGTAACATTTTGTAAATTGACGAGGTTATGGTTATCCATGTATATTCAGTGACTATTATCTCGCAAGGTAAAAGATTTATGCCAGGGAGGGAAGGCATCCGTGACATATTACCAAATGGCGCCCTCAATTTTGGGCAGCCCACTGCGTTCCAGGGCTTCGACAATCGGGATAGTGATGACAGCAGTAATCGCAGAAAGAGTGGGCACCCACCATGAGTAAGCTACATGGGTGGCAACGCCTAACTCGGCGGAAAAGTTAAACAAATACCAGTATGGTCGAGTCCATGGCAGCCACCAGATGAACATCGCGGCTAACACTGCCAGGAAAATACCGCCGTAGCGTTGGGTGCGATTCTTTGAGACTACCCACTGTGGGATAAGTCTTGTGCCAAGAGGTGTGAGGGCAATGATGGTTGAAGGAACCCAATAAATAGCTGCCATAATAAAATAGAGCGGTTCTGGAACGCGGCCAAATCCTGCCTTGGCACCAGGGATATAGAACGGGATCAACCACCCAAGAATTCCGACAACAATAAATAAGGGCACCGTGAATTTCCAATATTTGTCATCTTTGATCATCAATGCTACCAGGAAGGCTGGCAGTACTGCATTGAGCATGACATCGACCAATTGCAACGGATACGCTGCTGGGGCAATGAACATACCAATGACGCCACCGACGATTGCTGCTGCAACTCCGCCCAGCGGTCCTAACAGCAAGGGGGCAATCGCGCTCAGTGGGGTTGTCAAGGGTACATACCCGCCACCGCCAACATAGGGGAATATAGGAATAAGCCCGGCGACGCCGCAGAGAGCACCATAAAGCGTAACCCAGGCGATGGAGACACCGCCAATTCGGTTGGTGGATTGGCGAACTTTTTCAGTGCTGTTCTTTTCCATTGTCTATCTCCTTTCCGAAAAAATTTGTTTATACAAGAGGAGCCTTCCCTCCCATAGCCAATGATTAGGAGCGTTATTGGACGCGCGCCACGGATGCTGAGCCAACTGGGAAAACGGCTATTTTGCTGTTCGCACCGTGTTTTTCCAATAACTCCTCGATCCCCTGTTGCAAATTGCTTACATAATTAAAACCCGCTTCTTCTAATTCCGATGCGGGAATTCCATGGGTATAGATTGAAAGGTGTTTCTCGGCTTTAATTCTTGCAAGATTATAACCTAATACATTGAAAGTCACTTTCCCGTTACGGCGGGTGATATCACGCAAGAAATGCTGGGCGGTTTTCGTGCGGTCTTTCATTAGTTGATGGAATTCAGGATCACCCCAACCTTCTGGTAAGGCAGCAACCAGGAGAATGCTGCCCCCTTCCTTGACCACTGCATCGGCGTATTCAACCGCGCGCACACCTTGATAAAGGTCTAAGTCATAGGGATAAGCAGAAGTAATGGCGATATCGACTGCTTGAGGTAAGTCAACCTCAAAGACCTGTTTGGCTAGAGCAACCCCTTTCTGATAAACCATTTGGGGATCGCCTGCGAAAAACTTGATTACTTGATCGGAGCGGTCTAAAACTACATCAATCAGGAAATCAATTCCAACCATTGCGGCTGCCTCTTCGATATCCTGGCGGGTAGGGATATCAATCGCGCCGGCTTTGCGAAAGCCGAGTGGTACCATGCTGTGATTGGCGTTGATGGTGTCCAAAGCTGCAACACCAGGTACAATCAATTTTAATCCGCCTGAATATCCCGCATATGGGCTTGGCCCAATATGTCCAATGCCAATTCTTTTATCTGCTTCTACTACAAGGCGATTGATCCAAACCGGGGTACCGCGTTGGGTAATCCCAAGAAAGACCTGATTTTCTTCGTCATCACAACGATGTTGCAGGATGCGATAGTTTTGGGCTATTTCTTCGCCAACTTTCCACTTTATTTCTTCTTCGGTAGAAAGGCGATGGGTGCCATGTGTGATCAGGATGGTGATATTTTGTTTTGGCACACCAGCTTGATGCAGGGTGTGAAGCACTTGTGGCAGGATGAGTGCGGTGGGTGTACTGCGGGTGTGATCGTCGATTAAAATCAAAATCTGCTCATGCCCCTTCACCATTTGTTCCAGTGGTGGACAGGAAAGGGGATTTGCAATGGCTTGGCGTAAATCTTCCATGGCATTGGCAAGAGGGGGTATTGGAGCGGGTTCGAATATCCCCAGTAGATTGGCAGAGGGTAACGAAACCGTTACGGTCGAATTGCCATATTTTAATTGAATGGAATAATCCAACTGGAACACCGGGTGAGCCTCTTAAACGAAGAAATTAAGAAATGTTTAATATCAACTTCAATATAAGGCAATTATGGATGACTGTCAAGAGATTTTATTAATATTATGGGTGTTCAGACGCTTGACATTTCCCGCCTCTCGGGATACAGTAAATATATCGGATATATCGTTTTGGAGGAAGTGTATGCCAGCTTTAAATCGTGTTCAATTAATTGGTCGCTTGGGCAATAAACCAACTACTCATTACACCCCCAGCGGGAAGAAAATAACCAGCTTTAATTTGGCAGTGGGTCAACGCTGGCGCGGGAAAGAGGGTGAAACGCGGGAAACTACCGATTGGTTCCATGTGGAAACTTACGGCAGATTGGGTGAAATTTGCGAGCAATATCTTGGAAAAGGGCGCCTTATTTATATCGAAGGAAGATTGCGCACCAGCCGCAGTGAACAAGATGGAGTAACCCGTTATTTCACCAAGGTGGTTGCCAATCAAATGCAAATCCTTGACCGTAAACCAAAAGAAGTCGAACCAGTCATTGAAACAGTGGAAGAAGAGATCGGAGTAGATACGGAAACGACAGAATAAATCCATTCGAAGCATCAAAAAAAGAGAGCCTTTTATCAGCTCTCTTTTTTTATTTTCACCATACCCATCCTATTGCTTGTGATTTAATCTTTGCAAATAGAAATCGCAGGGAATAATGCATTATTCTCGAGATTTTAATCTGTCATCTTACATGCATTGTTATCTAAGAGTAAGGCTTGTTTATCTCGATTTCCATTTTTTCGACTTTCCTCACCTTCCTGATTGAATCGGCAAGGCTTCTAATTGATTGACCATATCTTGTAAAACTTCAAATCCACCTTGCCAAAATTCAGCTTGCTCCATCGCAATACCCGCCCTGGCAAGGATACGCGCCGGCGCATCCGATCCGCCAGCTTCTAAAATTTGCAGGTAGGTCGGTTTAAATGCTTCCCCCTCAGACTTGTATCGTTTATAAAGCGACAAAACAAGCAATTGACCAAACGAGTAGGCATATACATAGAATGGATATTGGAATATATGCGGTATTGCCACCCATTCCCAGCGAAATTCATCGCTCACCTCTACTGCATCGCCAAACTGATGATGCAAATTCGCTAGATATGCATCCGCCAACTCGTTGACCGAAGCCCCATTTTGCACCATTTCATGTGCCTGACGTTCAAACAAAGCAAAATATGCCTGTCGTCCTATCGTAGCATAATTATCATCGAGCTGACGGAAAAGGATGTCTCTTCGCACTGCTTCATCTTTTTCCTCCGCCAGCAAGCGTTCGATCAACAGCATTTCTCCAAATGTAGAAGCGGTTTCTGCAAGAGGCAAGGAGGCATGAAAGGTAAAGAGATTATGCTTGGCAGCCATCATCGAATGGATGGCGTGGCCTAACTCATGTGCCAGGGTGGCTACATCTTCTGCCTTTCCCTGGTAATTGACCAGCACCCAGGGAGTAATATCATTGGTTACTGTTGCACAAAACGCCCCATCTTGTTTGCCTTTGCGAACCTCACTATCGAGATGGTTTTGATCAAAAACACGCTGCGCTTGTTGTGCGAATAAAGGAGAAAAACGGTGAAACGAATCAAATACCATATCCACTGCGGTTCCAAAGGGATAGGTCTTCTCTGCTTTAACGATAGGAGCATAAATATCATAGCGCCGTAAGCGTTCCACTCCTAACCAGCGTGCTTTCAAACGGAAAAATCGTTGAAATAATCCCGAATTTTGTTCACAAACCGTTAGTAATGTGTCAACAACCTCATCGGGAATATCATTGGATAGATTACGAGCCGAAATAGGGGTGGGGAAATGCCGCAGTTCAACTTGTTCGTTATACCAATCACGGACAATGGCTTGGTACATCATACCCAGTATGGGGCTATCATTGCCGTATACCCGGTACAATTCTTGATATGCCCTTGCCCTTATCTCTGCATCAGAATGGCGGGCATAAACCATCAATTGCCCACGCGTCAGTTCTTTCTTTTCACCATCAACTTCGAGGTTAAATACATATCGATTCGTTATTGCGTCATATAAATTGCGGAGCGCCTGAACACCGGTTACATCTTTGATATTGACAACTTTTTCTTCCGCTTCACTGAGGGTATGCGGCTTGAAATGACGCATTGCCTCTAGCCAATAACGGTAATCACCCGATTGTTCCATTAACCGTTGGGCATTTTCATCATCCAGCTCTTTCCACCATAAACTAAAAAATATCGTGCGGTTCTGAATAGTTGCAGCCAATTGCTCCACTTGCGCCAAGAAGGTTTGGGCAGTTTGATTTTGTGTGTCGGCGCTGAACCACAATGCTCCATAATCATAAACCCGGGAAAGCAGATGATGGAGTTTCTCCAGGTTTTGGAGGATTTGATTAAATAATGGTGTCTCTATTGTTGGATTCAGTTGGGTTCGAAATTTTTCAAACTCGCTGGTTTGTTTTTCGATTTCCACTAATGCATTTTTCATTTCTGGGCTATCATGAGCAGGAAATAAATCTGCCAGGCTCCAGGGTGCTTGTTGATAAGTTTTTGGCATAATGGTTTATCCTCTCGTTATTCAGACAATTTAAGGGTGATTAATTTTACTACAGGTTCGATTAAACATTGGCACGTACATGCATGATATCCCCATCTTTGATTAGATAATCTTTCCCTTCGAGACGAAGGCTGCCCTTTGCACGAGCTTCGTTCAATCCACCGAGGCGGAGCAATTCCTGATATTCGATGACTTCAGCACGGATGAATCCTCGTTGCAGGTCAGTATGAATCACACCGGCTGCCTCTTGAGCAGTAGCCCCGCGGGGAACTTGCCAGGCGCGCACCTCGTCTTTTCCGACGGTAAAGAAGGATTGCACATCGAGTAAATCATACGCCATGCGGATCATTTTTTGTAATCCCAACTCAGAAATGCCATAAGCCGTTTGAAACTCGCGCGCGTCTTCTGCGGAAAGTTGAGCGAGCTCCATCTCCAGCTTTCCTTGCAATGCCAAGATTGCGCTATGTTGATGAGGGTACTGAATGCTTGGGGGATTTTGCCCTTCGCTGAGATTGAGTACAATCAATAGTGGCTTCTGGGTTAGAAATCCAAAACCGCTCAGAAATTTTTTATCTTCTGCACTAAATTCAAAGTCACGCAGTGGTTGATCGTTTTCCAGAAAAGTTTTCATTCGCTGAAACAGATCTATTTCACTTTGTACCAGGTTTTTCTCTCGTCCACCACCTTTGCGTAATTCGTCATTTAATCTCTCCAGGCGCCGCTCGATGATCACCAAATCATTTAACAACAATTCACTATCCATCGCACGAATATCGCGTTGCGGATCGATATTCCCTAACGCGTGCATGATGCTGGCATCTTCAAAGCAACGCACCACATGGACAAGCCCGTCCATCTGACTGAGTTGATTTAGCAAGGCGCCCGGCAACCCCTTCTTTGCACTGCCTTCTTCTAGCCCGGCAATATCGGCAAAAGTCACCTTTGCATAGGTGATCTTTTCGGGTTGGAAGAGTTGCGCCAGGCGATCAACCCTTTCATCGGGTACATCCACTACTGCGGTGTGAATTTCAATTCGCCCACCGCTGGCAGAGGCAGGACGGTTGCCCCGAGTTAAAGCATTGAAGATGGTAGTTTTACCGGTTTGAGGAAAACCAATTATCCCTAATCGCATAAGAAACCTTTGATCAGAATTACGCCTTCAATAACCACTTGCGTTATCCTGATTATAACAGGAAGAAAATCCAAAATGATTATTCTCTTCATAGCCATTGCTCCGCTTCTGCACGAGGGAAAAATATGCCAATTTGGTTGAAGCGGTTCGATCTTTTAAGCACCATCAATCTGCGCGTCGTGCCCTGGATGAGCGCCAATGGTTATATATCTTCTCTCCCACTGGTGCAAAAATAACTTCTGGAAGAACGGTAAACTCACTAAAAATATCCTTGACCAGCGTTTCAACTTTCGATATACTTAAGAAAGAAATGCCGAAGTGGCGGAACTGGCAGACGCGCACGACTCAAAATCGTGTTCCCTCGGGAGTGTGGGTTCGATTCCCACCTTCGGCACAGGTGATGATATATGCCCTCCGCCACAATATCCTGGAGGGCTTCTGTTTTTTGAACAAGGGAGGCATCTATGCAGCGAACAAAAGATATCTTGGCAGTTATATTAGGCGGTGGCGTAGGGAAAAGGCTATATCCACTCACCAAACAACGCGCCAAACCAGCAGTTCCCATCGCAGGAAAATACCGCTTAATAGATGTTCCTATCAGCAATTGTATTAACTCCGGCATCCAGCGTATTGCCGTATTGACACAGTTCAATTCCGTCTCTTTACATCGTCACATAACCCAAACCTACACTTTTGATGACTTCCATGAAGGATGGGTGCAGATCCTCGCTGCTGAACAGACGTTGCATTCCAGTGATTGGTATCAAGGCACCGCGGATGCGGTTCGTAAACAGTTAGTCGAGATCCGCTCCGCTCAATCGGACTATACCCTCATCCTTGCCGGCGACCATCTTTACCGCATGGATTACGAGGACATGTTCCGCTACCACTTGGAGAAAGAAGCCGAGATTACCGTAGCGGTTCAACCGGTCGCCGTTCAAGATGCACCTCGATTTGGCTTATTAAAAAGAAATGAAGCGGGTTTGATTACTGCCTTTGTCGAAAAGCCACGCGATGTAGAGGTTCAAAAAAGTTTTATCAGCCGCGATGACCCTGAAAGACCATTCTTGGGATCGATGGGCATTTACCTTTTCAACACTGAAATCTTAGAAGAAGTCCTCGAAAATTCTGATTACGATGATTTTGGTTCTCAAATCATCCCCAACTCGCTGGAAAGATATCGTGTGTACGGATTTGACTTTGATGATTATTGGGTCGATATCGGGACGATCCGATCCTTTTATGATACAAACTTATCCCTCGCCCAACCAAATCCACCCTTTAATTTTCACGATCCAGATCGTCCGATCTATACTCGTTCCCGTAATTTACCCGGAACCATTATAGACGGCGCCAAGCTGGATAATGTCTTGATTACCGAAGGAGGAGTCATCCGGGAAGCTGAAATCTATAACTCCATAATCGGTTTACGCAGTCAAATCGGCAAGCATGTCACCATTCATGATTCGATTATCATGGGGAATGATTATTATGAATCAGATCAAAACAGCGCACCTGCCTCTATACCGTTAGGAATAGGAAATCACTGCCATATTGAGTCAGCGATTATTGATAAAAACGTACGAATTGGCGATAATGTGGTAATCAAGAAGTTTCCCAAAGGGTATCATGACGATCAAGATAACTGGGTTATTGAAGATGGCATCGTGATCGTACCAAAGAATACGATTTTACATCCTGGCACAGTCATCGCACCGTAATACACTCGGAACTTACCGAATTTTTCTTCACATTCGAACAAAGGATAAAAAAATCTTGCCTTATTGGCAAGATTTTTTTCTTTCAAGATTTTTAATCCGATTCTACTTAGCTGGTTCAACAACCTGTGTATAAATTTCAAATTTAGGCGGTGCTTCAAAATGTTTCTTTACCGCGCACAATTCTGCGGCGCGGATTAATGAATCGCGATACTTTTCGGGAAAGGTTGGTGGAATTTGGATTTCCAAATCAATTTTACCAACCATACCGCTCATTGGGTTGGTATACATTCGCTGAATGATACGGATACCATCCGTAGGGAGACCGCGCTGTTGACAAAAACCCAACACATAAATTCCTGCACATGTTCCAATAGAAGCCAGAAAAGTAGCAAACGGAGTGGGAGCCGTTGCTGCTGGCGGTTGATCGGTCTTCACCGTAAACGGACCAAAGTGGGCATCCACTCGCGCACCACCGGGAAAATCTATCATCATTTCCATGAGTAATCCTCCAAATTAATTTCAATATAAAGCTCTTTTTTAGATGTCATTCCGTGAAAATGGTTACAAATCCATACCATAATGAATAATGACTAATCATCCTTTTTGATCTCCATAATGATATGTTTCCAGGATAACTTTTTTACCCTAACCCCCTGTGGATAACTTGTGTTTTTCTGTGGATAAGTGGTTTTTCTGGTGGATAACTTGTGGATAGCGATTGGATTATTTTCATTATTTTCCTTCTATTTTGCTTCATTTGGCTTTTTGCTATTCTTTTACGATATCTCCCTTTTTTATCCACAGAACGATACGCATTCTTTTTTTGAAAAATAGCCTATATCTAAGACAATTACTTTCTTATGCCCAAGATATGGTACTTCCAAACTGGAATAATTCTTTTCTCCACATATCCACAGACTCTACTAAGACGACTATTAATTAACATATAACGTTATACTGGTTGATCATTAACCTTTTCATTGGGTGGCATCAAAGTAGCGATTAATTATAGAATCGAAATTACTGTTCGAGTTTTGTTTAAGCAGAAGGAAAAAATCCTTTGTTGTTGCAATTTTATATTGGTAAGTGGATACATAGACCTTAAGGAAATGAAAAAACGCATCATCCCCCATTGCTTTTCGCAAATCTTCTAGAAATTTTGCGCCATTGAGATAGACTGCGTTACGATAGGATTCGTATGGGCTAGCGTTATTTGAGAAAGAATAAATGCTGCCATTGATAAAACCGTCTGGTTTAAAGAAATCTACTCGATAGGTCCACCACCAGGTTTGTGCTTCTGGATAGGTGTACTCATAAAATAATTTCTCGCTATAAGTCGCAAAAGATTCATCTAGCCATGGTTGTTCGGCTTGATCGTTTCCGATTAATCCAAACCACCATTGATGAGATGTTTCATGGGCAGCGATGGCAATGAGGTATTCGGCTGGGTTTCCTTGATAAAGATTATAGAAACCATTGCTCAGGAAATATAAGCCGTCATATTCCATTCCGTCCAGAAAGTCGGCTTCGACAACGCTCAGCGTTGCGTGTGGATAGGGAGAAAATAATTTTTGGAACAAATCTAAGGATTGCGCCGTTGTCTTTAGCGCAGCTTCTCCGGCTTGGGCATGGACCGGAAATGCGTAACCGATCACGAGGATATCCCCTACCATTTGCGTTTGAACGAGATAGGCATGGCTAACTGACCAGGCGAACGTTCGCGCCTTGGGAAGGACATAATGGATTTCGTTTCCATTCTGCAGAGCTGGTGCACTTGCCGCAATCGTCAATTGGCCGGGTTGAGTCTCGCCGTTATCGCTAACAGTTGTCGGGGCATGCAGGGTTTCTTTCCCTTTATTTTTAATGGTGACATCAAAATTGGACGTTTCATAAACGAGATGTTCCCCGAAATAGCCGGGCTGGTGTGCTAGCCAGCCTTTTCCTTCCGCATAAGGAGGAATAAAAGGATACCAATCTACCAGATTGGTTTGACGTTCGGTCCAACCAAAAGGTACCGGGCGGGTGGTGGGATTTGGAATGGGACGCGGAAGGTTGAGTTCGTATGAAATGGTAAGATAGATCTTTTGATTGGGGGGTAATGGTTGTGCCAACACTAAATGCATTTGATTGGTTTGAATGTCTGGAGCAGTGCTGGGGCTTTTTCCATTGACCATAAAATTATTTAGGTGGAATGTGCCTTCATAACGGTTTGGTTCAATCATCAGCACAATGTCTTCCAGCGGAGTATTGGTGCGATTGGTGTAGGTGATGGTCTCTTCCACTGCAACTTGGTGGAGAGGATAATTGAGCTCCACATTGAGTTTATATTGCGGAAGTGAATCATCCGGAGCGGATTCTGTTGGAGTAGGGAAGAGCGATGCAGTAGGAGTTGTTAAAACCACTGAGGTTGTTGTTGGCGCTGGAAGAGTTGATTGGGAAGAACTGGTTGGCTGAGTAAGAGCAGGTGAGCTACATGCAACATAAATGCTTCCAAAAAGAAAACAAAGTAGGCTTGTTTGTATTCCCCTGAGAATGGTTTTAATTCCTGGTTGCATGGCAAATAATCGAAAGGGTGCGTTTTTATATTTTTGATTTAATTCTAAGGAGGCGTTGCCCGGCTTCGTGCATCGTAGCGGGGCTTTTGGCAAAATTAAAGCGGACTAAGTGATGCACCGCTTCGTGGAAAAAACTGCTTCCAGGGACTCCTGCTACGCCAATTTCTCGAGCAAGCCAGCGACAAAAAGCCCAATCATCAACAAATCCTAAATCGGAAATATCCACTAGAACAAAGTAAGCTCCCTGAGGTGGAATATATTTCAGCCCTGCTTGGTCGAGGTAAGAAAGGAAAATATCCCGCTTTTCGCGATAATTTTCGATCAGGGTTTGATAATAGTGATCCGGAAAATTTAATCCAACCACAGCCGCTTCTTGTAAAGGTGCGGCGGTTCCAAGGGTTGTATAATCATGGACTTTTCGGAAAGAGTGGGTTAGTTCTTGCTCAGCAATAATATAGCCAATCCTCCAGCCGGTAATGGCGTAGGTTTTCGACAACGAACCACAGGTGATGCTGCGTTTAAACATCCCGGGTAGTGCTGAAAAATAAATATGGCGGTTTGGAGGAAAAACGATATGCTCATAGACCTCATCGGTGATCACATAAAAGTCGTAGGTTTCAGCCAGCTCGGCGATAAATTCGTATTCTGCGAGGCTAAACACTTTTCCGCTCGGGTTGGATGGATTGCAGATGATGAGAGCTTTTGCTCCTTTTTGAACCTCTTTGGTTAATTCAGCCCGATCAATTTGAAAATCCGGAGGACGCAAAGGGATAAATACCGGGATTCCATCCAAAAGATGGATATCCACGGCGTAATTTTCATAGAAGGGAGAGAAAACTAATACCCGGTCGCCCGGGTTGACCAGAGCCGCAAGAGTAGTCAACATCGCCTCGGTTCCACCGCAGGTAACCGTAACGTTGGTCTCTCCATCGAGAGATACACCGCTGAAACGAGATTGCTTGGCAGCCAGCGCTTGGCGCAGACGTAAGGAGCCAGCGGGATGCGCATATTGATTGTAGCCTTGGCGGATTGCTTGAACAGCAGCCTCGATCATTTCTTCTGGCGGGTCAAAATCCGGAAAGCCTGATGCCAAATTGATAGCATGAGTTTGCTCTGCCAGCACATTCATCTCGCTAATGGCAGATTCGGTAAATCGAGTGAGACGAGTAGAGGTTGACTTCATTGGTGATCCTTTATGTTCGGTATAATCAAGGAGTTGCCATCTCTTGCCGAACGCGCTGATAAAGTGTTTCGGCTTTCAGTTCGCTCAATGTGTAACAGGGCGATTTGAGGTGTTCCGCAAGCGCTTGTGCCAAGCCTTGGTCAAACGCGGCGTGTTCCATATTTATTACCACGCAGCGTATTTTGTCTTCTGCAATCGCATCGGCAATGCGATGGGCTTCATCTTGGGGTGGAATATTGCTTAATGAGACATTACCAGCGCCATCGGTAAGCAAAATAATCAGGGGATTGACATCTGGGTGCGCAATTTTTTCCCGTTTAATTACTTCATGAGCCAGGAGAAGTCCAGCGGAAAGCGGAGTTTTGCCGCCAACGGGAATATCTGCTAAAGCTCGTTGAGCGAGTTGCACGGAATTCGTTGGGGGGAGCACCAGTGTGGCATGGTCTTTTTGAAATACGACCAAGCCCACCCGATCGCGCCGTTGATAGGCATCAGTCAACAGAGATAAAATAGCGCCTTTTGTGGCACTCATCCGTTCAGCGACTGCCATTGACCAGGAGGCATCCACCACAAATAACACCAGATTTGCCGCTTTTTTGACGCGAATTTTCTTTTGAAAATCACTGGAACGGATGGCAAAGGCAACTTTTTGACGCTGTTCCAGCCGTTGTTGCTGGAATGGAGCAGCAGCACGCAAGGTTGCATCAAAAGCTAAATCACTTATATCCCCGGGAGCAGGGCGAGCCTGGATATAACGTCCGCTTTTTCTTTCGGTAATCGTTCTGGATCTCCGCCCACCCAGTTTGCGGGTGAGTCGATCGAGGGGATTATCGATCTTGCGCGGGGTGAAAGTGTTGCCAATTTTCACTTTTTCACCGTTTTCCCACCAGTTCGTCCGTCCGCTATCGAAAACGGATTGGCGGGTTGGTTGGGTTGGATGCTGCTCAGAAGGCTCTTCGGTAATCTCCGCGCTCACGGCTTTTTTTTTTCTTGCGCTTTTTGTTCCTCTTCGGTCGAAGGTTCTATTTCACCTGCATTGACAACTTCGCCTTGCAGCTGTTCAATCCGTTCTTGCAGATCTTCCATGCTGATTTCTGATTGATAGAAGGGACCATGTTTGATACGATGTGGTAAAGCCAACTCCGCCGCAAGTGCGATGTCCCGATCGGTGATCTTTTTGCGTCCCTCAAAGGCAGCATGGGCGCGGGCGGTCTTCAAAATGACCAGATCGCCGCGGTGTCCATCCACATTCAGGGATGCAGACAGCGCAGCAATTGAGAGCAGGTCGCGCTGGGTGTACGTTACTTGATCTACCAGTGTGCGGGCATTTTCAATTTGGCGGGAGAGTTCTTCTTCTTTTGGCAGCCATTTTTTCCGAAAAGCCTCTGGATCTGTCTCAAATTCCAGGTTACGTTCCATAATCAGAACCCGTTCGCGAGCGTCACGGATACCGTGAATTTCAACCGAAAGGGCAAAGCGGTCCAATAGTTGTGGCCGCAGATCGCCTTCTTCTGGGTTCATCGTGCCAACCAGGATAAAACGAGCTGGGTGGCTGAAGGAAATCCCTTCCCGCTCGACAATATTCATGCCCATGGCAGCGGAATCGAGTAAGACATCCACGACATGGTCATCCAGTAAATTGACCTCATCGATATAAAGCAAGCCACGATTTGCAGCCGCTAACACACCCGGTTCAAAATGGCGTTCCCCTTTTTGAATCGCTTTTTCGATATCCAGTGTTCCAACCACACGGTCTTCGGTGGCAGAAACCGGTAGGTTAACAAAAGCGGTAGCGCGTAGTTCCACGGGTAAAGATTCGCCTCGTTCAACCCGTTCGCGGCATTCCGTGCACCATGTGGTTGGTTGGTCTGGGTCGCAACCAAAACGACAGTCTTTGACTACAGCAACCTTTGGCAATAAGGCTGCTAAAGCTCGGGCAGCAGTCGATTTTGCGGTGCCACGTTCACCGCGGATCAAAACACCACCAATGCGTGGATCCACCGCATTTAACACCAGAGCGCGTTTCATTCGCTCCTGTCCAACAATCGCTGTAAATGGATAAATAGCTGGCATTTTTCCAAAACCTCAAATAGTCCAATAATTTTTCACATACAATATTATCATAAAGGTTGTCAAGTTGAACCATCGGCTTTATAATTCACTATATCTTAATCATGATTTGGAGCACGCGTTTTTATGGAAATAAATCATCCCGCCTATGGCCAGGGGGTTGAGCCATCCGTTCAACCGCAACTGGAGCATCAAAACACCAACGCTAATGAGCAGAATTCAATGGAAAGCCTTTTAGGGCAAGAAGGGTTAGGCATCGAATTTCCGCAAGCTGGTGAAATTCGTCATGGTGTGATTGCCACCATTAAAGAGAACGAAATTTTGGTGAGCATTGGCACAAAATCCGAAGGGGTCATTTCCGGTAAAGAGCTGGATAGTATTCCAAAAGAGGAGAAAGATGCTCTAAAAGTAGGTAGTGAAATACCCGTCTATGTCGTCAATCCGGAAGACGAGAACGGTAATGTCGTTCTGTCCTATATGCGCGCAATCGAGCAGCAGGATTGGCAGTACGTTACCGACCTATTGGCTTCTGGAGAAGTGATTGAGAGCAAGGTGGATGGGTACAACAAGGGAGGCTTGTTGGTACCTATTGGACGATTGCGTGGATTTGTACCCGCTTCTCAAATAGGATTGGCACGCCGCGCCGCTTTAAGTGGAGATACTCCTGATCAGCGCTGGAGCAAGATGGTGGGGGATAAGATCATGGTTCGAGTAATCGAAGTGGATCAAGAGCGCCGCCGCCTTATCCTTTCCGAACGCCTGGCTTTACAAGAATCACGAGATAGTTTGAAAGATCGCTTATTGGAAGGAATCCAAGAAGGCGATATTCGTACCGGCCGTGTGACCAGCGTGGCAGAATTTGGCGCTTTTGTTAACATCGATGGCGCTGATGGTTTGGTGCATCTATCGGAAGTTTCTTGGGATCGGATAACTCATCCAAAGGATGTTTTGAAAGTTGGGCAGGAAGTAAAAGTAAAAGTCATTAGCATCGATCGCGAACGCAAGCGCATCGGTTTATCGATCCGCCAATTACAAGAAGACCCCTGGCTGCAAAAAGTGGCACACTTGCGCGAAGGACAACTTATCGAAGGGACGATCACTCACCTGACGAAATTTGGCGCATTTGCGAGGATTTCGGAGGATTTGGAAGGATTGATCCATCTCTCTGAAATCAGCGAAGAGCATATCAATCATCCGAAAGAGGTGTTGAAGGAAGGGGAGGTCGTTACCCTGAGAATCATTAAAATTGATCCAGAAAAACGGCGGATTGGGTTAAGCCTGAAAAAGGTGGATTCCCCTGCCTATGCCGATTTAGACTGGAAGATTGCTCTTGCAGAAGAAGTGCAAGAAATTTCTCAAGAAAACGCGCAAGCAGGAGGGCAGACCGCAGTGGAGTCTCCAGAAGAAAACGAAGAAGCAAGCTCAGCGGAAGCTCCTGCTGGCGAGCAGTCAACTAGTGTAGAATCCAATCCGAGTACATCGGAAGAGGAGCAAGCTGCGCAATAATCCTCCATGGAATAGAAATGGACAGATTGGGCAAAAACGCCCCCGCCACCCTCTGCGGTAGGCGGGGGTTTTATAAAATTAAAGGGTTTTCTATGAGTTTTATTAACTTTTCATTTTTGGAAAGAATGAACCCTGTTAGGATAAACAATATTTGGTAGAATCCAATTGGACAAAAGTCCTCGAAATCAAAATAAGAATGGTATTTACAAGAATGGTTGTTAGAATTGCAGGAGGTTAAACCTTGGCTGGGATGGAACGTTTCACCCAAAGAGCCAGGCGGGTATTAAGCCTGGCGCATCAAGAAGCCGAGCGAATGCGCCATAATTATATTGGTACAGAGCATCTCCTTCTTGGATTAATTGAAGAAGATGGCGGAGTCGCTGGGCGTGTGTTAAGAGAATTAGGGCTCGAACCGACGCGCGTGCAGGAAATGGTCGAGCGATTAACCGGCATGGGCCAATATCGCGGGGATAAACTAGATTTATCACCCGGGACACAGCAAGTATTGGAATATGCGGTTGATGAAGCGCGGCGGATGGGGCATCATTATATTGGTACAGAACATCTCTTGTTAGGGTTGATCCGCCATAACGAGGGAATTGCTATGGATGTGTTACGCAAAATGGGTATTACTGCCGAACAGATTCGCCGCCAAACACATCGAGTGTTGCAAGAATCTGCGACAGCGCGCCCTAGCACGAATGCTGAACAACAAAAAGCGGGAAAGCAGGAAGCCGCCCAAAAACCAAAGACACCCCTGGTGGATCAACTGGCTACGGATTTGACCACGCTAGCAGAAGAGGGCAAACTGGATCCGGTGATTGGCAGGCAGATGGAAATTGAGCGCGTCATTCAAGTGCTAGCGCGGCGGACGAAAAATAACCCTGCTTTGATCGGTGAACCAGGTGTTGGTAAAACCGCTATCGTAGAAGGGCTGGCTCAACGCATTGTGGAAGGGGATGTCCCCGCTCCTTTATTGAACAAACGGGTATTACAGCTCGATGTTGGTTCATTGGTAGCCGGCACGATGTATCGCGGTCAGTTCGAAGAGCGCTTGAAGCGGGTGATTGATGAATTGAAATCCTCCGGCGCGATTTTGTTCATTGACGAAGTCCATATGCTGGTGGGAGCAGGTGCGGCTGGATCCTCAGTAGATGCGGCAAATATCCTAAAACCGGCTCTCTCGCGCGGAGAATTACAAGTAATTGGTGCGACAACCTTAGATGAATATCGCAAATATATCGAATCGGATGCGGCGTTAGAACGGCGTTTTCAACCTATTCAGGTCGAAGAGCCCACTATTGAACAGGCGCTCGAGATCTTACGTGGTGTGCGCCCTGCCTATGAGGAGCATCACCGCCTGAATATTTCTGACGAAGCTTTGGATGCAGCGGTACGGCTCTCTGCTCGATATGTCACAGAACGCTTCTTGCCGGACAAGGCGATTGATCTCATTGATGAGTCTTCGTCTCGAGTGCGGATGTATAAGAGCCCGGCGGCAAAAACCGCCAAAGAATTAATGGAACAACTGCGCCAAATCCGCCAAAATCGCGAATTGGCTCTAGAAGACAATCGTTACGATGACGCGCAAGAATTGTTGGAGCGCCAGGAGGCGCTGGAACGGCAGCTAGAACGATTGCGCAGCAGCTGGGACCGCTCGAACAGCCCCGTAGTCTCAGCAGAAGATATTGCAGAAGTGGTATCGATGTGGACCGGCGTACCGGTAATGCAAATGGCACAAACCGAGTCGCAGCGATTGCTCAAAATGGAAGAAGAATTGCGCAGCCAAATCATCGGTCAAGAAGAGGCTATTCAAGCAATTGCCAAAGCAGTCCGCCGTGCCAGAGCTGGCTTGAAAGACCCGCGCCGCCCGATTGGATCCTTCATTTTCCTTGGGCCTACCGGTGTAGGCAAGACCGAGCTAACCAAGGCGCTGGCACGCTTTATGTTTGGCAGTGAGGATGCCCTGATTCAATTAGACATGTCTGAATTTATGGAAAGGCACACCGTAAGCCGTCTGGTTGGCGCCCCACCCGGTTATGTCGGTTATGAGGAAGCAGGTCAGCTCACCGAAGCCATTCGGCGGCGCCCCTATTCCATCGTCGTCTTTGATGAGATCGAAAAAGCCCACCCCGAAGCGCATAATATGTTGCTGCAAATTATGGAAGAAGGGCATCTATCGGATGCGCGCGGGCATAAAGTGGATTTCCGCAATGCCATCATCATCATGACTTCGAATGTTGGCGCTGATATGATCAAACGCCAAACCAGTTTGGGGTTCTCCCTGAAACGAGACCAGCAGCTCGAAGAGAAGCTGGCGTATGATGAGATGCGCAAAAAGCTGATGGATGCCTTGCATCGAGTCTTCCGTCCTGAATTCATCAACCGGGTTGACTCGGTGATTGTCTTCCGTGCCTTGAGCAAGGAAGACATCAAGAAAATTGTTGATCTTGAATTGCGAAAAGTGGCTGGACGATTAGCAGAACATGCGATTAGTTTGACCGCTACTCCGGCTGCACAGGAAAGATTAGCGGAACTGGGTTATGACCCTGATATGGGGGCGCGGCCATTGCGGCGGGTGATCCAACAGAAAGTGGAAGATGTGCTCTCGGACGCCCTGTTGGCTGGTCAGTTCGATGACGGAGATATGGTGGTAGTGGATGTGGTAGATGGTGAGATCAAGCTGGTGCGGGCGGATGAACAACAGAGCCG
>DAOTVW010000213.1:0-1763 GCA_034436035.1 Anaerolineales bacterium
GGCAGATGACCGTGACCATGCTCATAACGCTTACGGGGCAGTCAAAGGTCGAGGAAGCCACGATACCCTTCATACACCGACCCAAGCATCTCGCAAATGTCATGACCGCATACCTGAAGATCGGCGACAGGAAATCTTTTTATATTCCACTGTGTTTATAAGTCATGGTCAATCCAAACGATCCGGCTGCTATACCCTATGTGATTTCTGAAGATGACGGCGCTTTATGGTATGTCGCATACAAGGAAAAAAATCCTGGCATCCCGTACATAACGGTTTCCGTAAAGGGAGTCGCCAACGGGCTATCAACGGAATATAACGATGGCTACGACTTCGGGCCCGACAGCTACAATCCCAATATAAGTTCAGGGATACCGGTAACGCAGACTGCGGGAATACAGGAAGCAATGAATTATGCGGCATCAATAGCAACATATTTCGATGGAAGTGAAGGAAGCGCAATAGGATATGCATTACCCCCAATAAAATTATTAACAGGTACATATAATTTAAATGCAGACGTTGTTTTACCATATTTTTCCAATGTCTCGCAGGGTATACCGACATTTACACTTTTAGGAGATGGTTCAGGTTCACAAACCCCAACTGTAATATCTATGAATGGATATAATATAATAATTGGTAATTCGTCTGGAACACAAACAGGCAACGGTGGTTTTTTAATTCAAGGATTACAATTTCAAGGTTATTCCAGTCCTAATACTAGTTCATTGCAATTTTTAGGAATTTTTGCGGCAAACCCGAATTGTGTATTAAGAGATTTAGGTTTTAAGGGTGTGGGCTTGGATATGTCAGGTGCAAATAGTTTTGCACAGATAAATCTAGATAATGTGTTTATATTTCCTTATTATAATACTTCATTGTTTTTAAGCCCGACAAAATCTTATCAAATATCAATTACCAATGGAACATTCAAGGGCGGTTTCGTTTCAAACGGTGTCAATCAAATAGGTGCGGTTAATTTTGCCGAGGGAATACAGATTAATTCAGGCGACCCCAATCTTGCATTCAATGTATGGGAAATAGATAATAATGGAACAACAAATTACGGAAGTAATGGAATTACAAACGGAACCGCATCAGGAACAACATCAAATATGACTATAGATGTGGGAACACTTGTTATAAATACAACTGCACCATTCTTTAATTCCACAGGTTCAAATGGAACATTAAACTTAAAACTGCATGTCAAACATTTAGTATTTCAGACTGACATAATGGATTTCTCAATTCCATCAGGTAGCGGAATAAATATTCAGGAGTTTACAATTGACGAAATAACAAACAATACATCGTCAGATATATCAACAGCAAATCTACCAATATTATCAACTACACCGGGAACAACAGCGGGAACGGTTGGCATGAGATTTACAGAATATGCAACTTCACATAAAAAATTAATTATGACATTTACTGGATATGAAAACGACACAACAACGGCACAGACAATAGACTTCCCACTTGCATTTGCAACATCTGCCCTCATATCGGGGAACAATACAGGATTGACCATATCAGCAACCACATCCGGCATAACCATAACAGCACCTGACAGCACAACAACCTACTCAGGAATCGTGATAGTCGAGGGATACTGATGATCTGCCCCGTGGCTGAATGCGGAAAGGACATACCTGTCAACTCCCGCAGCAAAGGCTTCAGGCATTTCCAGAGCTATGATCCTTTTCACAGGCAGCTCCACTACAACTGGCTCGCATACTACTATCCCGACATTG
>DAOTVW010000214.1:0-1991 GCA_034436035.1 Anaerolineales bacterium
AGTATCAAATATCATACATTATAATTAAACATAGTGTAATTATATCAGGCTGTCAAGAAATTTTTAACAGACTGAATGGGAAGGCATGTAGCGGTTTGAGTTATCAACCGAAAAACACCGTCGCATAAATGCGACCGCTTTTTCAAGTTCCAGAGTTTCGGAGTGCAGAGTTAGGATGGAGTTAAAACTCCATAGTCTCCTAACTCCACAACTCTCTTAATGCTCAACTCCAAAACCCCCACTTCCCTACGGGTATGCCCTATTGACATAATTCCAATAAGAAGTAATTATGCTTTCGTCAGGCAGTGTGGCAATCTGGGTAGCAGCTCCATTCACTTGTGTCACATAAGATGCAGAGCCTGTATTCGGGTTTATCAGAAAGATATTGTGACCGTCTGTTCCGTAGAGCTGTCCGGATGGTGCCGGAGAAACAGCATCAAGACGAATATTGTTCATAAGTATTGTTGGTGTTACTGGTCCACTGCCAGTAGATGAGGCGCTTTTAAGGTTATAAGCCTTCCAATCAGGTATAGTAAGCGTATTGCCCTGTGCCAGCACCTGGAGAAATCCGGTCAAGCCTGAGACAAATGATGGGCTTACCTGTGTGCCTGAAGCATCATACTTCGCAATGGTTGTAGTATCAATATTCACAAACACACTTCCAGATCCATCTATAGCCACATCATAAGGGTTGCCTAAAGCAGATACATCTTTCCATGACGTTATTGTGCCTCCACCAGCAGGCACTGTATCTATCTTTTTATTCAGGGCATCTGCAATCAGCATTACACCATTAGGGCTGAAGGTACAGCCATAGATGCTGCCGTTCAATGCATCATTGGATGCATAGATGGATGTCTTGTTGTCCGGTGTAAGCTTTACAATAAGGCTATATAAGTAGTTAGGGATATTAGGGATAGATACAGGGATATATACATTGCCTGCATTATCAGTTCCCATATTACCATATGACCCGTAAGGACCTGCTGCAAACCATGCGATTGTTTCTGGAACGCCTGCACCGGTGAAAGTTACCTTTGTGACCATTACATCATTTGAGTTTGCTACATAAAGATTGCCCTGCGCATCAAAGGTCATACCAAGCGGCACATTACCTTTGCTTGTTGAGATAAATCCCTGATTTACTGCTCCAGTCATGCTTACCTTATTTATAGTATTGTTTGGAGGGTTGCTTGGGCATGATACAAGCAGCACATGCTGTGATTGCCAATACACAATGCCACCTGCAGAACCAGATGCACAAACACCGCTTACCCAAGGCCGCGTTATCGTAGATGTATCAAGATCGTATCTGGTAATATCATTTGTATGCTCTACTATGTAAAGCACACCCTTAGACCCTGGACCACTGCTTACCCATGCAATCCCTTGTGGATTTGTAAGTGTGGAAGAGCCGATAATAGCTGTACCAATGCCGTTGATATTGTAGCTTGCTACAGAGCCGTCTGCTGGATAGGTAACATAGATATTGCCTGAGTTGTCGTTTGTAAGCCCGAATGGCTTGATAGTCCCTTTTACCCATGGTATAACCTTGCCACTGGTGCTTACCGTCTTTATCCAGTATCTGCCGGAGCCATCCGCAGTTGTTTCAGCTACATAAAGCGTACCATTTGTGAATACTATGCCACGAGGACCTAATAATCCGGTTGCAATAACCTGGGCAACGCCGTTCTGGTCTATCTTAACAACATGGTTGCCTGAATCTGTAGCATAAAGCAGGTTTGTAGACGGATCAGATGTGATAAATTGCGGCACAAGCATGGTATCCACCAGCTGTGTAGTGCCTGATGGCACAAGCTCAAATGTAACCGCATTGCTTGCAAGCTGGTTTACGCTAACATTGACGACCACAGTCTCTGTCAATCCGTTGGCTGGCGTAAGCGATGCAGGCGGATTGATGGTGATCCGGGTATCACTCCAGCTAATTGCATTGCCTGCATCAACACCGTTCATCCAGACCTTGCTTGCCC
>DAOTVW010000215.1:0-2469 GCA_034436035.1 Anaerolineales bacterium
TGAATTTCGGGGTTGGTTCACCGGCTACTTATACCGAGTGTTTTCAATTTTTCCTTGCCCCTACCAAATTGGATGGCTCAGACCCTCGTCCAGATTTAGCCCCAGACGTGATTAACAACTCCTGGTCCTGCCCTGTATCTGAAGGTTGCAGCGACCCCAATGTGTTGCACACTGTGGTGGAAAATGTGCGCGCGGCCGGTATCCTGACCATTCAATCTGCGGGGAATAGCGGGCCTGCTTGTTCTTCCATCACCGATCCAGCTGGGATTTATCAGGCATCGTTTACCGTAGGCGCGACCGATTCCGCTGATGTGATCGCTCCTTTTTCCAACCGCGGTCCGGTCACCGTAGATGGAAGCAACCGCATGAAACCAGATATCTCTGCACCCGGAGCCGCAATACGTTCCAGCCTTCCGCATAATGGTTATGGCACCATGAGCGGCACCAGCATGGCAGCCCCGCACGTGGCAGGGTTAGCGGCACTGCTTATCTCTGCAGATCCCACTTTACAAGGTGACCCCGATCGAATCCAAAACGTCATCGAATCAGGAGCTATACCCCGGACAACGACTCAATCATGCGGCAGCATCCCCGGTACATCCATACCCAATAATACCTATGGATATGGGCGTATTGATGCCTTAGCATCGCTTGGAAAAGTCTATCCTCTCTATTGGTATTATTTCCCCTTTGTTCCGAACCAAAAACCATGAATAAGATTGGAATTGTCAGCGGTTTGGCAGCTGCTGCAATTTGGGGTGGGATGTACGTGGTCAGCAAAGTAGTTTTGGCGGTTATCCCCCCTTTTACCCTGATTACCCTGCGTTTACTGTTAGGCATCTTTGTCTTAGCGATATGGGTTGTCCTCCAAGGCGGCTTGGGATTTAGCACACGAGATTGGCTGCATGTCTTGGGGGTGGGCGTGGTTGGCTATGGCATCTCGTTGGGGTTTCAATTTGTTGGGACAAAATTATCGAATGCATCCAATGGGGCATTAATTACCTCTGCCACTCCCGCCTTTGTGCTCCTTTTTGCGTTTTGGATCATGAAAGAAGCCCTCACCTGGCGCAGGATCCTTGCGTTAGGAATTGCAACCATCGGTGTGCTGGTTGTTATTGACCCAACGAATGCCAAGCTTTCCCCAGATTTCTTTTGGGGAAACTTAAGCTTGGTTGGGGCGGCTGCCACTTGGGCGCTTTATTCTGTATTGATACGCAAGGTGACGCGTTCCTTAAAGCCTTTGCCGGTCAGCCTGGTGGCATTTATTGGCGGGTTATTGATGACCATACCCGCAAGTTTTTGGGAAATCCAATCGACTGGAATCGGGACGATTACGATGGGCGTCGTTTGGGGAGTGTTATATTTAGGGATTATTTCCACCGCACTGGCGATGTTCCTTTGGAATTACGCCTTCGCTACCCTCGATGCCGGCCTGGCATCTTTGACGCTTTTCGCTCAGCCTGTTGTTGGAGCGGGATTAGGCGCCTGGCTTTTAGGAGAAAAATTAACGCCTCTCTTTTATGCGGGAGGCGTTTTAATCAGTTTGGGGATTTGGATTGCAATTAGAGAAGCAAGTTAAATATTAAGTTATCATTAGCCTCCTGCGGAAGGACGAAAAATCCGCACCTCGTCCCCTTCTTGTAAAGGTGTGGATAAGTCCTGTTCCACCTGTCCATTAATAGAGCAGATTACTTTGATGTCGATTCCCAGCATAGTCAGTAAATCCTTTAAAGTGCTTGCGGGTGGCAGGTCTACCGTCGCAACACCGCGCTTTTCTGGCGGAAGTTTATCCCGCAAGGTGGAATACAGGCGAACCGTGATATGCATATTTCACTGCTTCGCTTGGTAGACTTCAGGGTTCACACAATTCGGTAAGGGTTTGTTTTCCAAACCCGCCAGCAGGTTTTCACAAGCCAGTTCAGCCATGCGTCGACGTGTATTGCGGGTGGCTGAACCTATGTGTGGTACGATCAAGCAGTTGGAGAGGGTATAAAGCGGATGATCAGCAGGCAACGGTTCTGGATCGGTAACGTCCAAAGCCGCTCCAGCGATCCAATTTTCTTGCAGCGCTTTGAGTAACGCATTGGTTTGGACGACGGCACCCCGTGCAGTATTCACCAGTATCGCAGTTGGTTTCATGCGGCGTAACTGTTCGCTGCCAAATAAACCGCGGGTCTGGGGAGTTAATGGGACATGAATAGAGATTAAATCACTTGTTTCGATGAGTTCATCAAATGGTTTCCAGGTAACCTGTAACTGTTGTTCGGATTCGGGGGGCAAACGGTAAGCATCGGTGTAGATGATCTGCAAGCCAAAACCATGAGCCCGTTTTGCGACGGCTTGACCAATCTTTCCCATTCCCACAATGCCAAGCGTTGCACCATTCAGGTCCGCGCCCAACCAGCCGGCTGGTGACCATGTTTTCCACTTTCCATTGCGGGCATCTTGACTTGCCTCTGGCAATCGGCG
>DAOTVW010000216.1:0-15987 GCA_034436035.1 Anaerolineales bacterium
TTTGTCGGTGTAATATGCCAGACTGCGCCCGGTCATATTGATAAAGTATCGCCCGCTGGTTGTGATCTGTTGGATGTATTCGGTCGGCCAGATCGATACAAGACCGCCATCCGTGCTGGTGGTTTCACTGACCTGACTCGCAGTGACGGTCTGAAGGCGGGTTAGTGCAATTAACCCTGCGAGTGCGAGCATGGTTGCAAAGAGAGCGAACCATCCCACACGAAGGGGTTTTTTGCGTGGTTGATTATCCATCGAATGGGGATTTGAATCATTTGTTGTTTGCATAACTTCACTCCTCAAAATTTGCTGATGGTGTTCAGCACAATGTGCTTACTCTACCACAAAAAATGGCTTTGTGGGTAAAAAAATATCTGCCAAGACGCATTTTGATCTGGAAATAGCGGTTTTGTTGAACATTTTCTGATCCAATAAGCAAAGTATACTTGAAGTCGGTTAGAATATACATTATGAGTGGATTAAAAGATTTGCCAAATGTATGGCAATCCATTAAAGAAATGGATTTACGACCGATCCGTGCCGAAGCTCTTCAGGACGTAAAGCTTGCGTTAATCTCTCGGCCGGGAAAAGCGAAAGAAATCTTAATCAATCAGATGCGCCATGATCCGCAGCGGAGCAATGTCGAGACATTTTCACCGGTGTTAGCCATTGATTATGATGGGGACGATGAGGTTATCCAACCAGCTTTAATGGCGGATCTCTTGATCTTATTGGTGGATGAATCGTTAGACGATGTCTCCTTAGAAGAGGGACTTACACGGCGTTGGGTGAATAGCGGCAGGAAAATCTTAATCCTCATCCATCCTCCTCTCCAAGAGAACCCATCATCACCGATTGCAGTGCAAAACAGTTGGATGGGGTGGGGACAGAATGTGGTTTTACACGGTTCATTGATGAATAAACAATTCCTTTTACGACAATTCGCCCCTGCTGTAATCGAAGCGCTGCCTGCAAAACAATTGGCATTGGGGCGGATGTTTCCTCTTTTCCGATCCGAAATTTGCCGCCAATTGATCCATGAAAGTTGTTTTACCAATGCTGCGTACGCATTTAGCACAGGTTTAGCAGAAATTGTACCGACCTTGGACATCCCTTTAAATGTCGCAGATATGATGGTGCTATCCAAAAATCAAGCGTTTTTGGTTTATCGGTTGGGGTTGACATTGGGTCTTTCCACTCGTTGGCAGGATTATGTGACGGAATTTGGGGGTATCCTTGGCAGCGGTTTTTTCTGGCGTCAAGTGGCACGCCAACTGGTGGGTTTGATCCCGGCGTGGGGGATTGTGCCGAAGGTCGCAGTTTCCTATGCGGGAACCTATGTGGTTGGGAATGTGGTGTATCAGTGGTATTTAACTGGGAAAAAATTAACCCGCCAGCAGATTAATGCTTTGTATAAAGAAGCTTTTCAGCTTGGAAAAGCGCTGGCAAGTAACCTGGCGCAGCGTGTTCCAAAACCGCGCCTCCTAAAACGAAAACCGCGCGAATTTCCATTACCCGCTCCAGCAGGGAAAGTGTGTCGAAATTGTCAGCGCCTCAATGCTGCAGATGCGCTTTTTTGTCAATATTGCGGAAATCGATTTGACGATTAAGGACATGGGGGATATGGATAATATGGTTTTTCTCTACTCAGAATAGACAAAATTTACAAGATAAAAACAATTGTCTTTATGGATGAGATATGGCTGCGCGGAGTTTAAATAGAGCGCAGCAAATACACAACTTATGGAACTACAAATCTCTAAAAGTTGCTTTGGGGCTTTGTTGAGAAAACCATCCATGAAGGTGCCACGAATAAACGAATGATGACGCTACTCGTGTATTTGTGTAATATTCGTGGACAGTTTGCTGTTATATACAAAGCTTATGATAATGTCATTTCCCCTTCGAATGCTTTTTTTCGCGTTATAGCGGAATCTCGCTATAACTAGCATCATGGGAGATGGTATCATAATCTCTCTTGGAAAAGCGCTGGTTAGGGGAAACTTTTATACCCCTGGCAACAAAGGTAGGCTAAACTTTTCAAACCCAATCGTTTTCGTCAAATACTACTTCTTCTTTTCCGGTAAGTTTATCCTGTAACTTTTGGACGATTAAATCGAGATGAGCGGGGCGAGCAACAAAATCGAGATTGCCGGCTGGAATGGTGAGCAATGGACACAAATTAAAAGTCGCCAACCATTCTTCATAGAGATCATTCAACTGTGCAAGGTAATCAGCCGGAATTTGCCTTTCATACGTTCGACCGCGTTGCTGAATGCGCTCAACTAACACCGCAACCGGTGCTTTCAGATAGATAACCAAATCAGGTGGCGGCAGGAACTCACATAGCACATGGTACAGTTCAGTGTAGGAGTCATAATCCCGTTGTTGGATATAACCTTGCAGGTATAGATTACGCGCAAATACTTCTGCATCTTCGTAAACCGTGCGGTCTAAAATGGCTGAGGATGGATATAGACTCAACTGATGATGCATGCGTAAGCGCTGGGTAAGGAAGAAGATTTGGGAATGATATGCCCAGCGGTGCATATCTTGATAAAAATCAGCCAAGTAGGGGTTTTCAGCAACCGGCTCATAAAATGCCTTCCAACCTAAGCGGTTACTCAGTAACCGCACCAGGCTGGATTTCCCTACGCCAATATTTCCAGCGACGGCAATAAATTTTTTCATCGGTCACCCTTTCTCTTTCTCGAAATAAGCCATCACGATTTTTTTATCGGCATCCATGATGAGATGGAGACGATAACCTGGGCGGGCAGCCCGGACATTAATCACGCGCAGGCAAGCGGATAAAGTTTCCTCTTGAGGGATCAGGTGTGGTAAAAGATTGGGAGCCTGGTAGAAAAATTCTTTTCGAAAAATCGTTGCGGGGTCATCGAGATAAATCGCTAAGGGATAGATTTGTGATTCGATTAAATCTTGAAAGAAATGGGTACCATAAGATGCTTCTGGAGCAGGTCCAATCCCTTTACCGGTAATTTCAATCAATGCCCGTGCGTGATAGATATCGCCAAAACCGACGGCAATACCCAACTCTGGGTTAGATGTTCCCCAACGTCCCGGTCCTATCAAGATGAAGGTTTCATTTGCCAAACTGCGATTAACTTGCGAGATGATTTGGCGGAGTCGTATTCGCTCGAATTCAGAAGAAAGCCCAAAATAACCTTCTGGGGTTATGAATACCACATAATGGATATCCTCGATTTGCCCGCTCGGCGCCATCCTTGAGGTAGAGAAAAGGATATCCGCCGGTTCTAGATAAGCTGGCGCTTTATAAGTTGCTTTCTCCAAGGTTAATTGAGGGCGACATTGTAAGATGCTGATCTGTACGTCTCCCTCTCCTGGATTGTTTTCAGAGATTTCTAATGCAAATTCTAAATCAACGGGAGAATGATAATGCTTTTCGAGTAGTTGCAATAGATGAGTAAAACGCGGCGCAATTTTTGTCCGTTTAAAAAGTTCATCAAATGTCAGAACGGCATTTTGGATTGGGATGTCATGGGAAATGCTCTGGATCGGGACAAGGAAACCACCATCGTCAATCTGAGTGATGTAACGTAAGGGTGGGTAGTCATAGCGCAAGACTTGCTGAGCAGGGAGTGTCTCAAACATATTTTTTTGGAGGTTAATCACATCCACGTATTTTTGAGAATAATTGCGGGTTGCGCGTACGTCTGCTTCGGGATGCAGTGTGGGATGGCTAAGGGCAACTAAGCGGACATAATCATCACCGCTGCGGTCAACCGCACGTGTACCTAATCCCCAAACCAGACGTAAAAAGCCAGCTTCTTCCTGGATTTGGGGAGCCCAACGGTAAAGATTACGGCTATAAGCCACGCCAGATGCATGCGGTAAGAAAAACTGTCCAAATTGTTCCCCTTCGACCACTTGTAACAAAATGGACATCCGTTCATCGTAATCACGTAATCCTTTTGCCCGCCGATAAAGCAAGGCATCCGGGTTAAAAATGGATGCGAAAACCCTTAAGATAGCTTGGGTAAGCGCCTGCAGATTATCTTCTAAAGTGCCTTGATTAGCGCAAAAATGGCTTTCATATTTGCCAGCAAAAGAAGTTCCAAAATTATCTTCTAATAGACTTGAAGAACGGACAATAATCGGGCGTTTACCCACTTTGGTTAGAATCTTTTCCAATTGATAGAGGCAGTCCTGGGGGAGTTGTGCTTGCAAGAAATCTGCTTGGAGCTGTGGAAATTCCTGATAGATTTGTTCATCGGTTTTATATTTCTGATCCATCCAATGCGTAAGAGAGTTGATGGTTAAAATATCGTAAGTCAAATCTGCTCCGATGAAATAGGAGTCCGGGATGCGAATGTGCTCACGCAGGTCTTCATCTGCTGTTTGCTCCAGGATACGATATGCCAGTAACATCCCTGCTGATTTGCCGCCGATTTTGCCGGAACCGATTTTGCGCTTCCGTATCTCGTCAAGGTCTTGAATCGTGAACCAATTCCGCGCGATTTGGACATATCCGAGTTGATCGCTGATCATGGTTCGAATTAGTACCGCTTTTATTTCCTGAAGACGTGCTTCATAAGTTTGTCTTTCGGGCTGAGGCAGTTTTTCAATGATGTACCCTTGCTCAAAAAGAAGAGCTTGTGGAGCTAATTCGGGGTTAAAGGTAAAGAGATTATTATCCAGTAATCGTCCGCGTTCTGCTAAGGTTTGGCGGACAATTTGTTCAAATAGTTCAAATGGAAGGTTATAGGCAAAATAAAAATCGGTTAAATGATCGCGCACATGGGTGAGCCTTTCTTCCCAAAGTTCATAAGGCTCTTCGATAAGTGGTTCATTAAGACCTTCGAGTTTTTGACTCTGAATGGCTTTCTGGCGGACTTCCGTTTCGAAGGCTTGATTCGTAATGATACCCCGCTGGAACAGCTCCTGACGCATTTTATAGCGAATGAAGGAACTTAGAATCGGATATTGCGCTAACGCAAGATAGATGCGTAAGGTTAAATCTTGAGATGGATGAGGAAAGGTCATTTATGACAACATATTTCAGAGAGGGTACACTATGGTACCACTCATCCACCCAGATGCATGGGCATAATCACGTGCACAAAATTGTCATCCCCAGCCGGACGGATGACGCCCGGGTTCGTCTCAGAAGTTGTTTCCATCACCACATTCGGTGTTTTGATCACATCGAGCACTTCTCGTAAAAACTGAACATTGAAGGCAATTAATTGGTCTTTACCCTCGATGCTGGCATCGATTTGATTTTCGTTTGACCCTGTTTCTTCATTCTGACCGGATAAATTAACCAAACCAGGTTGAAGGTCATTACCGGGTTGAATGTGTAAGCGGGCGATATGGGAGCCTTCACGCGCAAAGATTTCCACTCGCTTACAAGCTTTGAGAAATTCTTGAGTAGGCAGGATTGCGCGTGTGTTATAGCGGCGGGGGATGAGTTGTTCAAGTTCTGGATAGCTACCATCAATCAGCTGAGAGACCAGTTCCATATCACGCATATGGAATATCACCTGCCCGCGGCCGGGTGGAATAATCATAGAAACCGTTTGATTGCTGTCCGTTGCGATGCGGGCTAATTCAATCATTGCACGTGCGGGGATGATGACGCGCACCGATTTTGTCAATGGAGTGGAAAGCGGGTTTTTGCGCAAGGAGAGGCGAAACCCATCTGCGGCAGCCAAAGTAAGGAGCTGATCTGAAGCGGTTAACAATACACCGGTTAACACAGGTCGCGCTTCGTCATGAGAGGCGGCAAAGGCTACCTGTTGAATCATTTCTTTGAGATCGGCAATGTTCAGCTCTAGTCCATCCTCCAAATCGGGAGCCGGCATTGGAGGAAATTCTTGCGCGTCGATGCATTTGATATCCGTATTTGACGAGCCGCTGCGCACGTTAAGTGTTTGCGTGCGGATATTTAACTCCATCTCAACTTGTTGATCAGATAGCGTAGTAACCAGCTCGTTGAATGTGCGAGCTGGCACGGTTGTTGATCCCTCTTCAAGGATCTTCGCCCCAATCCAACAAGTGATACCCAATTCAAGGTTTGTTGCAGAAAGACGTAGGCGGCCTTCATCGGTGGCAATTAATACATTCCCTAAAACCGGAAGGGTGCTCCGCGGTGAGACTGCTCGTGAAACGATGCTCAAGCCATGGGCAAGGTTCTCTTGCAATACAGATACTTTCATAGATGCAGCTCCTGAAAATGGGATATATTGAGTATACTGTGACTAGGGCAATTTGCCAAGCGTTTGGGATAATTTTAGAGACTTTAACATGGAAATTAGAGTAAAATCTTTATCAAACCGACAATATATGATGCAAAAGAAGACTCGAATCGTTTTTATTTTCATAATCACTGTGGTGATTTCTAGCATCATGACTATCTCCACTCAGAGACAGGAGACTGCATGGGCGAAAGAAGTTAAGCGTGGAGATGGTTATCAAGTGATTGCTTTGGTTAATCAGGTGCGGGCATCGTATGGGTTAGCCCCTTTGAACGCCAATTCAGCACTCATGACTGCTGCCCAAGGGCATAGTGATTATCAGGCATCCATTGGAAGCGCCACTCACAGCGGAGCCGGTGGCTCCTCTCCTTTATCTCGGGCAATGGCTGCCGGGTACGGCGGAGGGGCAAAGGTTTACGTTAGCGAAAACATCTACTCGGGCAATGATGCGAGCCCAAGTCAAGCTGTCTCTTGGTGGCAAGGTGACTCATTACACTTGCAAACGATGATTAATCCAAATGCAACCGATGCAGGCGCTGGTGTTGCTTATGCCGGTAGCGCAGTGTATTACACTCTCGATGTCGGTTATATTTCTGGCCAGGCAGCTGAATCAACTGCGGGCGTTCCGATTGTGAGTGCAACCCGCCCACCCACAGCAATACCCATTATCCCTATCCAAACAGCAACGCCCAACAGCGATGGTTCCATTTACCACATCGTTCAATCAGGGCAGGCGTTATGGAACATTGCTGCGGCATATAACATTTCTCTTGCAGAATTAATGAGCATGAATGGACTGACCGCTGACTCGCTCATCTATCCAGGGCAAAAAATATTGGTGCGTAAAGGCAGTGCAAGTACACCGACCAGTGAAGTGACCCCTACTCTTGTGCCGACAGCGACCCTGCTGCAGCAAAACACTCCCACTCCTTACGTATCCGCTTCGACCTTTACACAACCAACGCAGGCGTTACCCTTGGGCAATTTCGTTACTGATACGCCGATCATTAAAGCAGAATCTAAACCAAATTTCCATGCCGATCCGTTGCGTTGGATAATCCTTGGATTGTTTCTCCTTGGGGGAGCATTAATTCTTATGGGAAGCTTAATGCGCCCACGAAACTAAATTAAAAAGATCATTGGACGTGGGGGGGACACGCCCAATGATCTAAGGAGGTCCACCGGATCTGTACAGTATGGGGGGGACATACTGAAAACGGGCTCCGGGGAAGGACACCTGAAATACCAGTAAAAAGGGAGGGCAGGTGTCTAATGCTTATAATATACATCATAATTATCAGAAATATATTAATATTAGATTAGAATTATCCAAATACTCTTATTTATTTTTGGGATGGAAAACCTTCAGCCAATCTTCTACTTCAGATTCACTGAGTGGTTGTTCGGGTTTTTCTGGTATGGAATTGTGGGAAGGGGAGGGAGAGGTTAACAGGGCGATAAAAGCCTCAGAGGTTAAAATGCTTGCCCGGCTGGCTTGGGCGGCTTTTTGGACTTGATGGTCAGAACTGACCACAGTCCAGTTACGGGCGGCCTTATCAAGCGCTTTTAGGCGTTCCATGATTGCCTGGTCGGCGGTTTTACCAGACCGTACAAAGTAAGCGGTTACGGAGCCATATTTTCTGGCGCGTGGCGTACCAGCTGGAGCGCTATCAAAATAAACCTCGACAGTCTTATTTTGGCGATGGCAAAAATCTTGCAATATCTCAATGAGTTGAATTTCGTCATCAATTTCCCGTAAACTTATATTTGGGAGTTTACCTATCAAATTATGACCATCTATTATGTAAGGCATGCAGTGATTTTAGTCATTGCTGTACCTCGCGTCAAGGTAGAATAAACAATGGAATAAGAGATTTTGATGAAAACCTTTCTCGGATAGCCCAGTTTATGCTATGATTCAATAAAGGGAAAAAATACTATGCAACCTTGGAAACGCGCTTTAATCTTTCTGTTGATCAATATTGTCATCTCTGCCAGCACAACCTTGGCGGTTTTATTTGTTTGGGATTTAACACATCCTGAGTATGCTTCCGTTTCTAACGCTGCAAAAAATCTGGGCAGCACTCCGCCTAGCACGGCGGCTGTCGCAGAAAATCCAAATAAAAAAGCCGCGACTGCCACACTGGTCATGGATGAATATGTTGTAAGGGAGGGCGATACACTCGGAGAAATCGCAGATAAGTATAAAGTCAGCATTGACACCTTGCTCAAAGTAAATGGCTTGAAAGATGCAAACTCCATCAGTGTTGGAATGGCGATTTACGTCCCGCTTACTCCGCAAGTTTTTCCAACAGATACGCCTGTAGTAACCCGAACACCGATCGGGGCTACACCCACCTTGGCGCCAGGAGCACAGCCACCCGGTGTGGTTATCAATAGCGTCATTGGGGTTGGGGATATCACATCCGAAAGAGTATTCATCACCCGCACCGGCAGCGGCCCACTGATTATGAATGGATGGAAATTGGTAGACGCAGATGGGAACACCTTTGTTTTCCCGGATTTGGTATTATTTGAAGGGGGAGCAGTAAACATCTGGACGACAAGCGGAACCTCAACCGTTGTAGACCTTTATTGGGGATTGAGTAATGCAGTCTGGAGTTCTGGCGAAAAAGTGACACTATTGAATGAACAAGGAAAAGTTGCCGCGACTTATACTATTCCTTGATCATCAAAAATTCTAACCATCAATCCACAAATCCACAGGTATAATCTATGTGGAAACGTGGAGCGATATTATTTAAAGTTGCTCAATATTCAATAGGAACACGAAGGATAAATGTCGCAAACTCTCTATCGCAAATGGCGTCCTAAACGATGGGAAGAAGTCATTGGGCAAGAACATATTGTCCAAACATTGCGTAATGCGGTTGCAAATGAGCGCTTTGCCCATGCATTTTTGTTCTCCGGCCCACGCGGGACGGGAAAAACCACCACTGCGCGCCTGCTTGCCAAAGCGGTAAACTGCCTTTCCGATGATCCTGCAGCGCGCCCCTGCGAACAATGCGAAAATTGTGTCGCGATCAACAATAATCGTTTTATTGATTTAATTGAGATCGATGCTGCATCGAACACGGGCGTAGACGATGTCCGCGAATTACGCGACAAAATCAATTTTGCACCGAGTCAGGGGCGCTACAAGGTGTATATCATTGACGAAGTGCATATGCTTTCCACGGCAGCTTTCAATGCATTGCTAAAAACCTTAGAAGAACCACCCCCGCATGCTATCTTTATTTTAGCAACCACCGAAGTGCAAAAAATTCCTGCCACAGTATTATCACGCTGCCAACGGCACGAGTTCCGCCGCATTCCGCTGGTGGATATCGTTGCACAGCTGGAAAAAATTACGCTTCAAGAGGGATGGGAATACGAAAAAACTGCCCTACAAGTCATTGCTCGCCAGGCAACGGGAAGTCTACGCGATGCCATTTCGTTATTGGATCAACTGGCGTCTTCGGGTAAGGGCATCACGGTGGAATGGGTAAGTCAGTTGCTGGGTATTGGCAGCGATCAAGCGGTGATGGAGCTTATCGATTCACTTATCGCGGGCAATACCACCCAAGGTTTAGAAATTATTCATCAAGTGCTGGATCGCGGTACCGATAGCCGGGTATTTGCCAGGCAAATTGTCGATTATTTGCGCAATGTGCTGCTCACTAAAATGGGAAATGCGAGCGAAGTGGATGCCCCGTTGGATAACAGGGCGAAAATGGCGCAGCATGCTATGGCTTTTAGTGTTGATCAGATATTGGTTGTCATTCGCTGTTTTAACCAGGCGATCAATGAATCCCGTAATACCTGGATTCCGGCATTGCCATTAGAAATGGCATTCCTGGATGCAAACATGGCATTGATAAACCCGGTTACATCCGCCGAAAGCTCTCCGGCGCAAAGCCCGCAACCGAATCGATCTATTAAGGACGCTGATCAGCCAACGAAAAAACCTGCCATAGAAACCCAGCAAGAAGAATCATCTTCGCCGGCTAACGAGATCACTATAGAACAAGTCCGAAATCGCTGGCGCGAAATACGCGCCCAAGTACGCCAGCAAAACCCGAATATAGAGGCTTTATTGAACTCTTGCAAGCCGGTTGATATCAAGAATGGCAAACTTTATTTAGGATTCAATGGCGAATTTGCCAAAGAAAAAATGGAGCGCCCGGAGATATTGGCGATGGTGTCGAAAATTTCTAGTCAAATACTGGGCAAGCCAGTCCAAATTTATTGTTTATTGAATGGACCAAAACGCGGCGAATTACCAGCTGGGGTCGATAGTGATGGTATTGTTGCGGCGGCTTTGAATATGGGTGGCGAGATTGTGGATATCCAAGAATAATTTTATAAGGAGAAACGATGGCAAAGGGATTTAAAACGAACAAACCAAGTGCAGGGGGTGGAATGATGGGACAACTGCAGAAACTACAGGAGCAACTTCAAATTGCTCAAGAGCAGCTTGCTTCGGAAACTGTGACCGCAACCGCTGGTGGTGCCGTTAAGATCACCATGACTGGCGATCAACGTTGTCTGGCGGTGGAGTTGGATCCGGAATTACTGAAAGAGGCGGATGTAGAAATGCTTCAGGATTTGCTCTTAACTGCCATCAACAGTGCCTTAGATCAAAGCCGGGAACTTGCTTCACAGCGCTTGGGTCCTTTGGCGGGTGGTTTGCCATTTTAGGCGAGCAAATTAAATCTTCCCGTTTGCCATGTCAACGCCAAAGCCCATTCAAGATGTAATCAATGCATTTAGCCGGTTGCCCGGAATTGGTCCGAAAACTGCCGCAAGATTAGCTTTCTTTCTGCTGAGCGCAGGGGATGACTTGGCGCAGGATTTGGCAAATTCCATCTTGGCATTAAAAACGGAGATTATCACCTGTCCAGAATGCTTTAATATCATGGCGCGCGGCAAAGAAGCCTGTGATATCTGCAGTGATGAACAGCGTGATCGATCCCAGATATGTGTGGTTGAAGATGCTATGGATGTCTTGGCACTGGAACGGGTTGGCGCATATCAAGGGCTTTATCATGTATTGCAAGGGGTGTTGTCGCCAATCGAAGGGATTGGTCCACAAGATTTGCGGATGGAAGAATTAGTGAAACGTTTGCAAAAGGGAGAGGTGCAAGAGGTAATTATCGCCACCAATCCCAGCATGGAAGGGGATGCAACCGCGATGTTTTTACAGCAGCGCTTGCAGTCATTTGGCGTACGCATCACGAGATTAGCACGCGGACTGCCGGTGGGCAGCGATTTGGAGTACGCCGACCCGACTACGCTGGTGAGGGCATTGAGCGGACGGCAGGAGATGAGTTAAAAATACGGTGAAATAAAACGAGTTTTGGAAATTCACGGAAAAACACTTGACAGAGTGGGTTAGATGAGTATAATTATGAACGCTCAAATAACCCAAGCCGGATCTCACCGAAAAGGGATGATCCTTTACAACAGAAGAGACGCCCCTGCGTCAGAGACCAGAACTGGGAAGTTTGTTCGGTCTGACGGCCGATGTCAGGAAAGAAAAGGCATCGGTATTTTGTCTCTAAAACACTTGACAGGCAAATGCGAGGCTGGTATACTCCAGCCCGCTCGATGGCAGAACCTTAACAACTGAAAAGTGATAGAAAGCAAAGCCTTGCAATTCCAGAGTAAATCCGTAACGACCGTATCGCAAGATACGATAAAAATTTTTTGCGGAGAGTTTGATCCTGGCTCAGGATGAACGCTGGCGGCGTGCTTAATACATGCAAGTCGAACGGAGAGTGTAGCAATATACTCTTAGTGGCGAACGGGTGAGTAACGCGTTGGTGACCTGCCCCGAAGAGGGGGATAACAGCTCGAAAGGGCTGCTAATACCCCATGTGATCGTTGAGGTTAGAGGCTCGATGATTAAAGGAGAAATCCGCTTCGGGAGGGGCCTGCGTCCCATCAGCTAGTTGGTAGGGTAACGGCCTACCAAGGCGACGACGGGTAGGGGGCCTGAGAGGGTGACCCCCCACAATGGCACTGAAATACGGGCCATACACCTACGGGTGGCAGCAGTAGGGAATATTGCACAATGGGCGAAAGCCTGATGCAGCAACGCCGCGTGCGCGATGAAGGCCTTCGGGTCGTAAAGCGCTTTTCGGGGAGATGAGGAAGGACAGTATCCCCGGAATAAGTCTCGGCTAACTACGTGCCAGCAGCCGCGGTAAAACGTAGGAGGCAAGCGTTATCCGAATTTACTGGGCGTAAAGCGCGTGCAGGCGGTTCGGTAAGTTGGATGTGAAATCTCCTGGCTCAACTGGGAGAGGTCGTTCAATACTGTCGGACTAGAGGATGGCAGAGGGAGGTGGAATTCCCGGTGTAGTGGTGAAATGCGTAGATATCGGGAGGAACACCAGTGGCGAAGGCGGCCTCCTGGACCATTCCTGACGCTCAGACGCGAAAGCTAGGGGAGCGAACGGGATTAGAAACCCCGGTAGTCCTAGCCGTAAACGATGTGGACTTGGCGTCGGTGGGGTAAAACCTGTCGGTGCCGGAGCTAACGCGTTAAGTCCACCGCCTGGGGACTACGGCCGCAAGGTTAAAACTCAAAGGAATTGACGGGTCCCCGCACAAGCAGCGGAGCGTGTGGTTTAATTCGTTGCTACGCGAAGAACCTTACCCAGGTTTGACATACAGGTGGTAGGGATCTGAAAAGTGACCGACCCTTCGGGGAGCCTGTACAGGTGCTGCATGGCTGTCGTCAGCTCGTGTCGTGAGATGTCCGGTTAAGTCCGGCAACGAGCGCAACCCTTGCTGTATGTTATATGTGTCATACAGGACTGCCGATATAAAGTCGGAGGAAGGTGAGGATGACGTCAAGTCAGCATGGCCTTTATATCTGGGGCTACACACACGCTACAATGGCCGGTACAATGGGTTGCAAAGCCGCGAGGTAGAGCCAATCCCGAAAGCCGGTCTAAGTTCAGATTGTAGGCTGCAACTCGCCTACATGAAGCCGGAGTTGCTAGTAACCGCGCGTCAGCATTAGTGCGGTGAATACGTTCCCGGGGATTGTACACACCGCCCGTCACGTCATGGGAGCTGACAACACCTGAAGCCGGTATCCTAACCGTAAGGAGGGAGCCGTCGAGGGTGGGGTTGGTGACTGGGACGAAGTCGTAACAAGGTAGGAGTACCGGAAGGTGCGCCTGGATCACCTCCTTTCTATCGAGTTCTGAGCAAATTTCTCCCTAAAAAGAGAAAGGCGCTCCACTCCAAAAAGTCTCTTCAGCGGTGTAGAGACACTGGAATGCAAGTCGCTTTCTATCACTTTTCAGTTGTTAAGGAAATCCTCGATGGGCCTGTAGCTCAGTTGGTTAGAGCACTGTGCTGATAACGCAGGGGTCACTGGTTCGAATCCAGTCAGGCCCACAACCAAGGCGGTTGTGTCCCGGGGATGTAGCTCAGCTGGGAGAGCGCCGCCTTTGCAAGGCGGAAGTCACGGGTTCGAGTCCCGTCATCTCCACCTGACGGAAAATGATTGAGGAGTAGAAAAAAGTTTGGTAAACAACCTGTCGAATTGATCGAAAAAAGGCAAAATCGCAAGGGAATAAACGACCCGGCGGTTTGCCGGGTCGACTTGTCTAAAAATCAAAAAGGTTGAAAGCCAGGGGGTGCTTCGAAAAAATTCGGAGCAGCCGCGGGCGCTCAACCGCCCCCTGCGAAAGCAGGTAGAACATTAAAAACTGAATACTGAATAGGCAACAATTTTTCACGAAAAATTTCGATTTCTCCGCATCACGGAGTTAAGCTACTAAGAGCTTACGGTGGATGCCTTGGCGCCAAATGCCGATGAAGGACGTGGGACACTGCGATAAGCCTCGGGGAGCCGTGTACAGGCTTTGATCCGGGGATGTCCGAATGGGGAAACCCGCCGTTGCGAACCAGCGGCATCTCCTGGTTGAACACATAGATCAGGAGAGGGGAACCTGGGGAACTGAAACATCTAAGTACCCAGAGGAAAAGAGATCATTCCCTAAGTAGTGGCGAGCGAAAGGGGAACAGCCCAAACCATGCCAGCTTGCTGGTGTGGGGTTGTAGGGCCTGACATATGGGAGTTACAAATCATTCTGTTAGCAGAAAGGTGTGGGAAAGCCTACCAAAGAGGGTAATAGTCCCGTAAGCGAAAACGGAATGACTCCCGTCAGGTACCTGAGTACTGCCGGGCACGCTAATCCGGCAGGAAGCTGGGGAGTCCACTCTCCAAGGCTAAATACATTTGGCGACCGATAGTGCACAAGTACCGTGAGGGAAAGGTGAAAAGTACCCCGGTGAGGGGAGTGAAATAGAACCTGAAACCGTAAGCTTACAAGCAGTCGAAGGGCTAATGGCGGGTCTGTGCTCCGGTGAAAGCCGGGTGCGCGCCGCTATGCCTGACGGCGTGCCTCTTGGAGAATGAGCCTGCGAGTTAATCTTTGTGGCAAGGTTAAGGGAGTGACACCCGTAGCCGTAGCGAAAGCGAGTCTGAATAGGGCGTATAGTCGCAAGGATTAGACACGAAACCGGGTGAGCTACCCATGGCCAGGGTGAAGCGAGTCTAACAACTCGTGGAGGCCCGAACCCACTAATGTTGCAAAATTAGGGGATGAGCTGTGGGTAGAGGTGATATGCCAAACGAACTCGGAGATAGCTTGTTCTCCCCGAAATAGCTTTAGGGCTAGCGTCATGTGTTCAGTATCGGAGGTAGAGCACTGGATGGGCTAGGGGGCTTACTGCTTACCGAACCCAACCAAACTCCGAATGCCGATACTCTATAACATGGCAGTCGGACTACGGGAGATGAGTTTCGTGGTCGAAAGGGAAACAGCCCAGACCATCGACTAAGGTCCCCAAGTCCAGGCTAAGTGGGAAACGAGGTGGGATTGCACGGACAACCAGGAGGTTGGCTTAGAAGCAGCCACCCTTTAAAGAGTGCGTAATAGCTCACTGGTCAAGTGATCCTGCGCGGAAAACTTAACGGGGCTAAGCCTGGCACCGAAGTCATGGATCTCCCTCCTTTTGGAGGGGGGTGGTAGGGGAGCGTTCTGCCAGCGGTGAAGGTCGACCGCAAGGACGGCTTGAGCGGGCAGAAGTGAGAATGCAGGCATGAGTAGCGTAAAACACGTGAGAACCGTGTTCGCCGTAAGTCTAAGGTTTCCGACGCCAGGTCAATCCGCGTCGGGTTAGTCGGGCCTTAGCTGAGGCCGAAAGGCGTAAGCGATGGACATCCGGTCAACATTCCGGAACTATTTGGATGGAGCGATGTGGGGACGCAGTAAGGTAGGCCAGCCCACGATTGGTTGTGTGGGTGTAAGCGTGTAGGCGTTGAGGCTTGTAGGAAAATCCGCAAGCTGAGCTGAGGCGCAAATGCGAGCCCTTGAGGCGGAAGTGGTTAAGCCTTGCTGCCGAGAAAAGCCACTAAGCGTTGAAGTCCAAATACCCGTACCGCAAACCGACACTGGTAGACGGGTAGAATATACCAAGGCGAACGGGAGAACCTTCGTTAAGGAACTAGGCAAATTTGCCCCGTAACTTCGGGAGAAGGGGTGCCTCTCTTTGTGAAACTTTTTCAGGTGGAGCAAAGGGGGGCCGCAGTGAATGGGCTCTAGTGACTGGTTAACAAAACCACAGGTCTCTGCAAAGCCGTAAGGCGATGTATAGGGGCTGACACCTGCCCAGTGCCGGAAGGTTAAGGGGAGGGGTTAGCGCAAGCGAAGCTCTGAACCGA
>DAOTVW010000217.1:0-3317 GCA_034436035.1 Anaerolineales bacterium
TGGGCATTACAGACAATTGGCCAGTTTACACAGCTGTCGGAGTCGGCAACGCCTTAATAACGATCAAGACTGCAGCTCAAGCAGTAGGCTCATTAAACCCAGAGGCTATTCACAACTACCTCTGCCCATTAGAGAACCCCAGCGCCGCACCAATCCTAGTCCTCAACGGATATGCCAAATTCGACGCAACACACGACGTCTACAACACCGTCTATGACTACAGCGCATATTGGACCGGCAACGCCAGATCATGGGTAGTTCAATGGCTAGACGCACGCCTAGAACTAGTGTATCCATCAAAGTTTTTGGCAAACATGAGCGACATTCCATTCGTAAAGGTATGGTGCCTCCCACCATGGATGTACACGCTAATATGGGACCAAAACTACAACGGCTACGTTGGCGGAGATGACATAACTGCTGTTGCCAAGCACTTCGGAGCCAGACCAGGCGACGCAAGATGGGATCACAAAAGCGACATCAACTTCAACGACTACGTTGGCGGAGATGACATAACTGCTGTTGCCAAAAACTTCGGAGCCAGATGGACACCACCGGATCCATAACCAGATAACCACATCCCCTTTTTATTTTTTATTTGGAACAAGGTGCCAAAATCTGTGGAAAAATTTTTAAACACAATGGATAAACTACATATGCCATGCTAGGAACGGTCAATGGTGGTTTAGGTTATGGACGCAAATTTGTTGAAGATACTTGTTGACGGACTATTCCGAGGGGGTTCTTACTCTCTTATGGCTTTAGGCTTAACCTTGCTTTACGGAGTTGCAAGGATCGTAAATATGTCTCACGGTTCACTATTCATGCTTAGCGTCTACCTATACTACATTTTCTCAACCATAATTTTGGGACTGGATCCTTGGCTTGCTTTGATGGTAACCATACTTGTCATGGGGGTTATTGGAGCAATCATCCACAGACTAGCAGTTCATCCCGTATTAGGCGACGACGTTGCCATCCTGGTCGTCACAATTACCATAGCCGTTATAATACAAGCATTAGTCATGATGTTTTTCGGCAGTTCACAGGCTATCAATTTAAAAAATCCTATGGATTTCGGCTACTTTAAATTCTATGGACTGGAAGTATCATGGACGTCCGTCATAACTTTTGTTTTGTCACTATCCCTATTTGCTCTTGTGACATTGTTCATAAGCAAGACTAAAATTGGAAAGGCGATGCAAGCCTTATCTCAGGATCGGGAGGCCGCTATGCTGATGGGCATTAACACAAATAGACTCTACACATTCACAATGATTTTATCGGCTATTTTGGCCTCACTTGCAGGTTTCATGTATTGCGTTCCCACAAGATCCGTGGTACCAGGTGTGTGGCTTTCCGCCATCACTTCAGCCTTCGCAATTGTTATCCTCGGCGGCTTGGGAAGTATAAAGGGTAGTCTAATTGGGAGTTTTGTGATCGGCTATTCCGAAATAATTGTGAGAAACTTGCACACAGAGGGGATGGCATTAATGCCCCTAGCCGCATTATGCGTTATGATAACAGTCCTCGTAATAAGGCCCAAAGGACTTTTCGGAAAACGTGTTGAAATGGAGGATTAACAATGCCAATAAAGGAGCGATTAGCGGACTCTGCACGAATGGTTCGAGGCTACATTGTAAGGGCCTACTCCAGCTTCACCGCCAAAGTCTTTGATGTTCCACCTAGACTATTAGCCTTCCTATCTCTTTTAGTGTTGTTAGCAATTCCATGTTTAGGTGGCAAATACTTGCCCATGCTAACCTACGCCTGTGTATATGCAATTCTCGCAGTAAGCTGGGACCTTTTAGTAGGTCGAACCGGGCAGGTTAGCCTTGGCCACGCATTCTTCTTTGGCATGGGAGCCTACAGCTCAGCCCTACTAATTCAATATTATGGTTCTGATACTGTAACGATACCACTACTCCAAACAACAATACCTATATTTTTAATAACAATACCAGCAGCCCTTGCGATAGGGGTTGTCTTGGCTATACTTTTAGGGCTTCCAGCCCTCAGAGTGAAAGGCCCATATCTAGGCCTACTTACACTCTGTATCCCACTGATCATGTCAACTATCACCAACTGGCATCCTTTAAGCGACATTTTCCATGGGACATCAGGCATCAAAGTTCCACTTTTCTTCTCTTTTCTTCGTGGGAATCCAATAAGGGACACAGTGGAATACTACTTTGCACTAACAGTGTTATTCTTTTCGGCAGTTATAATTTACAAAGTTGCAACCTCAAAGACAGGCATCGTTTTCGTATCAATTCTGGACAACGAGTTAGCCGCTAAAGCCTGCGGAATTAACGTTACAAGGTATAAGCTTCTGTCATTCGTAATCAGTGGTTTATTCGGCACCCTCTCCGGATGCATATACGTTCATCTTATTACGATGCGTGCACGACCACTTCTTTTTGACCTCACATATTCGTTCTTACCCATAACCATGACGTTCCTAGGAGGGTTGGGAACAATTTACGGCCCTCTCGTGGGGGCGTTCATCTACAACTTCCTTGACCAGTACATAATGCCCACCTACTTAGCACCAGTTCTGGATTCTATGGGTTTATCGACATACTTTGGCCAGTTACGAATAATAATTTTCGCCTTGATAGTAATTACCATAATAATTAAGTGGCCTAGAGGAATAGCCAGAACAATAGTAGACAAACTTGATGACCTGGCTAAACCAAGAGACATCGAAGAAAGAGGACCGAGAATCTGGAAGAAATACAAGAAAGAGCAAAAAGAAAGTAGACTTCGAAAAATCTTTTCAAGGTTCAAGAAAAAACAGGAAGAAAAGGAAGTGGAAACATGAGCTCCCCAGAAAGCGGAAAACCACACTTGCTAGAAGTCATAAACGTAACAAAAAAATTCGGCGGACTGGTAGCAGTCAACAACATCAGCTTACAAATTGATGAAGGAGAACGCGTGGGACTGATAGGACCAAACGGCGCAGGAAAAACAACACTATTCAATATAATAAGCGGTTTCCTAAAGCCAACATCGGGAAAAATAATGTTCAAAGGCGAAGACATCACAAAGCTTCCACCACACAAAATCGTCAACAAAGGAATCGCCAGAACATTCCAGATAATGCGACCCTTCCGACACTTGCCCGTCATAGCAAACGTCATGGTTTCACTAAAATCACCGAGGGGAAGCAGAAAAATCGAATGGGTAAAAACCATGGAGAGAAAAGCCCTCGACCTACTGGAAGATGTAGGCCTCTCAGAACTAATGCTCGAACCAGCAGAAAACCTAGGATACGGAGACCTAAAAAGACTGGAAGTAGCCAGAGCCCTAGCAAC
>DAOTVW010000218.1:0-1606 GCA_034436035.1 Anaerolineales bacterium
AACGGCTTGAATATCGTGGCTACGATTCAGCCGGCATCGCAATTTTTAGTGATGGAAAAATTGAGGTTCGCCGTGATGCGGGTAAAATTTCGCACTTGATCGATCTCGTCCAAGCTGCACCCTTGCAAGGAAATTTAGGGATTGGCCATACTCGCTGGGCAACTCATGGTGAACCCAACGCACGTAATGCACACCCCCACTTGAGTAATACTGGCAATGTTGTGCTAGTCCACAACGGAATTGTTGAAAATTACCATTCACTCCACGCTGAATTGGAAACCGAGGGAGTACAATTTCAATCGGAAACCGATACAGAAGTAATTGTTCACCTCATTGAGCGGTATTTATCCATCAGCGGCTCACTTCTTACTGCCGTACAGAAAACACTCCATGTAATCCAAGGTGCTCATGGTATCGTGGTTTTTTCCAAAGATGAACCAGATAAATTAATCGCCGCTCGTATCGGCAATGCCGGAGGGGTCGTAATTGGACTGGGTGATGGCGAAAATTTTGTCGCCTCTGATTTACCCGCCATCCTGGAACATACTCGGCGAGCCGTGTTCTTAGATCCCCAACAATTGGCTGTCATCACTCGGGATTCGCTCCAGGTTCAAACACTGGGTGGAGAAACAGTGAAATGGATAGAACATCATGTCTCATGGGATCCACTCACTGCGGAAAAGGGTGAATACCGTCATTTTATGCAAAAAGAAATCCACGAACAAGTACGTTCAACGACGGACACCATTGCTGGAAGAGTAGATTTTGCTTCCGCTCAAATTTATCTCCCAGAATTACACCTCACCAAAGAATTTGCCCAATCCATCCGAAAATTCTTTATTATCGCCTGCGGGACAGCCTATCATGTCGGGTTGGTGGGAAAATTATTAATTGAGCGGATTGCACGGATTCCGGTCGAGGTGGATATTGCCTCGGAATTTCGTTATCGTGATCCGATCATTGAACCAAATACCGTTACCATCGCCATCAGTCAATCAGGTGAGACCGCTGATACACTGGCTGCAATGGCAGAAGCACGGAAATATGGTTCAACCTTATGGAGTATTGTAAATGCCATTGGTTCCCAAGCGATGCGTCAAGCGGATGGGTTCATCTCCATGCAATGTGGTCCCGAAATTGGAGTCGCGTCCACGAAAGCTTACACGGCACCGCTGATTGATTTGTATCTTTTAGCAATCCACCTTGCTGACTTACGCGGCACATTATCACCACAGGAACGTTTTCGTCTGGTTGATGACTTAAGGCGGATCCCCAATTTAGTCGGTGCATGTCTGGATCGTGAAGCCCAAATCATCGAAGTAGCGAAATCCTTTACGAATGTAACCAATTGTCTGTATTTAGGACGCGGGATCAACATGCCCACCGCTTATGAAGGCGCCCTCAAGCTAAAAGAAATTTCCTATATCCATGCTGAAGCTTATCCAGCTGGTGAGATGAAACATGGCCCAATTGCTCTAATCGATAAAACACTGCCGATTATCGCCATTGCTCCTAAAGATCCCTGGTATGAAAAAATGGTCAGTCAGATTGAGCAGGCTAAAGCCCGTGGCGGGAAAATCATCGCTGTTGCCAGCGATGGGGATGA
>DAOTVW010000219.1:0-2388 GCA_034436035.1 Anaerolineales bacterium
CATACCCCTGCGCCCTATTTCCATAAGCTTATCGAAGGCTTTTTGATAAAAGTACTATTCTCATTATACGTCACATCAAAACTACCATTCCCATCCCCATAAACCCGTTTAGCAATGATTTGACCGACAACTGTTGTTTCATCTGGAGTCACACCACCACCGCGTGCTTGGACTGTTGCGTTCAATCCATAGATCAATCCATGCACTGCGTCTCCCCCATTTCCGCGTACCTCAAAAGTGGAAGTATTACTGCGCGCCATAAATACTGCAATGCCCTTATAAGTACAACTAGCGGTTGGGTCACCTTCTGTCCCCAAACAGTTACTCTCGTTTGGCGCGCTAATCGTCATCCCGGCATTGCCGGTGTAATTCAATCCGCCATTCACAAAATAAAAAACCACTCCATCCCCTTGTATGACACCACTGCCAGAGATATGGACATCCCCGTAAATACAATAAATCCCTGGCAGATATGTTCCAGGTTTGATATCTGGCTCACCAGCTCTTCCGTATGTTCCAGGTGAGAAAACTCCCCCAGACACCGATCCTTTATGAGTGCATTGTGGTTCCGCTAAATCCGCTAAAGGATCGCTAATTCGTTCATTCATATTAAGATTTATATCAATCGGATTTGGAAGAACTTTGGGTTGCCCGGCATAATCCACACTGCCAACACTGGCAATATGAGCCCCATCATGAGCAATAATACCCGGTGCATAGGTCGCCGATGGCGGATCAATAGAACAACGATTTGCCTCATTTTCCGGGGCATTTAAGAATATTCCACCTTGATATGTTTCCACAGAGCCGCTATTTCCGCCACCATTGATCATCGCCAAGTGACCTCCTTCGGAGGTGCAGTCACCCATTGCCACGATAGCATAGCCTGGCATAGCCGGTTGGCTGACAAACACACGCGCTACTGCCTTGACATGGTTTTGCAATGGTCCTTTGTAAACAAATTGGGCAAAATTGGCTTTCGTCGTGGCGGTAATCTCTGCGGTGACCAAGTAATACTTTCCAGATATCGGATCTTGAAAAGGTCCACTCACCGCTCCGCTTACTTGACTGCCGCTATACCCATTTCCAGAGGCGCTAGCGTAGATTGCATTCAAAATCACATCATTGGATTGGTTATTCGCCTTTTGTAAAGCGCCGGATAATGCCGCAGCGTCCGCAGCATTTTGGGCATGGCGCCGGTCGCTATACAGCATCCCTCCATCGATCGCTAAAGCAGTGAATCCTAAAAGCACCACCATCGCTAATGCAATCAGGATAATCGCCTGACCATGTTCTTTTTTCTTTATAGTCTGTCTATCCATCTCTTTCTCCTCTGCTACCTGATTAATTACATACTTCATTCCGTAGAATCGTATCCTGTATTTCAGCGGTAATCGATATCGTTTGAGATCCAGCAATAGTGCTCATAAACGGCATGATAAGCGGAAAATTTTTATAGGTTACACGTATTTTTATTAAATTGCCAGGTTCAGGAACCGTTCCACCACAATCGCTCTCACCACCAGCGGTAACAAATTTACAACTGATCGCGATGTTCGAATCATGTTCCAAATCCACTGGAGAATTAGAGCTGCTTTTGACATGCTGAATAATGGTATCTTTGTCTTGCGGACAAACAGAACCATACACCGCCCCTTCTTGTGCAGCATCTCGGAGAGCGATAAAAACAAAGAACGCCCTCCCTAAATCAACGATGCCAGCTAAGAGGAGTAACAAAATAACCGCTCCAACCGCAAACTCCACTAGGCTTTGCCCGTTTTGAGAATGACGATAGGCCTTTTTTCGGTCTGCATGGCTATTTATTTTGGATATCTCGATATCTTTTATTCTTCTCATCCTGCTTACCAAATCTCATTGGTTCAAGTTTAATGTATCGGACTATTCCATATAAAACAATAATTATCTACGGGCTTCTCTGACACATTGATTGTCAAAACGAACCGAAATTGAATAACCGGTATCTGCAGCAGTTTTGTTAAAAACAAACACAAACTCCATATTGGCACTAGAATTAGGACCAATTTGCCTAATTTCGTCTGTCCCAACCAACCAGGTGTAGATAGTTATAGGCGATTGGCTTGTGCTACCAGACCAAATTGTGCTATTGTTCATCTTAATTTGTTCCATAGATTTATTCTGATCAGCGCTATTTGGCCAAGAGAATGTAATCGCCATAACACGGATATTTACCTTGAGCCCGTTTTGAATATTAAGGGCAATCGTACTATATTGTGGTGCTTGAAAATTCATAGTGATTGCCGCGCAATCTGGCGTTGGTGTAGGGGTGTAGGTTGGCGTGTGTGTAGGAGTTAAGGTAGGAGTATGAGTCGGTGTATTTGTAGGGATAAGCGTTGGGGTTAATGTCGG
>DAOTVW010000220.1:0-3313 GCA_034436035.1 Anaerolineales bacterium
GATTTTTGTTTATGGTATAACATAGAAAAACCACACAAAGGATTAAATAAGTTGCCTCCTTTGAAGTATTATGTAAATGAATTTGTTAAACAACCGTCTCAGTCCAATATGTCATGGACTTCTACAAAAACTTGACAAGCTCCAAAAATAGTGTTATAAAACAGTACATAGGAGATAACAGGATGAAATTACAATTTTTAGAATTTAAGTTAATCAGAAAAAAAGGTTTAATGCTGTCAATTATTGCAATGTTGTTGATGCTATCAACAACTTTTGCAGGATGCTATTCTCCTACAACCGGCACGTCGTGCGGTCCCGGTGAATGCATGGGAAGTGACGGCCTATGTTATGCCTGTCAAGAGGGTTATTGTACAACTTCGCCCAGTGGTAATTGCAGCAGCCCGAGTGCCGGTGGTGTATATTGTTGTACTTCCGGGGGTAGTGGAGGCAGCGGCGGCTGTACGGCAAAGTATTGTTGCGGCGGATTGTACGAGTGCAACGGCAGATGTTACCCGACATGTACCCCGGGTTCACAGCCTTGCTGCTCATCAACCAGTTGTGTTTGTTATACGCCTTGCTGCTAAGGGCTGAGTAAGCAACCCTAAAAAGATATTGGTATAAAGGATTTAATTTATTTTAAAGCAGGATTTTTTCATGAAAGATAGTTACGTATCCGGAATTGCAAGTGTTATTGTGGCTGTGGTTTTAGGTTCGGCTTTGTTGTTATCTGCAAAAGAGATAAGGATTGGCTTGGAAAAAGGGGCTGGACAAAGGGTAGCTCAGGGAGTCAACGCACCTGCTCCCCCGCAACTACAACCGGCTCCACCGCCTGACCCGGCTGGGGACCCTTCTAAAATAAATATTGCCGGCAGTCCCTATGAGGGGAAGAAGAATGCACCGGTAACCATTATCGTGTGCTCGGACTTTCAATGTCCATTCAGTGCGAGGTTCTTTAATGACACACAAAAAGAATTGCGGAAGAACGAGATTAAAGACGGAAAGGTTAAACTTGTATTTAAAAACTTCCCATTGCCTTTTCATCAGTACGCGGAGAAAGCAGCGGAAGCTGCCGAGTGCGCCAACCAACAGGAAAAATTCTGGCAGATGCATGACCTCCTGTTCAGTTCCGGGGGAAGGCTGGATATAGATAGTCTGAAATCGTATGCAAAGGAGATCGGACTTGACCGGAATAAATTCGACCATTGCCTTGACAGCGGCGAGACAGCAGGCATTGTCAGTTCGGATAAAGCGCAATGTGCGGCAGCAGGGGTACAAGGTACACCGACGTTCTTTATCAACGGGAAGATGCTTGTTGGTGCCCAGCCGTATGAACAATTCAAAAACCTTATTGGAGAAAGTAAACCCCGTTAAAAAGGAGAACGTATGAAGATCAAAAATTTAAAAACCGCATGGTTTTTAGGACTGCTTTTGTTTTTGGCAACAATAAGTGCAGCGGTTTCCGGATATAGCAGTAGTACCAACGGTGCAAATGGTATAGAGAAACCGGCCCCACCGACTGTTGATTTAGGGTCATCGCCTGTAACAGGCTATCAGTTATACCAGGACCACCAAACCTTTCTTGGCACTGTATATCCTGCCGTGCTGCCGTTTACCTATACATCCACGATAACAGATACAACCGGCACATACACAACTACAATAATGGTCTCCTGCTTCCAGAAGGAGTTTGTTAGCAACATCTCCCCGACAGGAACGGTGACAGGTATCCCAGTATTCAGTTGGACTGGCATTAATGACCCCAGTGCAATGTATGGAGTGGAATTAAGTGATAACAAGGGAAACCGGATATGGAACAACTATGATATCTCCGGTACCTCCATTGTCTATACCGGACCTCCTCTTATACCGGGAATGACCTACCGCTATCTTGTGCTTGTAGAGAGGAGCAGTTCCTGTAAAGATCAAGGCTCGTCCTTTGTTTCAGGCAAATTTACCTATCAATAGGCTATGTCTAAACGGGACACAATATCTCTTTACTGTTATGGCAGTTAACAGTAGCGGGGAAAGTGTGCCATCAAATCAAGCAAGTGCAACCACAAATCTGATTAGTTATACCTATAACACCACCAAGGGGTCAGCCCTTGACATTGGACATTCTGTGCTGTAGGCTGCGGAAAATGTTTTAAAAGGAGCTGACCGATGGCAAGACCGCTGAGATTTGAATATAAAGGAGCCCTCTATCACGTACACGCACGAGGGAATGAACGCAGGAAGATATTTTTTACAGATGCGGATTATAAAAAGTTCAAAGAGTATGTAGCTGGAGCAATAGAAAAATATCACTGTCTTGTTCACTGCTATGTATTGATGGGTAATCATTACCATTTAATCATAGAAACCCCGGAGGCAAACATCAGCAGGGTGATGCATTACATCAATGGCTCTTATACCACGTATATCAATATCAAACGGGGAAGAAACGGGCACTTGTTCCAGGGGCGATACAAATCAATACTTGTAGCTAAAGACAGTTATCTGATGGAGTTAAGCAGGTACATACATTTGAATCCGGTTCGTGCACGGATGGTGGAGAAGCCTGAGGAGTATGCATACAGCAGTTACAATTCATATATAATCGGGAAGTCTGAAAAGATAGTAACAACAGATTTGATACTGGGGATGGTGTCCAGGGAGAGAAAAGAGGCTCGGGATGGGTATCGGGATTATGTAGAGAATGGGATAGGTGAGAAGCTGAAAAATCCTCTGGATGGTGCGTACGGAGGTATCATAGTTGGCGGGGAGCAGTTTATCAAAGGTGTACTTCGGACGATAAAGGAAGGTTATATTGAAAAAGCAGAAGTATCGCATCGGAAGGCATTGAGAAGCGTAATTGGGATGGAAGAAATTATCGAAGTGGTATGCCGGTATTTCAAGGTATCAAGGGCAGAAGTGGTGAAGCGACAGAGAGGGGGTATCAAGAATATAGCGATATTTGAGATAAAGCGGCACACTGGTGCTACTAACAGCGAGATCGGGGCTGTGTTTGGAGGTGTGAGTTACTCAGCGATATCAAAGACCTATCAGAGGATGCTTGAGAGACTGCAAACCGATCTGGAGCTGAGAAAGGAAATAGAAAAGTTGGATTCCTCAATGTCCAATGTCAAGGGCTGACCCCTTCCTTCTCCCTTCCTTCTCCCAAGGGCTGACCCCTTCCTTCTCCCCGTTTTGGTGTACTTTTTATAGACATTACAAAACTTATGGTATATAAACCTGAACAAAAATGGAGGAACACATGGATAATGAGTACTTTCGCAGTTTATTCAGTCCAATAAAGATAAATAAACTTGAAATT
>DAOTVW010000221.1:0-14800 GCA_034436035.1 Anaerolineales bacterium
AAAGATTTAGGTATTCGCAGGGCAAGACTATTGCCCCATTTCTGAATTTTTCTGAGCATTTCAGGTATCTCCTTTTGTATCTACAATAAGGATACACCTTTTTACTTGATAATGCAAGCGCTTTTTACCCATAAAAGGAAATGCCCAACAAAACTGGTGAAAAATCTTTTTTCCCCGGAGCGGGCTTTCTCTGCGGCATTCTGTCAGATCGCTTGTTGGGGTGTCCATCCGCGCGGGAGCAAACAATCTATTCATTGATTGAATGAGATTACTGCTCTCAAAGACGTAGATTTTGCCATTAGGATGTGCTATTGCAAACAACCTCCATTGTACATCCACCTCTCATTTTGTGCGTAAGGTGAATCGGTTCATTCATTGCTGCGAACAGATGCTCGCAAGCGCCTGGTTTCGACAGGCTCAACCACCGAGACAACTGGCAGATTCTCGTCAACCTTGAATGCAATAGCTGCTTATGAAGGAATGGCTATCACGCGCTCGCGGGTCAATTTGGCAGCATATAAAACAGTGGCTTGCACCGCTTCCCGACTCAAGGGTGGGTAACTGTGAAAAATCTCGTAGAGAGAGAATCCGGAAGCCTATATGTCAAGGTTCATCGAAACGAGAATACGCGTCCTTTTGACACAGGCTTTCCCATGAAAGCTGCCGGGATTAACCACAATGTAATCTTGCCAATTCATAATCAGTCCTCCTATAAATCACTGATGTTTGAAATTGATCGTGTTTTTCCTGCGCCAGTTTATAAGATTACTGGTCATACTCTAATGTTTTAAAATATAGCTTTTTATGCTAAGGCAAGCCACCAATTAATCCGACCAAAGTGCCGGAAGAGAGCAATCCTATTATGGCAAACCCCATAATCTTTCAGAAAACATAACGGGCGGTTTACATAGATAAATTGATGTCTGCAAGGAGCAGCTCAACCAGAAATTTGCACCTAGCGTCTGACAATGAGCGGCAGTAAACCTTCGTGATAACCGGGGTTATGGGGGTAGTGCTGTACTGCCATGTACGCCGGTTACTCTGCAGGTTAGGGTCCGGCAGCGTGGACGAGGTAACGGCCATCTCAAATGAATAGGTTCCCTCCGCCTGTGGGATATACTCAACAGCAAGCAAACTCTGCTCAAAAGGCTGCAATTTTTCGATCTGTTCCCAATGCGGGTTAACAAACCAACTGTTGGAGGAAGCGAAGTGGTGGTTAGAGGTGAGGTTATTCGATTTACCGGAAAATGTTGGTAAAGTATTTCTTGCATTTTTATCCGTTCGCTTTTGGGATTGCCTTCCCCCAGGACGCTCGAAAGTTCAGACCTGACAGGTTTTGCCGTGCCACATACTCATCGAGACCCGCGCTCTACCATGAGACCTGGAGCACAAATCTTTTTTGGAAACCTGTCAGGTCTTTAAAGTCTCCGCCAGGCGCGCCCGCAGTGAATTGATCAATCCAGACCTGACAGGTTTCACCGTGCCACATGCTCATAGAGACCTGCGCACTGTCATGAGGCTTGGAGCATAAATCCTTTTAATTAAACCTGTCAGGTCTTTAAAGTCTCCGCCATACGCGCCCGTAGACCCTTCACCCGCGTCACGACGCGCGCAAACTCTTCTTGCTGGGTGAGCGGGGGAAAAGGAAATTTCATAGACTCTATTTGTTCAGCCTTTACATGCGGTTGTTCCGCTCTTCTGCTTAAAGTGTCACTTGTGCTTTTACCAAATGGTGAATTAATCATATGGTTGAGAAAAAATTTGTTGGATAATCAACTTCCAGAATCAAATCATAAGCGGCATAAGAGCCAACATATTCAGGCAGAATTGAAGAACTCTCACCAGAGTTAACACCACTTCTAACAACAATCAAGTTGCCCGTGCTGATTTCATATTTTGATATTTTTTCGCATCTTCTTCGGAGATATAGACCAAGCCTTCTGCTTTTATTGTGCCCTGTTTGATATTGGTAGCACGGATAAATGGGATTCCGTTTTCGCAATACTTAGGTGACGATCCAGTGTCATATCGGATATTTTTTATATGCCTGTCAACTTTTTCTACTTTCCATTTCATAGGGCTTGTGCTAGGCTTCCCAAACATCTCTAAAAACACGGACTGGAGCAGAGAATCGGCGGTGACGTTAGCGGCACGTCGCATAAATTGTTACCATCAATGCACCATTCCTTTCCTGTTCCCGCAATTCTATCCTGATTTCATCACTTTCCAAGCACAAACATAATCCCTGCCAGATCAACCGCATAATCAAGGGTTTCACGTCCATTGACACAAACTTTCAGGTTCGAGAGCGTCAATTTTGCCTTCTACCACAAACCGGCTCAAATCATACGGCGTGTCATAGGATAATTGAATGCCGCTGTTCAAATAAGCCAATGTCACAAAACGTAAGGTGTTGTTACACTCCGGCGTAGGCGTTATTGTGCTTGTAGGCATGACTATTGTAGTGGACGTTGGCCTCGAACTTGATGTAGGCGAGGCTGTGGACGTGGCTGTAATCATGTGAACCGGCAAAGATATATCGGTGATTTCTCTTGTAAAACCCTGTTTCGGCGGACTAAAGTCCTGCCTCAAAACATGAAAGTCGGGTAAATCCGACTCATATCCCCAGTCCGAAGGACTTTCACGGATTGAGCAGGCGGCTTTAGCCCCGCGAAACGCAACCCGCGAAAAACATCGGATCTCGATACGCATCTCCCAATAAACGTTCGTGTCTACTTGACCAGCGTCAGTCGCGCTACGCGGCTCACCGCCGCGCAAAGGTCATTCACAACTGTCATAAAATCTCTATTTATTTCGCCCTTAATGTTCAAAAAACAAAAAGGGGTATTTCTTATACTGCCAGTTGTTCCTCCATCTCACGGCGGAATTGTTGCGTGTAGAGGCGGTAATAATGCCCGCGTTGACGGAGAAGTGCAGCATGTGTTCCTTCCTCGACAAGCTTGCCATTCTCAATGAACAATATTCGATCGGCGCGGCGGATAGTGCTCAGGCGATGGGCGACGATAAACGACGTCCGCCCTTTCAGCAGCGCCTCCATCCCTTTCTGGATCAATACTTCTGTCAACGTATCTACACTCGAGGTGGCTTCATCCATAACGAATAATTCCGGGTTTGCAAGCACTGCCCGTGCTAGGCTTATTAATTGCTTTTGCCCAACCGAGAGCAGGTTGCCGCCTTCGCCGACGTTCTGGTCATAACCCTTTTCGAGAGTGATGATGAAGTCATGTGCGCCAGCGATTTTGGCAGCTGCTTCGATTTCCGCGTCACTGGCATCCAAACGTCCATAGCGGATATTCTCCCGCACACTACCCGAGAAGAGATGGGGGGTTTGCAGGACAACTCCGATTTTGGAGTGGATTGATTCGAGGGTGTACTCGGTGTAATCGCGCCCGTTGATGCGGATCACTCCCCGGGTCGGTTCATAGAAACGGCATAAGAGGTTCACGATGGTTGTCTTCCCGCCGCCCGTCGGACCGACCAACGCAATCGTTTCGCCTGCTTTGATATGTAGGGTGAAATCCTGCAACACAGGTGTGCGTTCATCGTAATAAAAATCTACATGATCGAATTCAATATCGCCCAATAAAGTACTCGCTGGGATAGCCTCGGGGCGGTTGCGGATATCCGGGTTGGTATCCAATAGCTTGAAGATCCTTTCTGCTGAGGCAATGGAGTGCTGCATCTCGGCATAGACCCTTGCCAGGTCCTGAATGGGCCACATCATGAAACTCAGGTACGATACAAAGGCGTTGATGCCGCCAATAGTGATTAAACCTTTATGGATTTGCATGCCACTGTACCCGACGATTACACCGAGAATGATGGCCGAAATGATCTGCACTGTTGGTAAAAATAACGCCGATAACCAGGCAGCCCGATACGAGGCGTTATACATCGCAGTGGTCAGCTCTTGAAATTCGCGGGTGTTTTGATCTTCACGGTTCAAGGCTTTCACCACCCGCACACCCTGGATATTCTCGTTAAAAGCACCCGTGATTTTGCTATTCATGCGGCGGCTCTTGCGGAACTCAATCAGGATGCGCTTGCGAAATTCGGTTGCAATCACAATCATGATTGGTAACGCTGCTACCACGATGAGGGCGAGTTTCCAGTTGATCAGCGCCATGAAGATAGCCGAGGTCAAGATATTCATCACCGCCCAGGTCGTATCGACAATACCCCAGGTCACCAAATCGGCAACCCGACCGGTATCCGAAGTGACCCTAGCCATTAAACGTCCCACTGCATTTTGGGCATAAAATGCGAGCGATAGATTTTGTAAGTGGTTGAACAGACTTTTCCGCAAGTCATATTGAATGCGTTCGCCCAGTACTCCCGCTAGGTAAATAAACGCAAATACAAAGACCGCCTGAGTGAGGATTAGAGCGCCATAGATTGTGGCAAGCTGCATGAGCCGCGCCGGATCTTTGAGGGTGATTCCTTGATCCACGAACTGTTTATTGATATAGGTAAAATATGCATCAATCCAGGATACGAGGGCGATGGCGATAAAAAATCCAACAACCCATTTCCAATACGGTTTAAGCAAAGCAGCGATCCGCTTTACGATAGGGAAAGTGAGTTGGGAGGTATATTCTTCTTCCTCGAGTTCGATTATTTCATCTGACATGATTATTCTCCGTTGATCTTTACCATTCCTGGTTTATTAGCTAATGAGCATTAGGTCTGCATTTCCAATTCGAGCTCTTCATCCATACGGGTTTGGATATCATAGATGCGTCGGTATACGCCATTTTCATCCGCGAAAAGTTCAGCATGGGTGCCCATTTGAATAATTTCGCCTTTATCGAGCACCAAAATCAAATCCGCTTGCATCACCGATTGGATGCGATGGGCAATGATAAACGTTGTGCGATTTTGCATCAGAGATTGCAAAGCCTGGCGGATTTCCGCTTCTGTTTCGAGGTCAACCGACGAAGTGGAATCATCAAGGATGAGGATGCGGGGGTCTTTGAGAAGCGCCCGCGCAATGGCAACCCGCTGTTTTTGACCTCCCGAAAGGGTGACACCTTTTTCGCCGACCAGTGTGTTGTAGCCTTCAGGAAAAGTTGTGATGACCTCATGCAGGGCAGAGGCATGAGCCGCGCGCTCGATTTCTTCCTGAGTGACAGACCGCCGAACTCCATAGGCGATGTTTTCGCGCAGGCTACGGCTGAATAAGAAGGGTTCTTGTTCTACAATGCCGATTTGTTGGCGCAGCGCTGCTCGGGGATACTGGCGGATATCAACACCATCGATCAGTAATCTGCCACTATTGATCTCGTAAAAGCGTGGTAGCAGGTTCACCAAACTGGTCTTTCCGGAGCCAGTTGAACCTAACAGTGCCACGATCTGCCCAGGCTTGACCTGAAACGAGATGTTCTTGAGGGTTTCATGTTCTCCATCCGAATAAATAAAGGAAACATTTTCAAAAACCACTTTGCCACGCAAGGGCTGAGAAATTGGTACGGCGCCGCTAAAGAGGTCTTCGCGTTCTTGTTTGATGATTTCGAGCAAACGTCCATAAGAAACCATGCCGGTAGATGTTTGGACGATGATACGGCCTAAATTACGGATTGGCCAGATCAACCAGACCACTAATCCAACATAGGCGAGATAACTGCCCACGGTGATTTCACCGCTGATTGCCATGCGGGCAGCTAGGATGAATCCAAACAACATTTGAAACCCCAAAACGATATCGGAAAGCGGCCAGAAAAGAGAATGCATGAGCAGGAAGAATTTCCCTTTCAGGTATTTACGCCAATTTTCCTTCTCGAATTTAGCTTTCTCATATTCCTGCCGTCCAAATGCTTTCACCACTCGCACGCCGCTCAGGTTTTCCTGCAGGGTGGTGGAAAGGATTGCTTCTTGGGCTTGATATTCTTCATAGGCTTTGGTCACTTTTTTGAAGAACCATAAAGAAACCAACAGCACAAGCGGAATAACGACAATCGAAAGCAATCCTAATTTCACATTAATGTTCAAGATAGCAATAAAGTTAACCGTAAAAAGCAGCACAATCCGGCCGATGCCAATAGCTTGTTCGCTAAAAAAGCGACGCAAAGTATCCACATCGGAAGTAACCCGCTCAATTAAGTCGCCGGTGGCAGTACGGGCGTGATAGGCGAAACTCAAGCGCTGAATATGGTCGAATAAGAAATCACGCATACGGCGGGTGATCCCCTCTGCGGTGTAAGCTGCCAGGCGTCCGGATAAAAACGAAAAACCGCCATCCACGGCTGCCAAGGCGATAAAACCTAAACCAATCAAAAATAACGTCGTTGTCAGGCTATTCGCTAATAGTTTCCCTTTAGTTAAAATGTCATCAGCGAAATAGCGCAGTAGAAAGTAGGTCATGACCCGCGCAAAGGAGGAGACTGCTAAGGAAAGGGTGGCAATGAGATAGGCTAAGCGAAACCCTTTCATCATGAACCATACCCCAGCTAAGCGGCTTTTCCTTAGAATGGGTTGAAAATCAAAGGTTAATAAGGATGTTTCTTGATTTGGTTGCGTTTGATCCATATTTACTCCGCATAAACAATCAAAAAGGCTGTGGTGGTGCGCCACAGCCTTTCTAAAGACTATTCTGAATTGGATAAGCTATCCACAAACAGGCGCACTACGCGAAAGAAAAAATCCGTCTTCTGCGTTTGCAACAAATTGAATCATCATGCAGTGCGCCTCCTTTCTAAAAGATTAAGATGTCCTTAGTTTACCCGACCAGTAGAAAAGCGTCAAGATTTTTGGGTGACGAAAAGATGATTTCATTTGCGAATGAGCGGAAGGGATGCGTTGTAGCTGTTCCCGCTCAACCAAGGTACGATGCGAGAATTAGTTGAGCTTAATTGCGAAGTCCATACTCCTGCCACCCAATCTCCATTACTCGCCATATCGGTGCCAGAAGAAACCACATCCGCATAAGGTGTAAAGATCTGCGTTACTTTCATGGCTACTTCTGATCCTATGAGCGATAGCCAAGCTGCATACATCTCTTGATTATTGCCGCTCGTTCCCTTGCGACTCCATCCTAATACCGGAAGGTTTAACGTATCGCTGGCACTAACGAGATGGAGATCTTGCTTTGGGTAGAAATCAATTTCGCTAATTTGATTTACTTGATTATTTCCATAACCATTATAATAATATACCTCCTGCAGTATAGTGCCAGAAGAACAACTGCTTCGTCCAATAAATGCAATAAACAGAATTGAAGATAACCCGAGAGATTGGATTTCTTGAATGGACCAGTTGCAGCCAGTCCATAAGGGGACATCGACATCTCTTTGATCGCTTCCGTCACTTGCCAACCAGTGATAATACCTTAATGTGTCATTGTTCACATCATCTATTTGCTTACTTAAATAAATCCTTTCATTTGAGGAAGACGGAGAAAAGGTTGTAATTGCATAAGAGGCATGGTCAGGGTTGCAAAACGTTCTAAAATATCCATGATCTTGAGCATTGCTGTCATAGAAAATGCATCCATTTGTATCCCCATTCTCCATCCAGGCAACATGCAACTTAGCATTCGAATCGATTGCCAAGCGCATGTTTTTTAGAGTTCTGCCCGGTGGAAAATATTCTAGTACTCCTTGTTCAGACTCACCAGATAGTTTTACATAGTGGAGATGATTACTGCACTCATAAACAGCATAAGCAACATTAGCCCGGGCGATAACCTGGATCCCGTTTCCGGTAGAGGAACTACCGCACTGAAAACAAGGATTGTCTAGCACTTCTCCAGTATGACGAATTAGCCGATAACAATATTGGGTTGGATTGGACGAATCAAGTACTGACCAGACTACATAAGCATCCCCATCGTCCGTGACAGCAATATCAGGCTTAACGGAATTTGGACTAGCTTTCACTCTTGTTATAACCGGAACGTTAAACCAGGTTTTCCAATAAATCACTTGATTGTTGGACCCGCTACCCTCCACCCAAACTATATGCTTATAGCCCTCCGGATCGACAGCTAATGCCGGCGAAATTGCAGCGCTTGATCCTGATGATACAAGGGGTAGTGGAGGAAAAAATTGTTGTTTACAACCCGATACCGAGAAAGCGATAATGCTTGCTAAAACTATTATCAAAAAGGATTTCTTCATTATCCATCTCCATGGTTTATCTAAGGAAAGCAAAAAACCATTTTGATAAAATGAAGGAAAGGTTACGGGTAGTGGCTAGGTAGAATTATTGACGATATCACCTTACTTCATTTTTCGATAAGGAATGAACTTCAGCGTTTCATCCTTATACATGCCTCCGCGTTATTCCGCGTAAATCCACGTCCCTATAAAACATCCCTCCGCGTTCATCTGTGTTCATCCGTGTCTGGATAAAGTACCCATCTGCGTTCATCCGCGTGCATCCGCGTCCAAAAAAGCATCTTTCCGCGTTTATCCGTGTCCATCCGCGTCCCTATAAAACATCCTTCCGCGTTCATCTGTGTTCATCCGTGTCCGGATAAAGTACCCATCTGCGTTCATCCGTGTACATCCGTGTCCCTATAAAACATCTCTCCGCGTTTATCCGTGTCCATCCGCGTCCCATTAAAATATCCCTCCGCGTTATTCCGCGTAAATCCGCGTCCTGATTAAGTATTCATCTGTACACATCCGCGTCCTAATCATCATATCTGCGCTCGCTTGAACAAATCATTCATTATAGATGCTATACTATTTTATGTTTTATATTTGTGATAAAAATGTCTAAACAACTTCATATATCTTATAGCATAAAAATCATTCAATTTCAACATCGATGTAATACTTATAGCGTAAAGGATAAAATTACTCTATCTATATTATTACAATGGATAAGATTAATGGTCTGGAAAAGAAAAAATTATTAAGGGGAATATAATAAATTAATCAATCATAGAGTACCTAATATTAACGAAAAAGGACATAAGGAGAAAATGTATTCTTGATAGATAAATCTGCGCAGTACATTAAACAATTATTTCAGTAAAGTAAAGAAAAAAGTGGGGAAGGGTTTATCAATAGCTCAAATAAAAAGACGAATGACCAACAAAGAGAATGGGTGAAATAATCTGAGCGATGGATTGCATTTTCAAGAATTATTATGATTATTGACTATTCTTAGCACATAAAATGATATGGATGTATATCAAATTATGGATAGACAATTGAACAAGGGCAAATTAAAGAATAGTTGAACAGAACATAAGTAAATCACAGAAACCAATAATATTTATACTTAGTGTAATATTGACTATTGGCATCTATCGATGATTCTTTCCAGCAACAAACTAATTATTACCACTGTTATCATTGAGCCAGATAATGCGGTATAGATGGACTGATTATTACTTAAACCACTAAATAAAGAAGCTGTCTCCTTATGATGGAAAACAGCCTCTTATTAATGTGTTAATATATATACGAAGGTTACTTTATAAGCGATATGCGTTTATTACCAATATCGCTAAAAGGTTGATAAAGTGAGCGAAAGTTGGCATAAGCTTGATCGTAAAGTAGTCTTAGATCTTTATTAGGTTCGAACTTTGCTCCGGTTAACCGAATTACTTTTTCAACCTCATAAAAATCTCTATACAAGCCTAAACCTACTGCTGCAGTCATAGCAGCACCTCGTGCACATGCATCCAGGGGACCTTCAACTTGGTATAATGTCCTACCCGTAGTGTCAGCAAGGATTTGAAGCCAAATTGTGCTTACCGCACCTCCACCGATTACATTTGCTTCGGTTTGGGGTATACCAGCTTTTTCGATTGTGTCAAATATCCATCTCAGATGATGACCAACCCCTTCAAGTATAGCTCGCATCATGTGCCATTTCCCATGATTTAAGCCAAGCATAGCGAAGCCTCCTCGAACATTGTCATCATCAACAGGTGCTCGTTCTCCCCAAACCCAGGGTAAGAAGAGCAAGTTTTCTGCTCCTGGTTGAATTTCAGCTGCTTTTGTATCCATATATTTAAGGATATTCAATCCAGCTTTTTGTGCGGCTTCCTCATCCTCTTTAGCGATCAAATTGGCTTGGAACCATTTGATACAACCTCCCGCATTATCCATTTCTCCACCTACACCAAAAGTCTCAGGGTTACACCCAATACCACAGAAAATACCTTCAGTGTCCATTAGGAAATCTTTGCTGATGGTGACAATCCAAGCTGATGTCCCGAGATATATATGGGTACGTCCAGGAGAAATTGCACCAGATCCAATGATAGCACAGGGAACATCTCCTCCACCACTTATTACAGGAATACCCGCCATCAAACCTAATTCCTGAGCTGCTTCAGGAATTAATTTACCTACCTCCTGAGTAGAAGGCATTAAAGTTGGAAGGATATCCTCTGTAACTTCCATAGCTTCTAATACTTCTGGCCACCATTGCATCGTAAATGGGTTGAAATAGGTTAATGCAAGAGCACAAGAATAATCAGTACCATATACTCCGGTCATTCTTGCTTGTATGTAATCCTTACAATCTAACATTTTATATGTTTTTTCGAAAATTTCTGGTTCATTACGTTTAATCCAGAAAATTTTTGCGCTTGGTGCTTTTCCTGTGATAAAGGGTAGCCCTGTTCTTTCAACTAGAATTTCAGCCTCTTTTTCTGCTCGAGAGTCCAACCATGTTAACGCTCGTCTTAAGGCTTTACCATTTTTATCAACAGGGATAGTGCCAGCCATTTGAGCATCCATACTCATACCGATGATTTGGTTAGGATTGATATTGGCTTTGTTCAGTATATCGCGTGTTGTTTTCACTAATGCCTGCCACCAATCTTCTGTATCTTGCTCAGCTCCTCCATCAGCGCTATAATAAACGCCATAGCGGCTTTCCGATGAAACAATCACCTTGCCTGTAAAATCTATCAGGGCAGCTTTTGTTCCACTTGTTCCGAGATCATGTGCGATTATATATTTTTCGTTCATTGATTTTTCTCCATTTTATTGACTGAAGGATTTATTTACTTTATTAAGTCTCATAAAACAAATCCATTAGTTCATATGAAAATTGTTTTACGGCATCTTGCATATTAATATTTCCGGTCATTCCATATACGGGTGTCAACGATCCTTTTATCTCAGGATGTTGCTTTATATAAGCAACAGCTTCTTTTAAATCATTGATCAATCGCTCAATAACACCCGGTTGAGCGTGACGTTGAGTAAGAGATATATGTACGCATGGAGGTTTTTGAAGACCGCTCAAACTCCATCCCTTGTTACTCATAATATCACAAACTGCAAGAATATCCAAAATATCAGAGCTAAAAGCTATGACAAATAATGGATTTCCTAATACATATAATTCGGGAATTTGCCGGATACCCTCTTTTAAACGTTCTCCTGCTTTAAGAATACCTTCGGCTGCTTTCATATACCCTTTTTCTCCAATTGAAACTAGAGCTGCCCAACATTCCGCACTCAAAGCTCCAGCTCGACTACCTAGAAAAGTCGGGGAGAAATATAATCCACCAGGCCATTCTGTTGTGACAAAGTATTGGTAATGTCGTAATTTTCTGCCACGGTATAATACGACTGAGGTTCCTTTTGCTGCATAACCATATTTATGGGTATCAGCGGACATTGAAGTTACCCCTGGTAATCTGAAGTCAAATGGTGGAACATCATAGCCTAATTTTTCTGCCCATGGCAGGATAAAACCACCTAAGCATGCATCTGTGTGAAAGCCTATTCCCCTTTCACGCGCAATTTCTGACAATTCTTCGATGGGGTCAATTACGCCGTGTGGGAATTGTGGCGCAGAACCTACCATCACTATAGTGTTATCTGTGATGGCAGCTTGCATGGCTTGAATATCAGCACGAAAATCATTACCAACAGGTACACGTTTCATTTTGATACAAAAGTATTCAGAAGCTTTATCAAACGCAGCGTGAGCTGTCGTTGGTACAACCATTTCAGGTTCAGTAATACCCTTTGTATCTCTTGCCCAATCTCGGTAAGCTTTCATAGCTAATAGGATGCTATCCGTTCCACCAGATGACACTGATCCTACAATCTCGTCATTGGTTTTTTTGGCGCCTAGCATATTTGCTGTCATACGGACTATTTCTGCTTCAAATTTAAATGCGCTTGGCCAGATATCGAAATGAATGGGGTTGCTTTGTGAGTTTATTGCATAAACTTGATTTTCAAAATCAATATGTTCTGTATCACCGTGATAAACGGAACCAGAAACAAATCCATCTTTCCAACGTGGTTCTTCAAGTTTATAAAGTTCCTTCATCATTTCGATGATTTCTTTTTTATCCAAGCCTTCTTTTGGAAGTTCTTCGAAGCTAAGAAAGGATCCTCGATATGGTTTAATACTTTTTTCCAACTCTTTTTTTAGCTCATTTATATCCATTTTTACACTTCCTTTTTACTTATTTAGGTTGAGAAGAAATGAATTCCCTTTTTGTTATCCATCCGATCCGATTTTATAAGTTTGTATTTTGGATCATTTCTGATTCTTTCATAAAAGACAGCAATATTGCACTGATAACCATCAACCCTGCTAATATTAGCAAAGATAAAGTGAAATTACCCAATCGAGCATACATCCAACCCATTATAGAGATGACCACGACGGAAATTTGACCTGAGAGTGTGATCAATCCTGCTGATGTACCCTCTGGAGCGGGGTATAGTTTCTCAGTACCATATTGGAATGCTACCGGTATAATTCCCATAATAAAGAATCCGAGGATAGCAGATGCAATTGCCATTAAGGCGAAATTATTCAATAACGTCATGGCAACCAGAAAGGGTATTGAGCAAACAATACCAACCAGGAATACTTGTTTCCGTTTTTTTAATTTATCGGAAATGGGCGGAAATATGAATAATCCAATAATCCCACCAATCATCAATAGACCGCCAATTGTGCCAGCTTGGGAGAAATCCATTCCCTTTGGACGAACAATGGGTTCTACCCAGGTAGAAACGCCGTTAAAAATGGCATTAATTACAAAAACAATAAATGCCAACATATAGAATTCTTTAAGTTTAAGGATGTGCTTTAAACCTTCTAACATTAATACCCTTTCCTCAAAACCAGCTGGCGTAGGTGGATGATCTTTTGCGAAAGCGACAAAGAGAACAGCCGACACGGCACCGAAAATTCCATAGATAAGCATGGTAGTTTCAAAACCAAAAGTGTTAACCAAGCCTGGTGTTGCCATTTGCCCGATTACGATGCCCAACAAGGGTGCTACTGAACCGATACCGATAACAGTGGCTCGTTCATTCAACGGAAACCAGTTGGCAGCTAATTTGGTTCCGGAATTGAGGAAAAGTGGTTGAGCCATAGAGATGCCAATTGTTGCAATGACTGCCATGGTGTAATCCTGGGTGAGGATACCACGAACCAATCCAAAGACTCCCATTAAAATTGCTCCTACTGCAACCGATTTTTTAAAACCCCAGGTATCGATCATCCAAGAAGCTGGTATTGCAAGAGGAATATAAATATACATAAATAACATAGCTAACAATCCAATCTGTTGATCAGAGACGCCGTAACGTTCTGCAGCTAAACCAGTTATTGGTGCATAACATATCCAGAAAATTTGCATTGCTAAACCAGCTAACATAAATACTAATAAAACCACCCATCTATAGCCATAAATTTTAATTTCTTGCTTCTCAACTTTTTCATCCATCTTGACTGCTCCTTTTTGATATTTATTGAACAATGATTGAATTGATGAGAAATCTATCTGTTTATTATTTATTCATTTAACCTCCTTGTGAAATACCATTTATTATGCTGTGGTGATAAATATTACTCATGGATAAACCTTTTGATGATGGGCAAAAGCAAATAATCTATGAAAATTAAATAGATTTTGTGTCTCCACTTTGCTGTTTTTTATGGGTGGCCTCCTCGGGTGATTGGGTGTGATTGAAATAAAACCTCGAAGGTTTATCGCCAAGGTATCAATGGCACTATATCCTGCCAATATTCCTATATAAACCAATTCTTTATGAGATTGCTGAATACTTTGATTGTTATTAAATTCCGGGATAAATATTTGCTTATAGAATATCTTTAGTAAGGGAAAACATAAATTTGAAATTATTTTATCTGTTCTCATGATCATAATGGCTAATGTTATAAATTATTTCGAATAAAGGAGAACAAATCACATTAGAATTGATTATTACTCATGGTAAAGTATATAATGTTATAACATTATTATTTTATTCGAATTTATTATTCATGTCAATAAGATTTTCACTTAGGTTTGATAAAATTATTAAGAAATGACAAAATTTAAAAGTTTCCTATATCCAACTATTCAATCCAAATCTTGCATCAAGAAAACATACATTTTCCTGATTTACAAATATTCCATTGTGGAGGCAAGCTCTCTTGCTTACTTTTCAACCGTGGTACGCATCCAAAGCTATCGGGACCATCAAATCTTCAGTAGTTGCTCATATCGACTTGTTCACCACCCAGGATATGTCTGAGCGATTCTACAATCCCTAGTAGACCATTTCTTGCTTGGTTCGTTTTGAGTATTAATTCCGGCTAACATAGTGATCTTCCTTATGCTCCATTACCGCCCTTAATGCTCGGATTGCAATCAGCGTTGCCTGGTTATCCGGATTATTCCCAAAACGTGCGTTATCGTCCCCTTACGGCATTATGGCAAAGGCAAATTCCGGATTGCCCTATGCCCTCTTGCCATACCAGAATCGTTTCCAGTCTCCGCCGCTCGTTTGCAAGGCTAGGAAGGTGTAAAGCGCCCCTGCCCAAAATC
>DAOTVW010000222.1:0-12959 GCA_034436035.1 Anaerolineales bacterium
CCCATCCCCAAAAACCTGCCTGCACTGCACAACGGAGCAACGCGGTGGGCATGGACCCGTTTGGCAAGCGATTATAAAAACGTTATAACAACTGCTGATATTTCGTTGTGCTTGTATAATGTTATTAATGAACCTCCATGATAAAAAACTCTCCGCAAAAAATGATCGTTTGATCAGGTTATTATCAAACCTTCGACACTTTGAATCCCTTTCACCAAATATCGTAGAACAAATTGCTGCAATTGCCACATGTCGACATTTTAGAGCTGGTCAGGTTATCTACCTTGAAGGAGATGTGGCGGATAAATTATATATTCTCGAAAAGGGCTGGATTAAAGCGACGCGTATCTCGCGGGAAGGGCGCGAGCAAGCCATGTTGTTTTTAGAAGCTGGGGAAATATTTGGCGACATTGCCGTTTTCAGTGAAACAACCTACCCGGGCACTGTAACTGCGCTCGAAGATGTGGATGTTTGGGAGATCCCTGCACAAGAATTTCTACAGCTAATTCAGGAATTACCGCTGCTGGCTATGGCTATTATCCGTCACTTAAGCGATCGAGTACTTCATTATATCAAGTTGGTTGAAGACCTCTCCTTACGAGATGTCGAGGCACGCCTTGCAAATACGTTATTGCAACATGCTGAACTCATAAATGGCAGTCTATTGGTGCGCCGCCGCCAATGGACAACGTTTGACGAGATGGCGGTAAGGCTGGGCACCGTGCGTGATGTTTTGAGCCGAGTGTTGAAAAAGCTGGAATCAGAAGGATTACTCAAAGTAGAGAAAGAATCGATCCAATTGCTCGACCCGAAAGGTTTAGCACAACGGGGAAAATTGTAAAGCGAAGATAATTAAATTCCTTTACATAATAGTTGGTTTAATTTCAGTTTTTTCGATCCTTTCAGCGAAAAAATTTTACCCAAAGGATTGTTGATTCTTTATGTCTCTGTTATCTTCCTAATACTCGCGCCCGTTGGTGCAGTTTTATCGATGGCCAAAGGAATAGAATTCCACTTGCCAATAATATAGTCAAGTCAAGCCAGGGGTTGATTAAGCCCTTTCCCATAACAGCATGAGACATGATGTCCTGCGCGTAAGTTAAAGGTGAGATGTACGCTATTGAACGAGCAATGGGAGACATTTCATTTAAGGGGATGAAGACGCCACTGATGAAAAGCAAACCCCAGCGCAATAAAGTACTGGGCATTTGTACATCGCCAGGGTTCGTTGTGGGCATGGATCCAAAAGCCAACCCTAACGTCGAGAAGGAGAATGCCCCTAAGATAATACCTGCCACCAATAGACCTGGTTGGATGATTGTTGAATGAAAGAATAAAAGTCCGGCTAACAGGGCTACTCCTGAGACTGCTATGGCAAAGAATGCCCCTACCAAGGTCTTACCAAGCAATAGCGTCAGCAGAGCCATAGGTGCTGCTAACAAGCGATCATACGTACCAATGCGCCGTTCGGTTGGGATAATGAATGGTCCTGCAGCGCCAGCCGTAAAGAAAACAGTCATCGCCAAAAGGCGCGCTAACCCTTCCGCAGCTCCTAGTTCTCGTCTTACCGAAAACGAAAAAAACATAAAAAACGGCATTAGAAACCCAAACATAATCATACCTGGCCTAAGGTAATAAACACGTACATCTTTTACAGCTACTGTCCAGGCTTGTGCCAATTCATTTTTAATTCGTTCGATATTCATTGGCGGCCTCCTTTCATCCCGCGCCGCGTGGGCTTTTTTTCGAGTGATTCATTTGTTACAATGCCAACTTGTTTTCCGGTTATTTCTAGGAAAACATCTTCTAGGCTCGGACCAAGAGTATTCAAACTGACAATGCGCATTTCATTTACCTCGGCATAATGTACGATTTGCGGTAAAAGCATGGATGGATCTTCGGTGTACAATCGTATTTTGTCTCCTACTTTGACTTGAACCGTCACTCCAGGTAAAGATGTTAACCCTTGTATTTTTTCTGGTAATGGATTGTCAAAAGCTACCTCCACGGATTGTACACGGCGAAAATTCGCTTTAAGTTTTTCGGGTGTGTCAATAGCGGCAATTTTTCCGTGGGAAATAATTGCCACACGCTCACATAATTGATTAGCTTCTTCTATTTGATGAGTAGTCATAAAGATGGTTGTTCCCTCCGAATTCATGCGCCTGATCAATTCCCAAATGGCATGGATACTCTGCGCATCTAAGCCAGGGGTTGGTTCATCCAAAAAAAGAAGAGATGGCTTGTGAATGATTGCCATTGCAATACTTAACCTTCTGCGCATCCCTTTTGAAAAGTTCTCGGCTTTTTCGTTACGTTTTTCATAAAGCCCAAATGTTTCGAGCAATTCCTGTGCGCGTTTTTCCCGCTCGTGACGTGGTACACGGTAGAGGCTGGCGGTGAACATTAGGTTGTCCCATGCAGTCAGTTCTGTGTAGACGTTGGACTCTTCGGGAACCAAACCGATTTGCCGTTTGGCGGGATAAGAGTCACGGGCGAGATCATGTCCATTGATCAAAATGCGCCCCTCTGTCGGTGTTAGCAAAGTGGTTAACATCCTCTGGGTGGTTGTTTTTCCAGCTCCATTTGGGCCGAGGAAACCAAATATCTCACCTTGCTTAACCATAAAATTAATATGGTCCACCGCAAGAACACCTTGCTCCGAGCGTGCGGTGGGGTAATATTTGGTCAGATTTTCTACTTCAATCGCATTATTCATCATTACTCCTTGAGATAATTGTGAAAATATCCTTCTCTTTCTTGCCGAGTAGTTCTGGTCGGAATAATCTTCTTTGAAAGTGCTCTTGACCCAAGAACAGATATTGTCGCTCTAGTGGGGCTGCTAAAATAGGTGATTCGCTTCTTTGAGTTCGATGGCAGTGAATAGCAGCCATCTTTGCTTCCCAGACAGCTGATACATTTACTGTGCAAGTGATTTCATTATCTGGGATGGTATGGATCTGCGTCATGTCAAGCGTCTCGGCCAGCGAACGCGGCACAGCCAGGGTGTAGAGTGCTCTCACTCCTTCGGCGCGGCGAAAGGTTTCGGCGGCAAAGCGCCCAATGGCTATGTGATCGGGATGACCTGAGACACCGTCGGGCCCATAAGAGAGTATGATTTGTGGGCGTACATCGCGTACGATTGCCAGGATTTCAGAAACGATTCTTTCGGGGTCGGCTTCCGAAAGGTGACCATCCTGATAGTCGAGCAAAATCGGTGGCTGGATTCCCAGCGCCGCGCAGGCGCAGCGCAGTTCATTTTCGCGCACAGAAGGTAATTCTTCAGGCGTACATATTGGAGGAAAGCCGCATGACCCGGCCTGTCCACGTGTGGCGGTCAAAACCTGCACGCGCACGCCGCGCCGTGCTAACAATGCCAGCGTCCCGCCGCAACGGAAGGCCTCGTCATCGGGGTGGGCGAAGACGGCAAGGATGTTTAATTCTTTCATATTTACACATTTCTTAGCTGCTTTGTATTGTCAAAACGCGTGACTGTTCCTTAGCTAACAGCATACGCTCTACTCCAGCTGGTATGACAATTAGCGAACCAGAATTTAAAAATTGTCTTTCCTCACCTGTAACAATTAACTCTCCTTTTCCAGATAACATCAAATATATCACCTGATTTGTCATCGTGCAGGGACCAACTATCTGATTTACCTCTAAACACAATAGCGATATTAGTAAATTTTCCAATTGATAGAGTGGAATTGGTTTTACTTCTTTCGCGGAAACCTTTTGCATCGATTCGGTGTCAATGACTTGCATACTCATTAAAAATTTTCTCCTTTCGGGATAAATTGATCATTTTCGGCATATTGCAGAGCCCGCTCCAGAAGGGTTAATAATGTTTCTTGCTCTTGGTTTGTAAGCCCTGCTAATAGGCGCTGAAATTTTTGGAGATGTGAATTTTGGATTTGACGTTGTAATGCTTGACCGCGCCGAGTAAGAAAAAATTGGATTGAGCGGCCATCCAGAGGATGAGGCTTTCTTTCCACTAACCTATTCTCTTCTAGTTTTCGTATTCCAACACTTACAGTTGGGGCAGTCAACCTCAAGCCATTCGCAACATCTTGTAAATTACAACCCGGTGAGTTTGCTATAAAGTCCAATAAGGATATTTGGGCAGGTGAGATTGGCGCATTTTCTAGCGAATGGGTATCCAGTCCTAATGTTCTTACCCGTTTCATGAGTTTGAAGAATTTTTCTTCGGCTAATTCATTTTTGTTTTGCATCATCATTACTCTAGAAATTTAGTTAGACTAACTAATAATATCACAATAAATATATTACGTCAAGGGTAACGCAAAGGTCATCCTTCAGACCATACGACAAAAGTCGTATACAACAAACTAAGTTGCCAATAAACTATTACTACAAATGATTTTTATCAGTTAAGGATTAAGAGTTGAATGAACGATCCACTTTTGCGTAAAACCATCCTTTCCTGCATAGCAGAGGATGAAAGAATTGCAATCAAGAAATTATGTGTAGGAGTATCCAATGGGATTGTTCATTTAGCTGGCATAGCTGCATCAATCGAAGAGAGGGAGTTAGCTGCAGAGATTGCTGCAGCAATACCCGCAGTGCGCGGGGTTGTTAACCGCATTGAGGCACCAGAAGCTCCTCAACCGGCCCGGGTAATTGATCTAAATTTGGATGAAAAGTTACCTCATTTAGAGAAACCTAACCATGTTGGGACAGAGAGAAGAATCGAATATGGGAATTAGAATTATTGTGTTCAGCTTAATTACTTTCTTCCATGACTTGTTCAGCGCCATCTGGATGGGTGGTTTGATTGTCACGGTATGTGCTTACTTGCCAGCAGTCAAAGAGGCGCTGGGTGCAGGTCCGCAAGTGAAGAAGGTGATGGCCGCCTTCCAGAAGCGGCAAAGTTTATGGGTTTATATTAGCATGGCGGGCTTGATTGTAACTGGTTTATTGATGTCCAATCGCAGTCCGCAATTCGAGGGTCTGTTTACATTTAGAAATCCATACTCCGCTTTATTATCGATTAAACACATCCTGGTCATAGGGATGATTGCTATTTCCCTTTATCGAACTTTGGTTCTGGGGAAAAAACCCTCGGGTATGACTCCCGATAAAGAACGCTTGAGTATGCAATTACTACTGGTCAATGCAGTTTTGGCGGTGTCCGTCCTGTTAACCAGTGGTTTTGTAGCAGCGCTTGCGAGGTAATAAGCAGGCGGATGATGAAAAAAACCTCTCGGTATAAATGTCTGTATGACATGATCAATTTTTCTAAAGGAGAAAAAAGATGAAAGATAATTTTAAATTAGGTGCCTGGTTATCTGCTATCGGTATCTTGATTGGATTGCTGTTTTTCTATCTCATTGCAAAACAATATAATTTGGTCATCGATGCTCATGCTGCGGTTGGGCGCACTGATGAAGCAACCTCAGTCAGGATTACTTTTGCAGTTTTAGGATGGCTGGGAATTAGCACTACTGCAATATGGGTTGCGGTACTTTATGGTTTTCTGCAAAAGGAAAAATGGGCTTGGTTTTGGGGAACGGTGGCGGCAACCATCCAATTATTGACCGGCTTCTTCCCCGCTATTCCCTCCATGGATAGTCATCTGCCTATGCCCACTTTAAGTGTTTTTGGAGTAGCGTTGATCCTTTGGTTTGGCATGCTCTTGATCGGGGATGTAGATAAAAAAATCATTGCCCTGACTTTTGTGGCTGGATTGGCGTATGTGTTGACATTCATTGATGGCGTAGCTCCGATTTCCAAATATACCACCTCGCATAATAATCCCTTTTGGAATGCGATGTATGTGATGACTCAGCAGGTGAGCTGGTGGGGATCAGCGGCTTGGGCGGTTTTCATTTTTGCGGTCCTGAAGAAAAAACCTTGGGCGCTCCCAGTTGGTTTGTTCGCTGGCACGATGTCCATGTTGGCGGGATATCCACTAGGACTTCATAACGCCTTTGTGGAAGTGCATCGTTTCTCAATGTTTTTGCCAGCGCCTTTGCTGAGCAGCCTTTTGGTTCTCTATTTACTTTTGCCAGGAACCCATAGGATGATCGAGGATTGGACGGCAAAATCAAAAAAAGAGCAGGCTGATTTGTGACTTTTGTCACAGTAATGATTCGGTTCATGTGCCATAATCTATCATAATTGCTTTATCTTCATTTTTTGTGGAAAAGGAAAGGATAATGCCATGAACCTATTTACGCTCAATAACCTGTTCTTATTGCTCACCGGTCTCCTTGCTATTTATTTACTGTGGGTTTTTTATAATCATTGGAAGCAGAGCAAAGCTTTGTATGATGTCTACTATATGCTGGGCTTTCTGGTTTTGCTCGTGTCGGGCTTGCTCCTCATCTTCCTCGGCTTTGGAATCTTGGGTACGCCCTTAGTATTGACCGTTGCCAGCTTAATCCCACTCGGTATATCGATGGGTATTACCGAGCAATTTTACCCATCCTGGAAAAAAGCGTTTAAATGGTTTGCCTTGATCGGCATTCTGGCGATCGCCGTTGCCAGCCTCGGCAACCTTGTCTTGTTGCGGAAAATCTCTGTGCCATTATTTCATGGCGTTGCTGGTTTGGTGATCTTTTTAGGGCCATTCTTCGCCAAGGGAGCGCCAAAAGGTTTCTGGTGGGTTGGCATTGGTGGTTTATTGATCGGTCTGGGTGGAATTGCCTTAGCGTTTATCTCTGTTGGGAAACAGCTTTTATTTTTCAGCCCAGATTTCGTAATGGCAATACTTGCTCCCTTACTGGTCTTGATGACCGCTGCCTTTGCACTGGGTTTTTCGAAAGAGAAATGATTGGATATTTCGATTGGCCGAATAATGTGTGATTCAAAAAAGGGAAAGAGTATTGAATATACAATCATGAATTTATCTTTTGTCAAAGACAGAATACCTGCTTAAAGGTATTATTAATGCAGGCATAGAACATTCTTAGGAGTATAACGATGCCTTTTCTGAAATCGCGTTTATCATATCTTTTTGGGACAACCAAAGGGCTGATCCTTGTGGCAATTGCCATGATTGCGATGGAGACGGCTCTTTTCGGTATGCTTTCGGGGCCAATGGCAGAGTTGGGTGTACGAGATATCGTCGTCCGGGTTTTTGGTATGAGTCTGCTGCCAGGTGAGCGAGAAGGGCGCATCATCATCTTATACCACTCGATCGCCATGGCTGTGGTCGCCATCGAAACCTACATGATAACGGGCATCCTTCAAATGGGGGAGTTCTATAAAAAAGCAGTGCGCGTATTAATTACGGTGGGTTACCTTTTTGCGATGGTTTTTGGGATGATTTTTGCGTATTGGGGGCACATCTGGGTTTTTCATGGCCTCTATATCACCGGTTTAGCGTTGATCTTTTTTGCCGGCGTTTTACTGACCATTGCGCTTTGGCCCTGGAATAAGGCTTATTATCAACCTGATCCAGCCTTTGCGCGCTCTAAATCGGGGGTAGATATAGAGCGGGCGGCATTCTTTGCTACCGCATTGACCACTGTGATTTCTTCTATTTTTGGGGCGGTGCCGGGTTCCTACTTTGGCAACGGTTTCGAAGTCTTTATGGCGGAGAATGTCATCCGCCTCCCTGAAAAAACTACCATGCAATATTCCATCATTGGTCACTTGCATATCATGTTAGCGCTGATCGCCATCATGATTACATTGATTATTGGACGCTGGTTGAATTTCAAGGGCATTTTGCATAAAATTGCCATGCCGCTCATGATCTTGGGTACGATTGTTTTGAACTTGGGTGTTTGGGGTGTCGCCACCCCGCTTGAACCGATTGCACACATGATTATCTATGTTGGTGCGACGCCCTCGATGGTAGCTGCGTTGCTGCTGTTGATTTGGAGCTGGGATAAATTAATCAAAGAGGGGACAGCCCATCTCAAAAAGCCAAATTTCATCCAAAAGCTAGCGGCCCTTGTGCATGACCCGCTAAAATTTGGACCCACCTGGCAAATGCTCTTTATGAACTTCACTACCAGCGGGATCGGTATATTTATGGCGATAAAGCTCGATGAAATCTTTCGCCTTTGGCCTGCCCGCGAGGAACGGATTGAATTAACCGGGCACTGGCATGCCCTCTCGGCGATCATTGCAACAATAATCCTGATGTACTATGGAGATATGATCGGGTTAAAAGGCAAAATCCGTCAGCTTTATGGCTGGTCGATTATCTTTTTCTCGGATGTTGCGTTGGCAGGTGTTACGGTCTTTGAGATGAAGCGGTTATTTATTTCGGAAGCGCTTCAGCAGCCATTAGTAAATATGTTGATGTATGCTATTGACTTTGGGCTTGGTTTACTGTTAGTAGTACTGGCAGTGGTCATGGTGTGGCGCTTATTGGATTTGTTCAAACCGAAAGGACGCTGGACAGAAGAAGCCAATCAGGAACTGCTGCAGGAGGTGTTGAAATGAAAAAACTGAAATACCTCCTCATGGTGTTGCTCTTCGGTTTGTTATCCGCCTGTGCTTCTGTTAATCTGGATGCCCCCGTACCAATTTACGATACCGGTGTGGACTCCAATGCTTGGGTGGCTGTGCCAGCTGGAGAATTTCTGTTCAGTCAATATAACGATCCAATAAAGATAGATCATGATTATGAGATCATGGTAACAGATGTAACCGTTGCGCAATACATTGCTTTTGTCAATCAAGCGCTGGCTGAAGGTAAAGTTAAAACAGGTGATTTCCAGAATAACCCAGCCTTGTTGGGTTTCTATCCTGGAGATCCCTTCCATGGCGTCAAACACGAAATTCGGATTGATGCAGCGGATTACATTCTTATTCCCTTAAACGATCCGGCTTCTCCTTTCACTTTTGATGGAAAGCAATTTAAGGTCAAAGAAGGTTGGGAGAATCACCCAATGACCAATGTGTCTTGGTTTGGCGCCTGGAGTTATTGTGGATACTATGGCTGGCGATTGCCTACGGAAGTGGAATGGGAAAAAGCTGCACGAGGAGTGGATGGCCGTCCTTATCCTTGGGGATGGGAGATTGCTTTAAATAACGCGAATTTTTACGCTAGTCGAGATCCATTTGAAAACATGAGCTCTTTTGGTTCGCGCACCAGTCCAGTTGGTTTTTACAATGGAAAAACCTACGATGGCTATCTCACCCTTGATTCCCCCAGCCCTTATGGATTGTACGACATGGCGGGGAATGTCTGGCAGTGGTTGGGAGATGTGCAACCTCAGGAAGGTTTTAGCGATCGACTGATGCATGGCGGGTCGAAGGATACATACGATAAGGATCTGCGCGCTTGGGTACGAAACAGCGCACCACCGATGTATTACAGCCCCGGCGTTGGTTTTCGCTGCGTGCGATAGAAATGTACTCGATGGGTAAATTTACGAGTATACTTATGGGTAAGCGAGAAGGATTGTGCGAATAAGGTTTTATTATTGTTTACACAGAATGGTGGCGTGGAGGTAGAAATCGTTATGCAATGGTTATTCTCCAAAATAAAACAGTATTTGCCGCTGATTAAATCCTTGCAAACGGGATTACTGCTGGCAACCGGCCTGGCTGGCTATATGACTGCTCGTTGCCCGATTTTTCATCTTGGGACTTTGGCGGGATTAACGGGCAGCCTTTTCCTGGCAATTAGCGGAAGCACCGTCTTGAATATGTGGTGGGATCGCGATATTGATGCACGCATGGGGCGTACCAGCCGGCGGCCTTCTGCTAGCGGAATCGTATCTCCACAGGAAACACTCGTCCTTGGATTGGTTTTGTCGGCACTTGGGGTGAGCTGGGCGCTGGTGATGAATAGATTGTATGGATTGGTGGTATTTAGCGGGTTGTTCTTTGATGTGGTTGTTTATACAATCTGGTTGAAAAGACGTACTTGCTGGAGTATTGTATGGGGTGGCATATCGGGGGGGATGCCTATCCTCGCCGGGAGAGTGCTGGGAATGGGTCAAATAGATTGGGTGGGCATCTTGTTGAGTTTAGCCATTTTATTTTGGATTCCCACCCACATCCTCACCTTTTCCATTCGTTATGCAAACGAATATGAACGCGCTGGCATCCCAACCTTTCCATCTACCTACGGTGTGAAAGCGACACAAATCATCATCGCTGTTTCGAGTGTGTTTGCGGCGTTGGCAATTGGAATTGCAGGGATCTTGATTGGTGTACAGTGGGGTTTTGTGCGCTTGCTCGCAGTGCTTTCCAGCGGGTTGTTTGTTTTAGCTGTAGCGCTGCTGGTTAAACCCTCCGACCAGGCTAATTTTAGTCTGTTCAAATATGCTTCTCTGTATATGTTAAGTGCGATGATTTTGTTATCGATATATCCCTGAAGCAAAAAGACTGCCATCGTTATCGTCCAGTGTGTAAATTATCAAGTAATAAGGAATGAGAAAAGGTTATATCGGTTTGATTAGCCAGGGACAATTTCTATTCAGTCAAGGAATTTGAATGAAAAAGAACATACATCGCGTCTTATTGCTGATCACCGCTTTACTCGCAGCTTGGCAAATAGCGGTAGGGATCAATGATGCCGCGACGTTGCCTATGATTGCCTATACCATCGGGTTTGGGGTTTTATTGGTTGCGTGTTTATTATTGATTATTTTGGGTTTGGATGTGTTGGATAGCCCGATAGTGGTGATTGTTTCCACAATCATCCCGCTTAGCATCTCCTTGGGATTAATGTGGGAACACATCGCTTCATTGCGGATGGTTTATTTATGGTTTGCCTTGCTTGGTTTTTTAGCCATCATCCTGACGAGGACATTGCCTGTATCGAAGAAGGTAGCGGTAATTGTTCTAGCAGTCGTGCATGGGTTAGCGGGCTTGACTATTTTTCTTTTACCCATCACTTTGGTGTTGAATCACCAAAGCCCGCCTGGTTTCGCAATGGTTGGAGTGGGAGGAGCTCTGATTGGGTTAGGTGGCTTATTACTCTCTTTTCTAAAAGTAGGGAAGCCTATTCTCTCCCGTCAAGTCATTTTGACTCTCCTGCCGGCAATTTTGTTGCTCATGACCCTGGCATTTGTGTTGGGTTTTAGTGTGCAGTAAATATGGCGCGGAATCAAAAAAATAATCGGGTGTCCTATTTGGGTAGGTACGAATCGGGGGTCTGGAATTCTTTTAAAACCGATACGTTAAATAGCATCAAATAGACACCGCACCAGATTCACTTCTATGGGGGAAGTGGAAGTGAAAACACCCCATAGGAAGTGGGGTGTGGTTCGACTGAGGCAGAAAAGTATTAAGGTCAGTCTACAATAAATAATTTTGCTCCCACATCAGTATGGGATCGGTGAGGTTCCGCATTGTCAGCGACCTGATAACTCATCCCTGGTTTAAGGACGAATTTCCGTCCATCTTGCAACTCGGTATGCAGTTCACCTTCCAGACAAAGTAAAATGTGTCCCTTTGAACACCAGTGGTCAGCAAAATAACCAGGGGTATATTCGACCATACGCACGCGGATATTGGAAAAATTTTGTGTGCGCCAGATTGCCATACCGCGCTCACCCTTGTGTTCCGTTGGTTCGATTTTGTCCCAGTCGGTAATTCCAAAAGGAATGTCATGCATTTCCATCACTAAACCTCCTCAATAGGTTTATCAATACTATAACTCATTTTTCCTGATTAGTTATTGAAGTAGTGAGAATAATTTAGAGGAGAAACCATTTATTAGGGTTGCTGAGGAGTTATAGATGGATAAAAGCTCACTGCCGGTGAATGAAAATTTAAATCGATTTTCAAGGGAGATTCTTTTGAGTAGGGATTTAGAAGAGGAGATGAGAATTCTTGCGCATCCATCCAGAAAACTCAAATTCGAGTAAAATGAGCAACGCATTGAGAAGACACCGATGCTGCAAAGAATGAATTCCGGTAAAACATCTGCGCGTCCAATGAATTGGATTACCCTTTTGGCAGTGTTATACTCTCTGGGTTTAATGAGCTGGTTTCTCGCGTACCTTTTGTGGGGCGACCGCTGGAGCTGGCTTTCATTGCTCAATATGTTTGCCTTTTATTTATTTATCCCCCTGCCATTTTTGAGTATCCTTCTCCTGCGCAATCCCCCGCCCTGGCTGAACTGGCTAATGATTTTAAATTGGCTCGTTTTCATTGGGTTATGGGGAAAGGCATTCCTTCCGAAAATTTCTGCTCCAGCAACCCAACCAACTCTCAAGCTCCTGACCTATAATGTTTTGGGATATAACCCAGGCAGTCTGGCGCAGATTGAAACGATCCGGCAAGCCAATGCAGATGTGGTTACCTTGCAAGAATTAAATACTGAACTGGCGCTGCTCATCACCAAGGAGTTGAGCGGTCAATACCCTTATCAAATTCTTGACGCTGAAGTTGGGGTAAATGGGATGGGCACGTTAAGTAAATTTCCCTTACGTCGAATAGGAGCCGTTCCCGATTTGGGCTGGGTCGGGCAGCCTCAGTGGCTAGAGCTAGACTGGAGGGGCTGTAAGATTACTTTGTTCAATTTTCACATGGCTCCCACAAATTCATTTGCCTTCGACCATGTGCAAGAAACCAACCGGCTGCGGCAGGAGGAAGCGCGCTGGTTAGTGGCACAGATACAACCATACCAGCCCGCTATATTGGCGGGCGATTCGAACAGTGCCCCCTTGAGCGATTCGTATCGCATTCTGGCACGATCTGCACAGGATGCTTGGCTAGCGGCAGGTTGGGGATTGGGACATACTTTTCCAGGGCGAAGTGGACCAGGTAGTTCACGCCCGGAATTATTTGGTTTGGCAGTGCCAAAATGGTTATTACGGATTGATTATATTTTCGCAACACCACCTTTACGTGCCTCTTCCGCTCGCTTAGCCCCCTTTGATGGTGTATCCGATCACCGGGGCGTGATTGCCGAATTCATTTTACTGGAGAAAGATACGGTAACAGGGAGTAGATGATATTTTAGGAAACAGCGCTGGCATTATAAGAATTCCTGCTGGTTTATATTCAATGCTACC
>DAOTVW010000223.1:0-6102 GCA_034436035.1 Anaerolineales bacterium
TTTCTAATGCGTTTGCGTCATTGGTAAAGGAAGTACTTTCTGTAATTCTACTTTTTTAGGATGATTGGTAAGTAGATGATGGATTGTGGTTTGTTGAGGTTCCAGGCGCCAACACCAACCCAATTACCTGCAGTGTCATATATTTTCGCATAGAAAGCGATGCCGATTTGGTTTGGTAATTGATTCAAATCGATCAAATAGTTCCATCCATCGCTACCATCCCAATCTTCACCAATATATTTCCAGGTATCATTTATCCAGTTGGATGAATGCCAGTAGAACTGAACGTGGCTGATGATACCGGAATTGTCCACTCCTGCGACGCTGAGAGCATAAATGCGTCCGGATAGGATATCCCCGTTCTTTGGTTGGACGAAAGCGCCTAATGGATCAGATGTATCATTGAACAGGGATAATGTATAGGCAAGCGGCGGATTGCCGGATTCGGGATGGTCAAATGCTTTCACTTTTATGTAGTATGTTCCAGAGCGTTTTACCCAATAATACAGTTCAGAATCGGTTAATTGAGCTTGTACTCTATCATCATTTTCCGCTAAAACAGATTTTCCGTCTGAGTCAAGCAGATAAATATAGGGGTCTAAGATAGCATTCGGATTAGACCTGTCAGCTTTAACCAGGATACCAATATGATCTCCGGCGTTGGCGTTGAATTGATAAAAATCGAGATCGCCGGTTGGGCAAATTTTAGATTGGATAGTAGTATTCAAATTAATATTTTTGGCTTGGTTGATGGAATCATTCGGTTCAAAGGGGTCATTACAAGCGACGGTTGGCATTGCGGCAATGCTTACATCATCTATGTACCACCCTTTGAACTTGTTGTTGTATTTATCTAAGGTATTGAAATAAAATCGAATCTGAATGGTTTTCCCGGCATAACTTTGTAGGGATATTGGTGGGCTTTGCAGCCAGGCATTCATTGGATCATCATGGAATTGATATATATTTTCGAAATCGCCGCCATTGACGGAAATTTGCACCCAACGCTGATCCCAGTGGATGTTGGGGCTTTCGGTTTGATATTGATACCAAAAACGCAAAGCATAATTGGAGCCGGAGGGGATCGCAATCGGCGGGGAGGTTAAGTAGCCAAGATTAGGCTGAGTGGTGTCATACCCATCTTCTGGCTTGACATTGGTGTCATATTTCCAACTCGTCTTACCGCCACTGGTGTGATTTAGTTCATAGGTTAAATCAAAGAAGGGAGAAGCGAACCAGCCATTCGTTGATTCAAATCCCTCGTTTATTGGGGGCGTAATGGTCTGGCTGGTTGGTGAGGAGCCAGTGATGGTGAAGGTAAAGGTGGTAGACCAAAGGCTCTCACTAACCGCATTACGAGCTTTCACTTGCCAGGAATAACTTCCATTAGGAAGCGAACCGATTTGCCAATACGGGGTGCTTAACCAATTTGAAGTCGTTGTCGTTCCGCCACTTTTGGTGAGTTTTACTTGAAATTCCAAACCATTTCCAAGGTTGTCCCAATATAAGGTTATAGAGCTGTTTGGCGGCAGACTGGCATAATTGAGCGGTGAAACCGGTAAGGGGGCGGTAGGAGTGCTTGTACGGTTTGAGACAATAATCGAGGAAATTGTTTTTGCACCAATCCAATTGTCAGAAAGATTTGCATCCGAATTGACGATTGTTTCACCTCGACCACGATAATTGCTGTTAAAAAATAGGGTTGCGGAGGCGGATGAACCAACCTGAATAGATGCAATGTCATTGTCTTTGACATTTCCAAAGCTGCTATAGGTATAGCTGCCATTCGATAAAACGCTGCAATTACCTTGATAATCTGGTTCGGAAAAAATGGCGATTTGATTAGCAGCTGGAACACAGGCGGGTGGCGGACTGGGGCAAGCGGCTTTTTTGATAAAATGCTTCAATCCAGTCAAAGGAGCGGATGAATTACCCGCTTTGTCGTAAATTTGAAGAGCCACAGATAGTGGTCCGTCCGGGGCATTGTCAGCACAAAGGTCATAGTCCAGGGAAAAATTACTGCTGGTAAATGAATTGCCGATTTCCTGCCAGTTGCCATTGGTATTGATCATAAACCGGGCAGATGCGATACCGGTCTTGTTATCCATTGCCCAGCCGGTCAGATGGAGGATCGGGTTGGTGATTAGTTCTCCAAGTTTTGGTGAGGTTATATCCCCAGTGGGCGGAGTCGAATCGTTGAGGAAATAATTGGCAGAGGTATAGGTGTTGCTGAATTGCTCACAGACATCGTGATAGGTAGCGTCGTTGCGACAATATGGTTTATCGGCGAGGATACGTGGACGGCCGCCATTAATTCCAACATCTTCGAAAGTGATATCTACCGAAGTTCCCCAGTAAGAAGCAGGATTGGTATGCACCATGAAGTGCAGGTGGTGCGCGGTGCTGGCACCAGTATCATCCGCAATTCCAATAAGTTGACCACGTTCCACCCTGCTGCCTGGATTATGTAAGGCGGCGGGAATGCTGTTTTTTGCCAAATGAAGGTACAGTTGATAAGTGGTTGGATTGGTGGATGGATCTTGTAAAACAATCCAGTTTGAGCAAGTGGTAGAACCATTATCACAGCTATCCTTTGCCATCCAGACCACCCCAGATTTGGCAGCATAAATGTTCCACATTTGTGCTACTCCGGGAGTGGCAAAATCAAACGCGTAGTGGGCAGTTAAACTTGGGGTATATTTATCATGTTGGACACTTTGGGTTAATGCCATAATTTGTCCTGGCGCCCAAGGCAAACGGTAGCCGCTGAATGTGCCTAAAGCTGCGGGGGCTTTGATTTCAGCATATTGCTTTAACAAAACGGTTCTCTCATCCTCGGTAAGGATATCACTGGGGATTTGAAGTAAATTGGTGAACCAATCGCTATCTCCAGGCAGGGCGGCATTCCATTGGTTATCGGATATTTGCACCACAGCTAAACCTGGCTCGGTGGGAATGGGTTGGTTGGTGAGAGGATCGAGGGGAATTAACCAGGCAACAGCTTTATCTTGCGTCGGGGCGATGCGAATATCTTCTACCTGGGTAGGGAACATTTCATAGATGGGATTGATCGTTTTTGCAGTGGTGATCGCATTATAGATCGCACTGCGAATTTGATCTTCCAAGGGGTTGGATGGAGTTGGGGTTGGAGGAGTGGGAGTGGCGGCGCTGGTCTTTATTACTTGAAGAGAAAAAATCCCAATGATCAACAAAAAAGTTAGGAAGGTTAATGCACGATGTTTGTTCATGATGGAGAAAGAAATATGCGTATTTTTGTTATCGAAACTAAATCAGAGATAATTTGTTCACATCAAGTATAATCAAACTTATGAATAGGTGCCAAAACTCCTGGAGTATTCTCAGCGCATTGATTGTTGTCGTGGGTGTAGCCATTTTATTCTATGGTTTATTCCTATTTACTCATCCATATGTCTTAATTCAATGGACGACGGCAACCGAATTCGATACTGCTGGTTTCAACCTGTATCGCAAAGAGATCCCGGATGGTATCAATCAGATGGTCAATCCAACTTTGATACCAGCCGCAGGAGCATCTTTACAAGGCAGTAGCTATCAATATAAAGATGCAAGAATCGTGCCGGGAAAAACTTATCAATATCAGCTCGAGGATATTGATTTGAATGGTCAATCAACCCTCCACGATCCCATAACGGTTAAGGCAGACCGTAGTGGTTCGTTGGAGAGCTTGACCGGGCTAGTGTTGATTGGGTTTGGAATCTTGTTGATGCGGAATAAACCGCACCAACCACGGGGAGAATGACTTTCGAAAATGGAATATGGTTTTAATCTCGCTGTGGGACAACACACTCTGGGAGTAAAATGTGATAACTCTGCCTTATATCATCAATTTATTCAATTTTATGATGGATTTATTGTAAATAGAGCTGCAGATTTTTCTGTTGAAATCGAGGTGAGACCCGGAAACGAGTTGCGCATCGGAGAGGTGATCTTTGATGGCGACATCATTCTCCTCACCGCAAAAGGTTATGAGGGAAGGATCGAATTGTCGAATTATTCAGGGAAACTCAGCCTCTCTGTTGCGGATCCATTCATTGGAGCGGATTATTTTCTGCGTGTAGCTGCAGCCACTCTTGCATTTCAGCACGGAGGATTAATGGTGCATGCTGCCGGTATTGCCCGTGAACAAGCCGCATATTTGTTCGTAGGAAAGTCGGGGATTGGAAAGACAACCGTTGCGCGTAACTCACCAACGGGTTCGGTTCTCAATGACGATCTGCTTTTTTTGCAACCTCAAGAAAATTACTGGTTGGTTTTTTCGGCGCCTTTTTACAACCAGACACAAGTGAAACCAACACCTAACCAAGCTATGTTAAAGGGCATTTATTTTCTTGTGCAGGATAAAAAGGTTTATTTAGAAGAAATCAACCAGACCAGTGCGGTTGCAGAGCTCCTGGCAAATGTGCCAGTGCTATCACAGAACTCACAAATGTTGAGTGAGATATTTTCGCGTTGTAATCGGATCGTCAACGCGGTTCATCCTTATCGTTTGCATTTCCTGCCCGATGATTCATTTTGGAAAGTCGTTCCATAAATATTACTCTAGTACTATTCCAATTTAGAGGAAAATCCAATACAATTAAAGTTGAAATAAAGTGTTCGTTAGTGCGTTTATTATTGTAGAAATGAATGAATTTTTTGCTATAATGGAGTAATTGCATCAAGAATATAAGTAATAAAGAGACCTACACAGCCTTTATTGCAGGAGTGATATCAGGAAACAACGATCGTGGTGAGCTTTTGAAGCAGTATCCCGAATAGCGACTGTTCTGGCGAGAGGAGCAAAGCCATCTCCCTACCGGATTGGAGATTGCTTCGGTCGCAGCGAGCGCTCCCTCGCAATGACAGTTAGGAAATTGTCACTGCGAGCACAGCGAAGCAGTCTCACTCACAAACGTAGAGATTGCTTCGGTCGCGACGGGCGCTCCCTCGCAATGACAGTTTGGAAATTGTCACTGCGAGCGCAGCGAAGCAGTCTCACTCACAAACATGGAGATAGCTTCGGTCACAGCGAGCGCTCTTTCGCAATGACAGTTTAGAAATTGTCACTGCGAGCGCAGCGAAGCAGTCTCACTCACAAACGTGAAGATAGCTTCGGTCACAGCGAGCGCTCCCTCGCAATGACAGCTGGTGGATGAATTGATAGCGCAACCAGATCCTTCCTAAAGCCAATCAACGAGAGATTGGGTTATACCGCCAACAGACGGCATTGGAAGAGGAAAAAACATTGTATAAAATTTTTTATTCGTAGATTGAGAGAAACGTTGTGAAATTATTCAATATGCGCAGTATTTGCATCATTTTGTTACTATCCTTTGGATTAAGCTTTGTCTCACCAATGAAGACCAACGCGCAAAGTGCATCCAAACCCAAAGCCGGTGTGGAACTCCTCCAAGCGGATGATTTAGGGATGACCGTACGTTTCACTTTAGGGGAATACCAAATAAACAAAGTGGAACTGGATGGACAGCAATTCGATCGGATTGAACTCACAGATAGCGGGCGAACCGGTGAGAGCGGAAAACCTAACTTACCGTTAATCGCGGAGATGATCGGCGTCCCAGCTGATGCGAATTTCCAGGTAACCATCGTTTCCTCGGAGAGAGAGGAATTGAACGGTTCTTATTATATTGAGCCAGCCGGATCCTATACGGCTTCCAGTGAAGATTTTAGCCCTGGTGAATTAAGCTATGTGGTAGATAACGAAACTTATTCCAGCCAGGAAGAATATCCGGGAAAACTGGCGGAATTAGGAGAGGCAGCCTGGCTGCGTGATCAACGGATTGTACCATTGCGGTTTTACCCTTTTCAGTATCAGCCCTCAGAACGGAAACTTTCCCTTTACACGTCTATTACCGTTCGCATTGATTTTCAATATCCTTATGGGTTGATTCGACCTAGCCAGTCCACCGCGCTATCCAGCAACTCATCCAGCTCGTTCGAGAGCGTTTATCAGGATAGCCTGTTGAACTACGATCAAGCGAAGGCATTTCGGGCACGCGCTCCGATAACGGATAAGATCAAGCCAATGTCAGCAGGTTTAAACGAGGCGAATAGCAACCC
>DAOTVW010000224.1:0-22726 GCA_034436035.1 Anaerolineales bacterium
AAAGTCCAACTCGCGACAACTGTCCTTAATAATAATTCAACGTCGATTTTTCAACCAATCCAATAATTTCGGGATATCCCATGTATTAATCACCGAGCGCGCTTCCACCCAGCCACGACGGGCAGTGGTGATACCAAAAGGCAGTAAGTCCAGGTCACTTTCGGAGTGGGCATCGGTGTTAATCGCCAACAAGCCGCCCATTTCAGCAAAGCGTCGAGAATTGAGATCGTCTAAATCTAGGCGGGAGGGATGGGCATTAATTTCCAACGCTACCTGGTTTTCTAACGCTGCTTTCATCACTGCCTCGAGGTCGAGGTCAGCACCTTCGCGGTTGGGCAGCATCCTGCCGGTGGGATGACCGATGAGATCTACATGCGGGTTGTGGATGGCTTTTAATAAACGCTCGGTAATTTGCCCGCGTGGCTGGCGCAGGCTGGTATGCAGAGAGGCGGTGACGATATCCAATTCTGCTAACACTTCATCAGGAAAGTCCAGGCTGCCATCGGCGCGGATCTCCACTTCGATACCCTGCAAAATCCGAATTGAGTCACCCAATATGCTTTGTACCTGGTCGATTTCCTGGCGTTGACGTTGTACATCCTGGGCAGTCAAGCCACCGGTAATTGCCAGGCTGGCTGAGTGATCGCTGACAACGATCAGTTTACGCCCCCGCGCCCGCGCCGCTTCAGCAAGCTGTTGGATCGACAAACGACCATCGCTCCAGGTGGTGTGTGCGTGCAGTTCACTTTGGATATCCTCGATTTCGATTAATTTAGGCAGTTTTCCCTGCAGCGCAGCTTGGATTTCACCACGATCTTCACGAAGTTCAGGAGGTATAAAGGGTAACCCCAGGGTTGCATAAACTTCTTCTTCCGTTGCGCAAAGAATTTCACTGCCATCTGGACGGGTGAAGGCGTGTTCAGAAAGCGAGAGATTCTGCTTCAGCGCTAATTCACGCAAGCGTACATTATGATCTTTGCTGCCGGTAGCGTATTGCCAGGCGGTGCCAAAACGCTCAGGTGGATGAACCCAGAGCTGGGCGCGCAGGCCGTGGCTGTACTCGACACTGCTTTTGGTGTCGCCGCGTCCTTCCACGCGTACAATTTCTGGGTCAGAGAGAAAGGCTTCCATTATCGCAGACGAATCGGTTGCGGCTGCCAGGATATCTAAATCGCCAACGGTGATACGGCCACGGCGGAGGCTGCCAGCCATTTCCACTCTTACCACATGCTCCACCTGACGGAGACGGGCGATCAAACGCTGAGCAAAAGGGTATGCCTGCCCGATCGGGATGCGCTCCGAACGCCGTTTATAGGCTTCGATGCCCGCCAGGATGCGTGCTTCTGACTTTTCGCCCATGCCGGGCAGGCTGCGAAGTTTACCAGCCCGGGCAGCAGCTTCCAGTTCATTCAGGTTGGTTATTCCCAATTCTTTCCAAAAAAGCCCTATTTTTTTAGGTCCTAAATCGGGTACCTGCAACATTTCCGCCAAACTAACCGGCACCTCGCTGGTGAGTCTATCGAGAAAACCAAGTTTGCCAGTGGTAAACAGCTCCTCTATCTTCTCGGCGATAGCTTTCCCGACGCCAGGGATTTCGGTGAGTCTGCCTTCTTGCCAAATGTCGTAGGCATCGTTGTTCAACTCAGCTAGACTTTCGGCAGCTTTGCGATACGCCAGGATTTTATAGATAACCTCACCCTTGATTTCGAGAAGGTCAGCGATAAGGTTGAAGGTATCCGCTAATTGTTGGTTGGAGATGCGGTTGGGAGACATAGTTAATTGTTCCGATAGGCATTATACAACAAATCCGATTGAAGAATCGTGTATCTATTTTGCAAGAACAAAATCTACGCTAATTATTTTTGAGGAATCCCCCCCCGCTACCGCCCTCTCCCGGCAAGAAAGAAGGAGTAACCCTCTCACTTCAGGCAGCTCTCATCAAGGTAGAAAATGGAATCGATGATGACCTTTTGCCAATTGCATTCCCAATTTCCAGAATCCATAGTCACCACCAGTGGCAAAAGTAGTTTTACACGCCGGGATGATCATGCGACTTTGCATGGTCAATTTATAGGTGCCGCCCGGTGATTTCCCACCGCAGTAAGGATACCCATATACCGGATCATAGGTTTCAAGGTAAATCGCTCGCACAGAATATGTTTCCGGGATTATGGTAAAGACTTTCTCAATCGGTGCATCTGGATCGCCTTTTGGTATCGTGAGGTAATAATGAATATCTTGCTGTTCATTGTCCAATCGCAATGCCACTTCAATGGACGCTTTATTAATCACTGTCAATCGGATCAGGTGCATCGTATCAAAAGCACTGGTGAACATAAATGAAGTCAAAAGCACCAACAACAATGGGATGTTTTTTCGGGTAATTTTTTTCATGACCGTCCTCAATACACCGTTATTCACTGCGCAAAGCTTCGACCGGTTCCAGGTTTGAAGCACGGTTCGCGGGATAAAGCCCAAAGAAAATGCCCACAGCGATAGAAAAGAACGTTGCCATTACAATCGAATCAAGGGTTATCGCAGGAGTTATCGCATTCCCGCTCATGGCGGTTAACCTGCCAATCAGAAAAGAAATCCCATACCCTAACACGATCCCAATAATGCCACCGCTAACGCTAAGCAAAAGGCTTTCCAGAAGAAATTGAAAAAGGATGTCTCTGCGGCGTGCACCAACCGCTTTTCTGAGCCCGATCTCGCGTGTCCGTTCGACCACGGTGACCAACATAATATTCATGATCCCAATCCCGCCCACCAGTAATGATACCCCAGCAATTCCACCCAAAAAAGCGGTCATGGTAGCAGTCACGGTATTCATCGTCTCCAGGAAGGATTCGGTGCTGCGGATCTCAAAATCATCTTTCCCTAAATTTTGATAATGGCGTGAACGTAAAATTTGTGCCATTTCATCCATTGCCGATTGTACATGCTCCGCATCAATTGCCTGGGCATAAATCATATCTACCTCATCGGGTAAATCGCGCTTGACAAGGCGGACTTGCGCAGAGCTCAAGGGCACAATTACGCGATTATCGGAACTACCAAAAGATGTCCCACCTTGTGATTTCAACACGCCTGTTACGGTGAATATTTCACCATTTAGGCGGATTTTTTCACCAACTAAGTTGGTGGTGGTGTTGAACAACTTAGTTGCCACATCGGTTCCTAAGAGGACGACACTCTCATAGTTTTGATACTGGCTTTCGGTTATGGCGAGACCTTCGGAAAGTTCTACATTTTGTACCTTAAAATAATCAGGAGTGACCGCCAGCATGGTTGTGTTCGTGTCTGTTCCGGCAACCGAAGCAGTGACCATCGACTGGATGATCGGTGCAATATATTGCACCGAAGGCGCCCTGGTCGGGTCCTTTAAAGCCTGGGCATCCCGTAAAGTTAATGGCTGTGGATGATCTGCAGTCCCGCCAGAGTTAATAAATAAAACATTGGTGCCGAGTTTAGAAATTTGCGATGTGATCGCTTGTTTCGTACCATTCCCAATCCCTAACATGGCAATGACCGCCGCAACCCCAATAACAATACCCAAAATAGTTAATCCAGAACGGACTTTGTTAGCAGCAATGCTTTCTAATGCTTCCCATAGAGATTGCCCGATATTCATGCGGTTTCCTCCTGAATCTCTCCATCCCGAATATGAATGATTCGTTGTGCACGGGCAGCAATATCCGGGTCATGGGTAACTATGATCAATGTAGTCCCTAAGCGCTCGTTCAATCCCAAGAGCAATTGCATGATCTCCTCACCCGATTTACTGTCCAGGTTTCCAGTAGGTTCATCTGCCATGATGATCGAGGGCTGATTGATTATTGCCCGCGCGATAGCTACCCGCTGCTGCTGTCCACCGGAGAGTTCGTTGGGACGATGATGAATACGTTCACCTAGACCAACAGCCTCTAATGCCTGGCGTGCCATCTCGGTGCGATGGCCGTTGCTATTTCCGCTGTAACGCAGGGGCAGCTCCACGTTCGCTAAAGCGCTCGAACGCGGTAACAAGTTGAAACTTTGGAAAATAAAACCCACTTTGCGATTGCGGATTTGCGCCAATTGATCCTCGTTCATATTCGCTACATTGACATTATCCAGAAAATATTCTCCGCTTGTCGGCCGATCTAAGCAACCCAGAATGTTCATCAATGTGGATTTACCTGAGCCGGATGGTCCCATAATCGCAGTAACACTTCCGCGCTCGATATTCAGAGAAATACCGCATAACGCTTGTACCTGCACCTCGCCCATTTTATAGACTTTGGTGATATCTTTGGTCTGAATGACGAAATCACTCATGGCTGGCCACCTCCCGAGGAGCGATTGGTATTACCGCCACCGCTATTGGTGCGCGGGCGCATCATAAACAAACCAGGGGGCATGCCTTCAGCAGTTGTTGTTGTGGAGGCGTTGAGCACAACTAAATCACCTTCTTTCAGCTGACCACCAGTAACCTGGGTGTAGGTATCAGAAGAGATACCAATTTGGATCGGTACTGGCTGCATTCCTTTACCTGGCACCAGCACATAAACAACCTGTTTTCCATTTTGATACCGAATGGCTTGATTGGGAACCAGCAATGCCTGTTCTTGCTGTTGAATGACGATTTCAACTGCGCTGGTCATCCCCGGTAACACTTCCGGGCTTACCTCATCCATCTTCACGGTCACAGTATAAGTAGCTGTATCCGAGCTGGAATTGCTCACCATGGAAACCTGGGTGACTTCCCCTTTATACGTCTTGCCCCGGATTGCATCAAAGGTGATGGTGACCGGCAAACCCTTCTTGACATTATTGATATCCACCTCAGAAACGGATAGGTCGACATATAAAGCTGTCAAATTATCCAAACGAAATGCTTCCTGGTTAGCGTTGACCTGATCACCTGGCTGCGGGATGACTTCGGTAATTGTTCCATCAAACGGTGCTTCTATCCAGGCTAAACGAATTGTCGCTTCTGCTGCAGTAATCTTAGCTTTGGCTGCTGCGATATCGCTTTCTGAGGGACCATTCTTCCATCGCTCATAATCTTTTTGGGCTTGGGCCAGGTTGGCTTTCGCAACTTCCAGCTCATATTCATATTCGACTCGTTTTACGGCTGCATCATAACCCGCTTGAGCTAAATCAAGCTGTTTTTTCAGTTCTTGGCGGGTGGTGCTCTCAAATGGAGAAAATTTATACGGTTCAAAAGCGGCTCGAGCCTGGTTTAGTTTATCCTCCATGAGCTTTAATGCATCCATTGCGGACAAGCCGGCCTGATCGGTGGGGACGGTGAAATTATCTAATTGATACTGGGCATCGCGTACATTCTGCGCATACGTGGAAATATTTTTCATCGCCGTAGTCTTATTCGCTTCTGCCTGAGTGTAGAGATCATCCAAGGCTTGCTGGGCGCTCTGTAAATCTGCCTGAGCGGTGATGACCGATTGCGGCAAAGAATTTTGTGCCAGAGTGGCTAATACATCACCAGCTTTCACCATCTGCCCTACTTGAACATTGACCTTTTCAACTGTTCCACTGGTGCCCCAATACAGCACCGCGCTTTGGGCAGAGCGCACTTTTCCCGTTGCATCAATCGTCAGCGTCAGCGTACCGCGCTGCACTTTTGCTGTTTCAACCTGGCTGGCAGCGGTTTGGGCAGCTTTCTTCTGGCTGTAAGAACGATAAATAAAATAGCCTGCCACAAGGACAACCAGTACAATTCCAATGATCCAAACCTTCTTTTTCATCTATTCTTCTCCTGTCGTAAATTGGATATATCGAGCGCGCATGTTTTTTCCATCAGCAATTTTGATAATAGGAACCCAACCACAATCCAGCGGGCAAATTGAAAGGGCACAATAAAGATCATCGCCCTTAACCGTTCTTTTCCAAAAAGGATTGGTCATGAACACCTCCATCACTTTCCCAAAAAATTGTCCATATCTTGGCGCTATAAGGATAACAAAGGTAAGGGAGATTTGGGAGTGAACGCTGTCATGAGAGTTTACAAAGCTAGATGACTGCAGTCATGTCAGGGTGTGATAACAATCCATAGAGTTAGCGGGCGGGTTGTGCTATGATATGGCTATGCACACATCTGAAATGGAACCGGGGTTCTTACAAGTTTTCCGCATCTATGCCTGGCTGCGGGCATTTTCGTTGCTCTTCATTCCTACATTACAATTCCATAACCCTTTGAATTTTCCTTTGAGCAATTTGTACCTACCCGGCGCGCTGGCTTTAATCGATATTACTTTTTTATTGGTTTATTTATATTGGAAAATATTTCCCGAAAGCCTTGGTAAAGCTTATGTACCGATCGCGCTGGCATTCGCCACCCTTGCCATCATGGTCGAGCAGCATTTATTTTCCGGATATCGGGGAAATTGGCAGCTCGAACCGTTTATCTACATTTTGCTCATTCTCACCGCCTGGCAATATGATTTTCGGGCAGTTATTCTGTTCACCTTCCTTAGCGCGGGATTGCAAATCGGGTTAAATATATTCCTCCCTCAACCCGATCCTTTCTTACGGTATCTCCCACCTTCGCCAGATTTTCAACACCTCTTTACTTTCGGCTTTTTAGCCTCCCGCTCGATGACTTTTTTGGTTTTGGGGTATGTGGTCACCCGCCTGGTAAAAGCGCAACGCCGTCAACGCCAAGAACTTGCCCAGACCAATCGGCAACTCATGCAACATGCTGCGACCGTCGAACAACTGGCCATCAGCCACGAGCGCAATCGTTTATCGCGTGAGTTGCACGACACACTCGCGCATACGCTAAGCGCATTAACCGTCCAATTAGAAGCATTACTGACCGTCTGGAATCCCATTCCAGACAAACCAAATCAAATGTTGCACCAGATGTTAGCAACTACCCGATCGGGTTTAGATGAAACAAGGCGGGCGTTAAGTGCCTTGCGGGCGGCACCTTTGGAAGAGATGGGATTAGCGATCGCGCTACGCACATTAGCAGAGGACTTTGCCATGCGCCATGCCTGGAAGTTACAAATGGACATCCCACCCCAAGTCGAGAATGTGCCAGAAGAGGTGGAACAAAGTTTTTACCGCATTGCCCAGGAAGCATTAGAGAATATCGCTCGCCATGCCAATGCGCATTCCATTCGGGTGAGTCTCACCGACACGCATGGCACATTAACCCTGAAAATCGCCGACGACGGGCGTGGTTTTGACCCCAATACCGTCTCCGAAGAACAGTTGGGATTGAAGGGGATGCACGAACGAGCCGATTTAATTGGCGCAAGTTTTGTGGTAAAGAGCCAACCCGGGCAGGGCACAACGATTGAAGTTTCTTTAGAGGTACCTCAATGATAAAAGTATTAGTATGTGATGATCAAGCAGTAGTATGTGATGGATTAGAAATGATCCTTGATTCGGATCCGGAAATCCAGGTGATCGCAAAAGCCTATGATGGCGATGAAGCAGTCGCACTGTTGGAGAAATCGCAACCCGATCTCGTCTTGATGGACCTTAAGATGCCTGGCATGAACGGCATCCAGGCTACCCGCCTTATCCGTCAAAAATACCCGTTCGTTAAAGTACTGGTATTGACCACCTATGGAGATGACGAATGGGTATTCGATGCCATTCGCAGTGGCGCAGACGGATACCTGTTAAAAGGGGTGCAACGCGAGGAATTAATCCGGGCAGTCAAAGGTACCCTGCAAGGACAAACCCATGTTGATCCCGCCGTCGCAGGGAAATTATTCAACAGCGTAGCGAAAAGCCCCGTTAGCGATCACTCCACCTTAACGGAACAGCTGAGCGAGCGGGAGTTAGAAATATTAAAACGGATCGGACGCGGGCTTTCCAATGCAGAGATTGCCGAAGAATTATATTTAACGCGCGGTACCGTGCGGAACTATGTCAGCACCATCTTATCCAAATTAGGGGTTGAGGATCGAACCCAAGCCGCGATATTAGCTATCCAATATGGCTTGGTAGATAAAAAACCATAAACGAAGACGGGTATTGCTGTAGTCTTGAGCAAAGTCGGGCTTGGAAAACCTACCTGCAGGGCGAGATTGTGCGAAATAAATTTCGCAGTACAGACCTTGTAGCCCGAAATTTATTTCGGGGATTATACAGGATGTATCGTCGGGTATAGAAACCCGTCCTACAGGCCGAAATTGTGCGAAATAAATTTCGCAGTACCGACCTTGTAGCCCGAAATTTATTTCGGGGATTGAGCGGGAGATATCGTTTGTTGTGAAAACCCGACCTGCGCATCTATTTGCATCGATTCAAATCCCGCTTCAGCCCATGGAAATCCGCTCAAGCGGACTCGAACCGAGTCGGATTTATCCGACTTGCATGTCTTGAGCAGGGGATTTATCCCCGGCGAAACAAACGAGAATTTCGGATATAGAAACCCGACCTACATATTGTCGGGTATGGAAACCCAACCTACATCATGCGGATGCTATTTGTAGGGCGGGATTCCAATCCAGCCATTGATGTTGTTGGATATAAGCGTCAGGTATAGAAACCCAACCTGCAGGGCGAGATTGTGCAAAATAAATTTCGCAGTACCGACCTTGTAGCCCTAAATAGTTCAGGGATTGTACGGGATGTATCGTCGGATGAGAAACCCAACCTACATATATGTAATCAAATGACGGAATTTTTCAACCTTTAGGAGTTGTAAAATCAATGGCGTCCCACCCAAGAGGATAATTTCCTCGCTCACCGTCAGCAAGGCGACCAGATAAAAAAATCCTCCCGCCCCCAAAACCGATAGCATCCACGCGACCGATAAAGCTGTGGTGAAACCATATACTGCCATGGCAAAATATTTCAGCTTTGTCCAGCGATAGAGATAATAAGCCAGAAATCCCCCCAAGATATCCGTCAATGGCATAAATATCAGCTCCCATGGTCCAAAGAACGGCGAGAGCATCGCAGACAAAATATCACCAATGGCGATACCCAGAGCAGTGAAAGGATTAAAGAGACAAAAAATTTTCAGGAATTCGCTGACGCGGAACTGGATAGCCCCATAACTAATCGGCGCGATTGCCACAGTAAATACCGCGTAAAGTGCTCCTATCGTTGCAATAAAAACAATATCTTTCGTTTTCAACCAATTTTTCATACCATGTCCGAATTATTGGAGTTTATCTGCCCCAAAAGCAAGTGGTAATAACTCGTTTAACGAAACTTCCAATTTAACTTCTCCACTGTCATCAGCGACGAGAATCGTGGTATCTAACCCGAACTCTGCAAGAACCTGGCGACAGATCCCACAGGGAGTGCCTCCGTTATTCGTTACGACAGCGAGAGCGATGAATTGTCGTTCCCCTTCCGAAACCGCTTTAAAGAGAGCCACCCGTTCTGCACAAATCGTAGCTGGATAAGCGGCATTTTCAATATTGATGCCATCATAAATACGTCCGGAACTCGTCAACACCGCTGCTCCAACCAGGTAATGTGAATAAGGCGCATAAGCCCATTGCCGGGCTTGTTTGGCTGCCTCGATTAATTGTTCACGCATTTCACTGCTCAGTTTCTCGCTCATCCTGATTTTCTCCTTTTTCGAAGCGGCGGGCGCGTACTTTGCGTATGCGTCTGCCACTCACCTGTTCCACCTTGAGCTCGATATTACCGATCGTAATCGTCTCACCCACAGTGGGAACTCGGCCTAATTGTTTATAGATAAAGCCGCCTAATGTATCGGCTTCTTCTTTAGGGATAGCGCTTTCCATTACTTCATTAAAATCATCCAGATCAATTTTACCGAGAAATACCGCTTCGGTAGGACTAATAATTTGATAAGGGAGTTCCTCGGCCTGGTCAAATTCATCCTGTATCTCACCTAATAATTCCTCGATGATATCTTCCAACGTGACCAAACCAGCCACACCGCCATATTCATCCACTACAATGGCAAGGTGGACACGGCGTTGCTGCATCTCGCTCAGCAATTCGTCGAGTTGTTTCGCTTCGGGAATGAAGTAAGCTGGGCGAGATAGATCCGCTAATGAAACCGCTTTGAAATCAGCTTGACAATGGCGCAATAAATCTTTTGCATAGACCAGGCCAATGATCTGATCAATCGATTCCTCGTAAAGGGGTAAGCGAGAATGACCCGAGCGAGTGAAAACGGTAATAGCTTCCTCGATAGACATCTTCGATTCGAGGGCAACAATATCCACCCGCGGCACCATAATCTCGCGCGCCAGGGTATCGCTCAAGTCAAAAATGGAATGGATTAATCGCCCTTTTTCGCTTTCTAATCCGCCTTCCTCTTGCGCGCTATCTACCCATTCCATGATCTCTTCTTCCACATCTTCGGAGCTTTGTGGTTGAGCTGGGGTCACTTTACGTGTTAACCAAATCGTTACTCGTTGAAACGGATAAGCGCTCCAGGCAAATAAACGGGCTAGCGGAGATAATAAGCTTGCCCAACTTTCGCTGCGGGCATCCACGATCGAGTGCAATATCCATTCACTGAAAAGGACTAGCACAGCGATGATAAAAATTCCCCAAATGGAAAGTCTACTTTGAAGCGACTGATGCAAGGTATATAGCGCGAGACCGATTGCTAGCCAGAAAATGGCGTGCAAGCGCAATAAACCCGTTTGCAATCCATCAATCCGCTGGCTTAAGTCAGCGTTGAATTTCTCCCCCTGGGTTTCCTCCGGTTTTGTAAATACCTGCCGTGCCAGATGCGCTCGCTGATAAGCGGCCAGCGCAGCGGTGATCAGAAAATCACCAAGGATCAAGAACACCAAAAAGATGATCGTTACCACTTATCCATCCGGCTTCTCTAATTTGCGGATCACACGCGCCGGTACCCCCACCGCGAGGCTATATGCAGGGATATTCTTCGTCACAACAGCACCCGCGCCCGTGCGAGCCCCCTCCCCCAGTTGAACCGGCGCAACCAGCATCGTATCACTGCCAATAAAAACATGGTCACCGATCTCCGTGGGATTCTTTTTGACGCCATCAAAATTGCATGTGATGGTACCGGCGCCAATATTGACCTCAGCCCCAATGGTTGCATCACCGATATAGGAGAAATGACCCATTTTGGTACCGGGACCTAAGTAGGAATTTTTTATCTCACCAAAGTTTCCCATGTGAACACCTTGGGCGAGATGTGCCCCTTTGCGTAGGTGCGCAAAAGGCCCAATATCAACTTGATCCTCAACGATGGCTTTCTCTAGCACAGCAAAAGTAACTTTACAACCTGTTCCAATTTGTGTGTCTTGGATGAACGTGTTTGGCCCTATTTGGCATCCCTCACCAATTATCGTTTTGCCGCGTAAATATGTATTGGGGAAAATGATGCAATCCTGCCCAATCATCACCGTTGATTCGATATATGTTGTAGTCGGGTCGAGGATCGTCACCCCCTCGAGCATCCAATGATTGTTGATCCTTTTCCATAACGCTGCTTCCGCTTCGGCGAGATGGATGCGGTTATTAATTCCAATTGCCTCATCCGCATCAGCGAGAGAGACTGTTTTGACCATTTTCTTATCTGTTACAGCAAGGGACAACAAATCCGTGAGGAAATATTCCCCCTTCGGAGAGATCGAGATACGCGGCAAGGCTTCCCAAAGCCATTCCGCAGAAAAACAATAAACACCGACATTCAGTTCCTGAATGGCTAATTGATGCGGTGTTGCAACTGCTTCTTCGATGATCGCTTGTGGATTACCATTTTCATCCCGCACCAATCGGCCAAATCCGCGCGCTGTTTCGGAATGCAACGTAAGTAAGGTCATCACAGCGTGATGGGTTTGATGAGTTTCCAGAATCTGCTGGTAGGTAAATTGGGAAATAAGTGGCATATCCGCATAGGTTACCAGGATAGTATCCACTTTTCCATCCAGAAGCGGTTTCGCTTGTAGAACGGCATGAGCTGTGCCAAGCTGAGGCTCCTGTAAAGCGTATTGAGCCCGATCCCCGATCACTTTTTGGACAGTCTCTGCTTCATAACCAACAACTACAACTGGCTTGACATCACTCAATGAAGTGAGGATATCAAGCGGATATTCCACCATTTTTTTACCACCAAGGTCGTGAAGGACTTTGGGAAGAGCGGATTTCATGCGCGTACTCTTGCCAGCCGCTAAAATAATCGAACCAGTTGTCATAGCAATGCCTCGTATACGAAATGAGTAGGAATCACCAATGGATTATCGGGGTGAAAAGTTAGATTGGAAAATCGATTATGGATAAACATGCTTATCGAGCGTAGCCCACCTAGCGAGTCACCCTCTCTTCGTTATAAAGTGATTCGGCTATACCGCCGAATGGCGACATTCAAAAATAAAATAATATTGTACAATATTACGCTCTGAGGAGGTGCCTGCAAAGCAAACTCCGCTTTAGGATTGTGGCTGCGAGCGCAGCGGAGCAGTCTCCTTGCCTGTTTGGAGATTGCTTTGGTCTCAGCGAACGCTTCCTCGCAATGACAGCTCGCAGGCAAGCTCTTACTGCCATCCCCTGCCTGGCGCTTATCATGGCGAGATTCGGCTATTGCGCCGAAAAATGGTATTCGAAGATGAAATAACATTGTACAAAATTATAGTATCAGGCTGGGGCGCCCGGATTCGAACCAGGATAAACAGATCCAAAGTCTGCTGTGCTGCCCTTGCACCACGCCCCATCACTGGTTGCCCCAATAGGCGAGAGGTATTTTATCATATTTTTAATTAACTGCAAAACTATCTTACCCGGCTATTTGCGATGCGTGCGTATATAGGACGCCGCGCCGATAATACCTAAAAACAATCCCGAGACCGAAGCAGCATAAGACAGAAAGCTTAACGAGAAGGTCGGTTCGATAACCCGAATCACCATGAGCAATGGAAACAACCAACCAATAAGGGATAAAAGAAACCCGATGACCATCAGGCGAACGGGATGAGACATTCCCAAACTCAGCGGTATAACCAACACAGGGTCGAATGATCGGGTTGGGGTTCAAACTCGGGGGGAGTTTCTATTTCACATAGACCAGCAATGGCGCGATTACATCGAGGATGAAAACGGCATCCCGCTGGTGGATTGACCAGACTGGGTGGTTCCCCTGCGGGGACTTCTCGATATTTTTTGGCATTGTGATAATCCGGATCTGAGGTGGCGGATAATAATGCCTGCGTATAGGGATGCAGTGGGTTTTGAATGAGATCATTAATCTTCGCTTTTTCCACCAGCTTGCCAGCATACATGACAAAAATGCGTTCAGAAAAATATTTAACCGTCGACAAATCATGGGTAATGTAAATGAAAGATAGATTATGCCGCTGCTGGAGAGAACGCAAGAGACGCAAAATTTCCACCCGCACCGATGCATCGAGCATGGACACGGGTTCATCTGCCACGATTAATTTGGGATTACGGATCATTGCGCGCGCAATGACCACACGCTGCTGTTGTCCCCCACTGAGCATGTGGGGAAACTTAGGCAAAAAATCCTCGATGGGATAGAGTTTTACTTCTTCCATTACTTTTCGGATGCGTTCATGTCGCTCCTTGGCATCGCGCATGCCGCTGATGATTAACGGCTCTGCCAGAATTCGTTCCACACTCATAAAGGGTGGTAACGCACCATATGGGTCTTGCTGGACATACCCTACCTGAGATCGATACCATTGCAGGTCGTGACCAGTCAACTTCTGGATTGATTTCCCTTCAAAGGTTACATCGCCTTTGGTCGGTTTATACAAGCCCAATATCGTTTTCATCAAGCTTGATTTTCCACATCCACTTTCACCGACAATGGCAATGGCTTCTCCCTTATGCAGGTCAAAGCTGACATCATCTACTGCGCGCACATATCCAGCCACACCAAAACCAAACCGCCGTAGTTCAAACCAGACATTTAAACCCTTAACGGATAAAAGAACATTTGAATCCGATGCCATTATCGGGGTAGTTCCTGAAGGATCATTTATTGTAGAAAGGCTCTGCATTTCCATCTTTACCGCCTTTATCAGGTATATAACCAACATTTGACAAGGATGCCATTGCTCTGGACGACTGGCGGTTCTTGTTTACAGCGCTCGAAAACTTTCGGACACCGCTCCGCAAAACGACAACCAGTTGGCGGAGAAATCAAACTAGGCGGTTGACCTTGAATGAAAATGGGATCTTGATCGCTGCGTAGTCGTGGCACGCTTGCCATCAACATTTGAGAATAAGGATGAAGCGGTTCGGTGAAAAAGTGGGTTGCGTCACTGGACTCGATAATCTGACCAGCATACATGACTGCCACTTCATCGGCTAACTCACTCGAAGTAGCAATATCATGGGTGATGAGGATGAAGCTAATCCCCATTTCTTGTTTAATTCTTTTCAAGGTATTAAAAATATTCGCCTGAGTCAACAAATCTAAAGCGGAGGTGGGTTCATCGAGGATGATCAGTCGTGGCATGGTTACCAGTGCCATTGCAATTGCCACACGTTGGCGCATCCCGCCGCTTAATTCAAAAGGATAACGATTCAGAAAATCGAGCGGAACCCCCACCCGATCGAACATCTTTTGTGCCTGTTCGAGCGCTTCCGCTTTGCTGACGCCCAGATGCACCATTGCCGGTTCAGCAACTTGATCGCCAACCCGGATCACTGGATTCAGCGCATTCATGGCAGCTTGAGGGACGAGAGACATCGCCACCCAGCGAATGGACTGGCGAAATTCTTCTTCGTCATACTTCATGACGTCATTCCCCTCCAACAACACCTCGCCAGAAAATGCAGCAACATTGCGTGGTAAGAGGCGCAAAATGGCTTTTGCCAGCGAACTCTTCCCGCAGCCCGATTCACCTAAAATAACCACCGCTCGATGATAATCCAAAGTGATATCAACACTATCAACCGCTTGGACAATGCCATGCGTGGTGCGAAAATGAAGCACTAAATTGTGGATTTGTAAAAGAGGAGTGAGATGATTTTCCATAATAACTATAATTCTCTCAACCTGGGATTAAACACGCGGTCTAACGCATATCCTAACATTGCAAACCCCAACCCGGTCATCATTAATAACACCGCCGGTTCCAGCACCCAATAATAATACCCTTTATATAATGCACCATCTACATCAGCGTCATTGATAATTTTTCCCCAAGTGGGCAAAACCGGATCGCCTAACCCTAGAAGCGCCAGAGACGCCTCCAAAAAGACAAAGGAGGGAATTGAAGAAACCAAACCAGGGATGAGCAGGGGGATCATGCGCGGAATAAGATAATTAAAAATAATGCGGGTATTGCTGGCGCCATACGCACGCGCAGCCTCTATATAGCCCGACTCTTTTACTTGCAAGAAAATAGCACGGTAGCTCTTAATCGAGCCGGTGAAAATACTTAATAAAATTGTTGCGCCTAAAATCACCCAAATACTGCGCGAATAAAATGTCCCCACCATAATTAATATCGAGAGGAAAGGAAGCACCAGGTTAATTTCAGTAATGCGTTGGATTAAGGCATCTACCCATCCACCATACCATGTGCCAATGGCAGCGAAGATCATGGTCAATACCAATGTGCCTAATGAAGCCAACAACCCAAAAGCCAAAGCGATCGGTGTTCCCCACAGCAGCGGCAAAACCAAATCGCGCCGGTTATTGTCAGTGCCTGCCAGACCAAACAATTTCCCATGCAACACAAACTCCGCATCGAGATCTGAATTGTCCTCAAATGCTGCCCCATTAATCACCAGCTGATACTTGCCCTTAAGTGGCTGAGGGGTGGTTTGGTTGGGATCGCTAAACAAACCAATGATCGGATTCTGCCCATTCAATTTTCGAGTAAGTTTTTCATCTTGAGCAAACCGATAGGTTAATTGATGGCTGACACCAAAATTAGCAACCTTGATAGTACGATTATCCGGTGTGATCCATTGGATGGAAACAAACGGTTGTTTCGTCTCATAAGACGATTTGAAATAGAGGATCAACTCTTGGGGAAAATCATCATAGGAATAGTCAAATGTATAAGTGATGTCAATTGTGGAGACACCACCCCCCGGATGATTGACAACCTTCTCCATTTGTCCATTAGCGCTGCTCACTGCAAAAGATATGGGTTGTTTTTTCTTCGAAAAAAGATTGTACCAGGAGGGAGGGGCATATTTCGGGTTCTGATACCACACCTCCTCACCACCACGCCATTTGCGGATAGCTTCTTGGTAAGGTATCGTAATCATTGTATAAATCGCTACCGCGACCAATATCAAGATTACAAAAATTCCCACAATCGCAGAGGGGTATTGTAATATTTGCTTGAAGGAGGTTTTGATGGTGTTCATAGTAGCGATTAACTCCCGACTTTAACGCGTGGGTCAACCAGGGCGTAAACAAAATCCAGTAAGAAGACCGTGATAGCTAACAGATAAGCATAGATGATCGTAGAACCAACAATAACCGGTATATCAAACAAGCCAATGGCGCGATAAAGAGTACGCCCCAAGCCAGGCCAGAGGAAGACCGTCTCGGTAATGATAGCACCAGTCCAAATGCCAATTAATAGCAATGCAAAATTGGTGATGATGGTGGGCAAAGTGGGGCGCAGGATATAACGGCGTTCGATATCTTTTTGCGGCAGACCCTTGGCTTTTGCCATTTCGACATAATCTTCACTAGAATAAATCAAAAAAAACGTTCGCCAATTATAGATGCTTAAAAATAAGGAACTAATGATCAAAGAGGAAGCAGGCAGGATTAAGTGTTTCAATACACTCAACGCATAATCAAGCGGGTTATTAGGCGGGGGAACATCTACCATCCCCCCAAAAGGAAGAATTTTTAAAATTGCAGCAAAGATAAGGATGAAAAAAATACCGTAAAACCACGGTGGTGCAGCAGAGGTTGGAGAAAGCGCAATAACCACTTTATCCCAAAAACTGCCATATTTTCGCGAGAGGGATAGGGCAATAAAAATACTGACAAAGAATAAACTTAATTCAGACGTGCCCATTAATAACAACGTTGCCGGCAACCGTTCCAACAAAATCAGCCGCACTGTTTTCGAACCGCTATCACTGGTCATATTAATTGCCCGTCCTAGCCGTAAGGTGAGTGCATTGCTGAGATAACCAACGGTGCGCACAAAAAGGGGTTTATCTAGCCCCATTCGTTTTTCTTCCAAACTGATACGTTCTTCGATAAGTTTTCGGCGTACATCCGGGCTGAGGTTACGCGATTTCGGATCGGCAGCCATTTGCATGGTAACACGCTCTTTGATTTCCCCTTTCATGATTTGATCCACATAACCACCCATATTGGCAATGAGGATTGTGAGATAAATACCTATCACAACTGTGATAAACAGGGTGATTAAACGTACAACCGTATAGCGTAAGACACGAAAAAAAGTGGTATTAGAAAATCGTTTCAAGAGTGGGATCTGCTTTTGTCCTTCAGATTCCATTATTATATCCTTGGTAAACCTGATTTTGAGGGAGGAGATAAGGACATGCCTTATCTCCTCACAATCGACAAGCTCAAATGAAATTAGGGAATGGTGACAAATTCAATTGAGGCAAAAGTTGGGAATGCCACGGGGAGTGGTACCACTGCAACCTCAATCTTATTCGAACCAGCCTCCAGTTTCGCAGTGAGATCAGCCGGCAGTGTGATGCGGAAATGACCGTCTTCCACCGCCTGAGCCTCTCCGATGGTGACTACTTCATTCTTTGCGTTATAAAGCAGATACTTCACCGTCTTGATCTCGGATTGCGGGTAAGGTTGATCTTTGAAAGTGATCATGACATCGAAGCTTGCTTCAGAATTGATTTTCACCTGTGCATCGCCTTCGATTTGGACATCCGCAATCTTCGGCTCACCAAACTGCGCCCAACGATCCGCTAGATCAGGATAATCATCGAAATGCTTGAGGGTCAAGGTCTTTTCGGTCAGGAAAGCTTTATCCAGATAATATGGACCAGTCCCCAACCAGAAATGACCATGATCACCGTACCATTTCTTCAAGCTCTCATAGCGCGCCTTGGCTTCATCGGCCGTCACGAACTGACTCATTGTGTTCGCATACGGGATATAGGATTCACCCGCAGCCTGATCGAGGTACTTCGCTAAGATCTCCAAACTTGGTCCACCAACATAGCTGGTTTGCTCTACCTTCTTCGCATCGGCTTTATCAGCGGAGTAAGCAAGTTCCTTATTTTCTTCAGCCAGGTTCGCAATCGCAGTAACTTCCCAGGGGGCTTCACCCAACAGGTAATTGGGCCAGAGAGTGGTAACATTGAGCTCCGCATCTTGATAATAGAAATCGGTATAGTATTCGATAACGAGTGGGTCTGTGGAGACGATCTTTACGCCCTTGAAGGAGGACATAAAGGATTCAAAGTTAGGCACGGCCGCTTCGTCATATATAGCGCTCTCTTCTTTAGCCCGATCAAAGGTCAGGATCAAAGCCATCACGAAGTCAGCTGGGGAGAGGGGGCTGCCATCATGCCATTTGACTGTCTTGAAGAGGTCGGCTGGATAAGTGACAACGCTTTTGATCTTAGCGGTCATACCATCCGGGGCTTTCTCTTTGGCGGTGATGAATTTCTGATCCTTCGCATTCCAATCTACCCATGCGTCTTCAGGGACTTTAATTTCGGGTGCAAAATCGAGGGTAACCCAATCATGCGTCTTGCCTACCGGTAACCCTTCCAATGCAGTAACCGCACCTTTTTCAATGCGCAGCGGCCAAACCAAGCCGGTGTAGGGGTCGTACATCACCCCACCACTGGTGGTCGCACGTACAGCCGCCTGATCCCATGCCCAATTACTGCCTGCAATGGGGTTCCATGGTTCAGTAAAGAGATCGGGTTCTGCCCATTTGAGTTGACCACCTTCTTGTTCTTTGAAGCGAACGGTATAGGGCCAGATCTGGGCACCTTCGATACCCGCCGCCAGGTCGTAAGTCACTTCCACTTTCGGACTGTAGGGAGCATAGTTCTTACCATCGATCAACCAAACTTGCAGAGAATCCTGCAATGCCAGCTCTAAGGCTTTCTTCATCATCTGGGTGCGCTCATCGAGGGTCTTGAAGTTGCCGTTCGCCAGATCGTCGCCTAATTTCTGGAATTCTGGATCGGGTTGATTAGCTTGAAAAACCGAAAGGCCCTGAATAGAAGAGGGCAAATACATCTGTTGGAACATGTCTTTTTCGTCGCGGCTCAAAACCGTTGAGCTCCATGCTGCTGTGTAGATATGCCATTTCCCTTCGGTTGGATCAGAACCAATCCAGATTGGGCTGGCTTCACTCGATTTCTTATATTGACGATCAACGGTAAAACCAATGCTTTCGAGTTGGTTTGCCACATAATCCCCGATCGGTTTACGGGTGCCATCACTATCGGGGCGGATAAGGAAGATCAACGTAACTGGCTTGTCTTTGTAGGTCCATTTACCATCGACTAATTTTGCGCCTAAGCTTTCCATCTCCGCGGAAATCACTTCTTTGGCTTTGTCTAAATTGTATGCATACTTGGATTCCAGTTCCCGGGCGGTATCCACAAAGTTTGCATATTCAGGACCATTGGTGATAATGGGCAGCCATTTTGGCAGACTTCCGCCACCGTAAATTTCCTGGTTAAGGTAGTTGCGGTCAATCAGCCAGTTCATGGCTTCGCGGATTTTTCTATCTGCAAAGGGGTTTAAGTTTCCATCTTTAAATTCGGGTCCCGCCGGGTTGAAAAGCAAGTCATAATACAGACCATTGGCTTGGGCATAGCTTAACCCAGCGTCCTTAATTGCCGGAAAATCCGCCGAGGAAAGCCCTGAGGCATACACATCAATCGTTCCAGCCTGCAATTGGGTGATCGCCTGTTCTTGTCCAACCACCGAGAAGACGATTTCATCCAACCAGCCACCCTTCCGTGTAACGGGTACTTTTGTGGGAGTTGGAACTTCGGTAGGGGCTTCCGTCACCACTGCTTCAGTCGGTGCTTCGGTAGCGGGAGCTTGCGTTACTTCCGCCGTCGGGGTTGCCTGTGGTTGACAGGCGCTCAGTATAAACGCTGCAATGATAAGTATACTGAGCATCGTGAATAATTTTGCGTGAGTTTTCATTGTTTCTCCTCCAAAATAAAGTGGTTTTTTGATCTAAAGATTTGGTTTTGTTTCGATTCGATGCTTTCTAGATATCACCTCCTTCTCAAGAAATTATATCACTGTATATTTTAAGATGTGATATTTTATATTCACTACATATACTCCGAAGCATATCAACATTTTACCAGATTAGGTTTCTCATTTCCAGTTTGACATTAAGATAAAAAAGGTGAGGTTTGTCGTCCTCACCTAATTCTTTCAAGAATAATTATTGCGTGCCCCTAAGGCGGGGATCAAGCGCATCGCGCAAGCCATCACCCAAAAAGTTAAAGGCAAACATGGTAATAGCAAGTGCCAGGGCGGGGAAAACCGCTTGATTGGGATAAGTGCGGATTACTTGCGAACCATCCGATATCATCGAACCCCATGAAGGGGTAGGAGGATTTACGCCTAAGCCAATGAAAGAGAGAAACGCTTCTGTTGAAATATATCCCGGTATCGCCAGCGTTTCAGAGACGATTAATGGACCAACGATATTCGGAAGGATATGGCGAAACATGATGCGCAGATTCGATGCGCCAATCGTTCGGGCAGCCTCAATAAATTCTTTTTCTCGCACAGAAAGAACCTGTCCACGCGTTAATCGTGCCATCGTTTCCCAGGCAGTCAAACCAATGCCAATAAATATAAATAGCATCCCCCCCATTTTTGCATCCAGTTGACTAATGGAATAGGCGAAAGTGCCTGGTTCTATACGGGTTAATGTCGAGCGAAAGAATGCTAAAAGGAGGATGATAAAGAGCAAACTGGGGAATGCGTAGAGGACGTCAACAATTCGCATCATGATATTGTCAACACCACCGCCAAAATAGCCAGAAATACTGCCATAAATCGTCCCAATCAAAAGGCTAATGATGGGGCCTATGAAAGCCACCGTCAAAGACACTCTTGCTCCATATACAATGCGGGAAAATAAATCCCTGCCAACATAATCAGCGCCAAAGAGATAGTGACTTGAAAGTCGGGCGTACGGTTTCATGGTCGGGAAAAGATTAAGGACCCATTGCGGGACAACATTTTGATCGGTGAGGATTTGTTTTTCATAACTAAAAGGAGCAATTTGGGGAGCAAAAACCGCCATAATAATTAATATCAGGACAATCGTCCCCCCTAGAACCGCAGCCCGATTCCGTACAAGCCTCCGCAAAGCATCCACCCATAGACTTTCCCTCTTTTGCGTGAGCGGCACTCCACCAGCTGAAAACTTTTTTGATTCTAATTTAATCGTTTCTTGAGACATTTTGCCTCCATTACCTTTTTAAGAGAGCTTCTTGATCAATCATAGCGGATGCGTGGGTCAAGATAGGCATAAATAATATCTACAAATAAATTGGCAATCACCAAAAACACCGCGTAGAGTAAGATTGTTCCCATGATTACCGGGTAATCCCGATTAGTGATACTTGTGACAAAATACTTACCCATACCAGGGATACCAAATACCAATTCCGTTACAAACGTACCGGTGACCAGGGCAGCGAACATCGGACCCACGATAGTTACAACGGGGATCAACGAATTCTTTAATGCATGGCGGGTGATCACCAGTTGTTCCTGCAAACCTTTTGCACGTGCGGTACGGATATAGTCTTCTCGAATAGTCTGCAACAAGCTCGCGCGGGTCAAACGGGCAATAACAGCTGAACTGCCCAACCCCAATGCGACAGACGGCATAATCGCGAATTTAAAATAATCCCAGCCAATATGAGCAGGCAGGAATCCAAGAATATAAGGTGGTTTCGCCCCCCATCCTGTTGGCGGTAACCATTTCAACGTGACACCAAAAATCCAAATCAAAATCGGCCCTAAAACAATTACCGGCACAGAAACACCGAAAATCGCCACACTCATGGAGATATAGTCGAAAATTGTATTTTGTTTCAAAGCAGCAATAATGCCCAATGGCATTCCAATAATCAGTGCAACAAGCAGCGCCATGGTACCAAGCTGAGCAGAGATAGGTAATTGCTGGCGGAATATATCATTCACAGTTCGGCTGCGGGATGAATAGGATGGACCAAAATTCATCCACTTTATCCACGTATTACCAATCCGGGCTGTGATTAAATAATCATCTTGCAGAGTACCTTGTGGAGCTTCTGCGGTAATACGAGGAACAAAAACATCGTAAAGATATTGTAAGTATTGTTTCCATAATGGATCATCTAAATGATAGCGACTTTCCAAGTTCGCCATGATCTCAGGAGGCAAAGCTTTTTCGCGATCAAATGGACCACCTGGAACAGCATGCATCAGTCCAAATGTGATAAAAGAGACAACGATTAACACAACGACGAGATAAATCATCCTGCGGGCAATATAACGGCCCATTTAATTCCTCCGAATTAATTTTCCGGGTTCATGAAATAATTTTGGATGGGAGGGTGTTCCTCCCATCCAAATACCAGAAAAATTATTGTTGGGTAATATCCCATTTTTCAATGTGCTCTAGTCCACCCAAAACAGAGAACGTTCGTTGGACGTAGGGTTTCGTAACCGTTACGCGGGTGTACCAGTAGATGGGGATCATCACTGCATCTTCGTAGACCAGGATTTGTTCCGCCTGGGCATATAGATCGGTTCGTTTGACTGGATCGGTTTCTTTTGCTGCCTGAGCAACTAATTCAT
>DAOTVW010000225.1:0-1784 GCA_034436035.1 Anaerolineales bacterium
GGCATTTTCAAGGACTTCGCGACTCTGTGGTGAAATCTCATTCGTGATCAATAACTTTATCCCCTCATCTACAATCCACTTCGCCAGTTGAATTGCTGCCTCGTGCGATGGATCGTCCTTAAAGGGATTACTCCACGCTTCAAAGCGGTTGTTTTCATCCACTACTACGATTTGTTTACAATGCACAAAATCATCATCAATCCAAGCTCCTAAACCAGCTCCTTTGGCTGTAACTGCTACTTTCATATTTACCTCCTTGAGGGTAAGTGCAGGGAAGGTTTGATAACTTCCCTGCATTCCCCTAATAAATATCCTATTCTTAACCAGTGATCATTTGTTTGATCGCTGCAACTGCCTGATCCGTATCCATGTTACGAATATCCACTCCATGAATATTCTCTTTACTAAATCCAGCCGCTTCCATTGCATCTCTAAACATTTTCACCTGCATGGTCGGATCACAGGCTGCCACATATAATTGATCGGTTGCATCGCCGCTCAACAAAGTTGTCAAGAATTTATCTCCATCCGTCGAGCAAAGCTGGGGATGGATCGCAACGTAATCAACCAGTTTCTCGCGCCGAATTGCATTGCCTACCTCAAAAATATTCATCTGTTGAAAAGAAGGGCAGTTGCCCTGACAGACACACATTAACAAACCTTTATTTGCCATTGTAAACCTCCATGATTTTGATGATTAGTTGTCGCCAAAATAGGAAATTGCCTCATTGGGGCATATCTTGGCACAGCCACGACAGAACTCCACACAATTATCAGGGCCCACCACTTGCGGGTGGTCTATGCCGACTTCGTAAACACCATGCACGCAAAAGTCAACACAATCGCTGCAATTGATGCAGACTTCTTCATTTATTATTGGATACCAATTTTTAGCCATCATTACCTCCATGTAATGTAAAAATATTGTTTGAACTTAAAAATTATTGGTCAGGATCGATCTCAGGGCGGTATTTCGTGACAGCGGCAAGCTCTGCCACATCTACTATGACAATGCTTACACATTAATCTACTCCTTCTGGGACTCTTTGAAGTTTCTGCTGCCGTTTTCGTTCACTCGATCGTAAAAATCGATAGAACGTACTGGCAGTTAACATTTGTAAAATAAACGCCAATGCAACTGGCAAACCAACCAAAGGATGGCTCTTGAAGCTTGTCATAGCCAATCCGACTGCAATTGGCAGGTTTTTCATTCCGGATGAAAAAGTTACTGCTATTCTTTGCTCCCATCCAAAAAATGACTTCCCCAACCAATGGGGGATGAGAAAGCCAATCGGGAAAATTAAGATAATCGCCCCAACCAGCGCAGGCACCATATTCCAGCGTGCCAAAATCAGCGGCATATTGACATTGCAGGTAGCAAACATCAACAACACTGCTGTCAGAGCAGATAAAGCGGGTAAGATGGTTAAATAAGGTTTGGGGTTCCAGAAACGGTCGAGGAACCAGCGTAAAGTCACCCCAATAATTAATGGGATCAGCAATATATTGGTTAATTGTTGAAACATCGCCCACGGATTGACCTTTACACCCGAACCAGCCAGTAAAAACATCAATGGCGGAATGAGAAACGGCGCTAAAAGCATGGTTAAAGCGTTAATCGCCATTCCGAGGGGAACATCTCCTTTGAGCAGTGCAGTCCATACCGCTGCCATGCCTGCACAAGGCACTACCCCAACCAAAATGATCCCCGTTGCGAGATCTGCATTGGATACAAATAAACGGGCTAAAACCCAGCAGACCAACGGCATAAAAAGGAAATTCAA
>DAOTVW010000226.1:0-18019 GCA_034436035.1 Anaerolineales bacterium
GTAAAACCTGTCAGGTCTTCGTTAAAGTCCTGCATTCCTGAATAAAAATCCGTGCAATCGATTCAATCAACAGAGGCACCGGTAAAACCTGTCAGGTCTTCGTGTAAGTCTTGCGTTCCTGAAAAAAATCCGTGCAATCGATTCAATCAGCATATGCGTCAGTAAAACCTGTCAGGTCTTCGTGAAAGTCCTGCGTTCCCGAATAAAAATCCATGCAACCGATTCAATGAGTATTGGCTCCGATGAGACCTGACAGGTTTATGCAAAAGTCCTGCGTTCCTGAATAAAAATCCGTGCAATCGCTTCAATCAACAGAGGCTCCGATGAGACCTGACAGGTTTATTTGAAAGTCCTTCGTTCCCGAATAAAAATCCATGCAATCGCTTCAATCAACATAGGCGTCGGTGAAACCTGTCAGGTTTCCGCGAAAGTCTTATGTTCCTGGGTATAAATCCATGCAATCGATTCAATCAACATTGGCGCGGTTGAGACCTGACAGGTTTATTTGAAAGTCCTGCGTTCATGCATAAAAATCCGTGCAACCGATTCAATCAGCATTGGCTCGGTTGAGACCTGACAGGTTTATGCGAAAGTCCTGCGTTCCCGAATAAAAATCCGTGCAAACGATTCAACCAGCATTGGCGTCGGTGAAACCTGTCAGGTCTCCGCGAAAGTCCTGCGTTCATGCATAAAAATCCGTGCAACCGATTCAATCAGCATTGGCGCGGTTGAGACCTGACAGGTTTATGCAAAAGTCCTGCGTTCCCGAATAAAAATCCATGCAATCGCTTCAATCAACATAGGCGTCGGTGAAACCTGTCAGGTTTCCGCGAAAGTCTTATGTTCCTGGGTACAAATCCATGCAATCGCTTCAATCAGCATAGGCTCGGTTGAGACCTGACAGGTTTATGCGAAAGTCCTGCGTTCCTGAATAAAAATCCATGCAAACGAGTCAATCAGCATAGGCGTCGGTAAAACCTGTCAGGTCTCCGCGAAAGTCCTGTGTTTCTGCATAAAAATCCGTGCAACCGCTTCAATCAGCATAGGCGTCAGTAAAACCTGTCAGGTCTTCGTGAAAGTCCTGCATTCCTGAATTAAAATCCGTGCAATCGATTCAATCAGCATAGGCGTCAGTAAAACCTGTCAGGTCTTCGTGAAAGTCCTGCGTTCATGCATAAAAATCCATGCAATCGCTTCAATCAGCATTGGCCCCGATGAAACCTGTCAGGTCTCCGTGAAAGTCCTACGTTCCCGGGTATAAATCCGTGCAACCTATTCAATCATTCGAACTGTTTCTTGCGGGGCGCTCCCTCTGTCCTCCATTCGAAAATCAGAAATGGGGGGATATAATCAAAAAAGAAGTATGGGGAAATTCCTGTGATACAATGATGCAAACGGTCTCCCATGTCCGATCTCCCTCCACTTCCTATCCCGCAATTGCTGCGCCAATATGGTTTGCGTCCAAACCGCCGCCTGGGGCAAAATTTTCTCATCGAACCCAACAGCATCGCCAAAGTCATCCAGGCCGCCCAAATTCAAGCGGGCGATGTGGTCTTGGAAATCGGCGCCGGGTTAGGCAGCCTCACCCGTCATTTAGCAGCGCTTTGCCAGCAAGTGGTCACCATCGAATTAGATCAGGCTTTCATCCCGGTTCTCCAGCAGGTTTTATGCAACTATTCCAATGTACGCATCATCCACGGCGATATCTTACAGATTGAACCGACCACCTTATTTACCCCCAGCACAACCTCTTTTAGTGTGGTGGCAAATATCCCCTATTACATCACCTCGGCTGTCATCCGTCACCTGCTTGAAGCCACATTGCGTCCCAAACAACTGACTCTCACCCTGCAAAAAGAAGTCGCCCAACGTATTTGCGCTGCAGCAGGGGAAATGAGTTTACTCGCCCTCAGCGTGCAACTCTATGGACAACCGAAAATTGCCGCCCACCTGCCGGCGCAAGCTTTTTATCCCATCCCCAAAGTGGATTCAGCCGTGATCAGGGTCGAGCTGTTTGCTGAACCACGCATTGCAGACACAGCGACCTTCTTTCTGCTCGCCAAAGCCGGTTTTAGTCAAAAAAGAAAAACACTCCGCAACGCACTATCGGGCGGCTTAAGATTATCCCCTCAGCAAGCAGGGCAATTATTATTGGCGGCGGGCATCGATCCAAATCGCCGGGCAGAAACATTATCCCTCACGGAGTGGGGCGAGTTGGTTAAATCCTGGCTGGCGCTAGGGTTTCAGGCGTAACGCCAGAGTAAGATTCCCCCCAAAAAGCGCAGTCCAGCTGCAATGAGCATCGCCTCCCGTAATCCTAGACTTTCTCCCAATGCCGGACCCAACAATGAACCACTCAACATCCCCAAATTTAACACGACATTGTGTAATGCCATGTGGGCTGGGCGATCATCTTCAGGGACGCGTTCCATCAAGCGATTAATGGCGCCATTATTCACCCCCGCCCAAATAACCCCGCCAATTAAGTTATTAACCCAAATGAGATAAGCGTTTCTTGCTACAGCAAAAAGCAGAGGAAAGATAAAAATCATTCCGCCACTGACAATTAAAACCCAGCGATGACCAAAGCGGTTGCTTAAACGGCTAATCCCCATCGAGCCTATCAGCATAGAGGTATAGAAAATCGCATTAGCAAAAGAAATCTCACCGTCAGTAAGGTGTAATAAGCGCACCATGACCAATGGGAAAAGGGGGATTGGCACATACTGCACGAGATAGAAAATCAAATAAGCGCCCATAAACGCTCCATAAGGTGAGCGAATCAAATCAACTCTTAAAAGCCTGGGCAGGTCCGCAAAGGATAAAAAAGGCGTCGCCGATTTATTAGTTGGTGATGACGAATCAGTTTCTATTGACGCCTTACGCTGGAAAATCTTAATAATGAGCCTTTGAAGAGATGTTCGTATGCCAATCTTCCCATGCTTTTTTTGCTCATCGAAGATTAAGCGTGCTACTGCCAGCGTACTCATCCATGACGCCACCCCCCCAACTGCAAAGACGATTTGATAATTGAGCGGAAAGGAAATGCGATCCAGGATTTGCCCACATAACAAAGAGGTTATGGTTATGCTGAACGACTGGATAGCAAAGCGTTTTCCCACTACTTCAGCCCGCCACTCCGGCGGCACAACCGCTGCAAAAAGGGCATTGAATCCAATCGCCTGGATTGTGCCTGGAATATACATGATCAGTGTCACGAGCACAATTGCCCAAATTTCCCAATGGGGGGTAAACAACCAGGGTAAGAAGATCAAAGCCAGATAACCAAGGCGGTGAAGAAATAACGTGCGTGTTGTGGCAGAATGAAGAGGTTGATTTTCCAACCAACTCCCCGAAGGAAAAGATAACAGGAGATTAATGACCGCCGGGATAGCTGTCAGCAGGCTTATCTGGAAGCTGTTACCGCCTAAACGGGCAACATAAACCGAAAGAAATGCAATTGTGCTGCCTGCTAATACACCATACCAAAAGATATCCCCATAGAGGTTACGAAAATTGCTGCGCAGAGTGGTGGGTGGTGTTTCCATAAATTCATAGTTTAGTTTACCGCGAAATGCCAGAAAACAGGACAAAATGGAAGGGGTTTATTTTAGTATTTCAGAGCTATTCAGGCTGTCCTTGAGAGATTCGGCTCTATCGCTGAATGGTGGCATTCGAAGAGGAAACGACATTATCACAGGCTTTGGGTGTGATAGTAAGCCGTCCACGAATATTAGTGGTTACGTTCAATTTATGTCATGAGCAGGGAGTTTTCTTTGATATCACGGAATTAGCGGTCGGCTTTTTGCAGATCGCGGTATTCCCAGCGCAACTGCCATACCCTCAACGCAGCTTCACGCTGAATGAACCACGACATTTTTGACTTCCCCCAGCGCCGGTCAGCGAAATAAATGGGGATTTCGCGGATGCGCAACCCCAACCGATATGCGATATAAGCCATCTCAACCTGAAAGGCATAACCGTTTGAGCGCACCCGTCCGAGTGGCATTGCCTGCAAAGCCTCTCTCCGCCACATGCGGTACCCACCGGTTACATCGCGAATCGGTAAACCTAAAATCATGCGCGCATAAAAGTTTCCAAAAGCAGATAATCCCTTGCGCCAGATCGGCCAGCGCTGATCAACACTTCCCCCCGTTACATAACGTGAACCCATGGCGACATCCGCAGCACCTAATGCGTGCTCCATTTCGATTAATTTTTCGGGCGGGTGGGAAAAATCAGCATCCATCTGGGCGATTGCCTGTGCGCCTTGTTCCAGCGCTTGTTGAAAACCATGAATATAGGCGCTTCCCAAACCTAGCTTTCCCTGGCGGTGAATCACACGGATGCGTCCCCCTGCTTTCAGCGCCAATGCCTCCGCCAATTCCCCACTGCCATCCGGGCTGTGGTCATCCACGACCAAAATACCCAAGTCTAAAGGTAACCCCAACAACATCTCCACCAAGCGCGGAAGATTTTCTGCCTCGTTATAGGTTGGGATGACAACGATGATCTTCATAAAATCATTTTAAATCAGTTTTTCAATCTCGCTCACCGCATGACGCATATCCAATAAAATCAAACCCAATTTCACTTGCTCACGCGCCAGGACTGTCAGCACTGCTTCATTTCCGATGGACATCAAGATCACATACCCTTTTTCCCCTTTGATATAAACCTGATCCAATCGTCCACGCCCCAGTTCTAAGGCGATGCGTTCTCCTAAAGATTGCATGGCTGCAGACATGGCTGAAACACGGTCTTCTTCTACGCCATGCGGCAGAGCAGAAGCGATAATCAGTCCATCCAGACTAACCACCGCGGAAGCCTCGATATCTGGCGACGCCGCTTGTAAATTGCGCAGTTGATCTACCATCAATTGTGATCGTGTTTTAGGTGTATTTTCCATCTGTATCTCTCCCTGTTCGTAGCTTCGTGATTCATCCTCTTTATCATCTTTATCTCTTATCGTTTACTTTGCAGAATACTTTATCACTATATAGGTTCTTCGGCGATATATTTCCACCGCGTGATGGTTTATACAAGGGTTGGATCATGCTATAATCATCTTGTTTTCTGGAGGAATGAAGATGCCATACAAAGACTTGCGGGAATTTATTGCGCACCTGGAAAGCCAAGGCGAGCTTGTCCGCATCCAACAACCTGTTTCACCCATTCTCGAGATAACCGAAATCACTGATCGAGTGTGCAAAGGTCATGCCAAACGGAATGTGGCACTCCTTTTCGAAAATGTGATTGGGTATGATTCCCCCGTTTTGATCAATGCATTTGGATCAGCGCAGCGGATGGCTTGGGCATTAGGTGTCACCCACCTGGATGAACTCAGCGATAACCTTGCCCGCATCATGGATTTGCGCTTACCGCAGGGATTAGGTGCCATGCTTGAACGCGGGCAGGAACTGCTCAACGTATTGCGGGCAATCGGGATAGGTCCGAAAAAAGTGCGTCACGCTGCTTGTCAACAGATCGTTTACCAAGAAAATGCGACACTGGATGCATTGCCCATTTTAAAGAGCTGGCCTAAGGATGGCGGGCGTTTTATCACCCTCCCGCAAGTCATCACTCGTGATCCGCAAAGCGGCTTACGCAATGTGGGCATGTATCGCCTGCAAGTGGTGGATCAACGCACTTTATTAGTGCATTGGCAACGTCATAAAGGCGGTGCTGAACATCAACGAGTGGCACAAGCAGCTCATCAAGAGCGCATCCCCGCTGCGATTGTTTTAGGCGGTGATCCAGCCAGCATTTGGTGTGCGTCCGCCCCACTCCCCCCCAATATTGACGAATACCTGCTTGCCGGCTATCTGCGCGGCGCACCGGTTGAGTTTGTGGATTGCGTCAGCCAACCATTAGAAGTACCCGCTCAGGCAGAAATCGTCATCGAGGGTTATGTCGATCTGAATGACTTTCGACCCGAAGGACCTTTTGGTGATCATACCGGGTATTACACTCCGGTCGAACTTTTCCCCACTTTCCATGTCACCGCCATCACCCAACGGCGTGATGCGATTTACCCAGCAACGGTGGTGGGCATCCCTCCGATGGAAGATGTCTGGATGGGGAAGGCAACCGAGCGTCTGTTTCTGCCATTAATGCGCCTCTTCATCCCTGAAATCGTAGACGTATGTATGCCCGCCGAAGGGGTATTTCACAACCTGGTGCTGGTATCTATTCATAAGCGTTATCCCGGGCATGCGCGCAAGGTGATTTTCGGCTTGTGGGGATTGGCGCTGCTTTCCCTTGCCAAAGCCATTGTTGTGGTGGATGAGTGGGTGGATGTCCAAAATCTTTCCCAAACCGCCTGGCAAGCATTGGGCAATGTCGATTGGAGCCGTGATGTCATTATCACGAACGGAGCAGTAGATCACCTCGATCACGCTTCCTACCAGCATTCCTTTGGCGGTAAAATTGGCATTGATGCCACAGCGAAGATGCCTGAGGAAGGCTATACCCGCAACTGGCCCGAAGTAGTGCGCATGGACAGTGCGATTCAAGATAAAATAGATCAGTTGTGGAATAAACTTAACCTATAGGTGAGTGAAATGAAAAAATTCTTCTCTTTGATTATGATAAGTATCCTTTTTGTAAGTCTTTTGAGCGCTTGTTCTGCAAAACCGACTAATCAACCCCTGCCGCAATCGACAGAAACACCGCTTTCTGGTAGCGAGACTTATCCCGCTCCGGGTTCTCCGGTGAATCAACCCCCAACTAACCCCAATGAAGCCTATCCTGCTCCCGCAGAAACTAGCGCCCCTTATCCATCCCCAAGTAGTGGTGCTGGTGAAGCCTATCCAGCAGCGACACAAGGAGGGGAAAGCGCCCCAATTCCAACCTTACGGATGGTGTTGCTGCCAATTATTGACAATCTGCCGATGTATGTTGCTCAACAAGAAGGGTTATTTGCCAAGTATGGTGTGAACGTAGCATTTATCCCGGTCGCATCTGCTGCAGAACGTGATCAGGTGATTGCAGCTGGGCAAGGCGATGGGATTATTAATGAAATTGTCTCCACCATCTTATACAATAAAGATGGGGTGCAAGTGCAAATTGTGCGCCTTGCACGCGTCCCCACCCCTGATTCCGCTCAATATCATATCTTGGTAAGTGGGCAGAGCGGCATTACCAGTGTGGAACAATTGAAAGGAGTGCCAATTGGGATCTCCCAAGGCACCATTATCGAATACATTACCGATCGCTTATTAGAAGCTGAGGGATTAGCACCAACGGACATTAAAACCGTGGCGGTGCCCAAAATCCCCGATCGGCTGGCATTGCTCAGCTCAGGAGAGTTAAAAGCAGCGACCATTCCCGATCCACTTGCTTATTTGGCAGTCCAGCAAGGCGCCTCTTTTTTAGTCCAAGACTCAAAATACCCTCAATACGGTCATAGTACGTACGCATTTCGCAAACCGGTCATTGACCAAAACCCGGCTGCCATACGCGCCTTTTTAGCAGCAATCGAAGACGCAATTAACGATATCAATGCCGATCCTACCCGTTGGGGTGAATTGTTGAAGGAGCAAAAATTAGTACCCGAAGCCCTTTTGGCAACCTATCAAGTTCCTCCTTTCCCAAGCAAGAGTGTTCCGAGTGAGCAGCTCTGGGCGGATGTGTTATCCTGGGCGAAGGAAAAGGGGTTGGTTTCGGCAGATGTTTCCTATAGCGATTCGGTGACGGACCAGTTTCTACCATAAATGCCCATAAGATGTAGCAAAATTTTTCAAGGCGGGTGTTTTTACCCGCCTTTTTTTATTGATGATATAGGAATAACGCAGCGTAGGTGGTTTTCCATACCCGACACAACCACCATTCCGGCGGGGATAAACCCCCTGCTCAAGGCATGCAAGTCGGTTGAAACCGACTCAAACCAAGTCCGCTTGAGCGGACTTCTATGGGTTGAGGCGGGACTTGAGTCCCCGCCGATGCAAACACACACAGACGCATTGTGCAGAACCTCCGAAATAAAATTCGGGATACAAACCGTAACGCGAAATTCATTTCGCATAATCCCGAAACGTAGATGGGTTTCCATGCCCGATGCCCAAATCCAAAACCAACAACGGTGTGATTGGTATCCCGCCCTACAGAATATTCGTTAATTCTGTTCCCAAAATTTGGTATAAAATATCCCTTACCAAATGATTGATGTTGATGCTATTTCTTTCAATTACCCTAACGGACAAACCCTCTTCGAAAATTTTTCCTGGAATGTGGAACGCGGCGAAGCATGGGCAATCGTCGGTCCTTCCGGTTGCGGGAAGAGTACCTTGCTCTACCTACTCGCCGGGCTGCTTTTCCCAACGAAAGGCTATATCCGAATTGACGGAGAGAGCCTTACCCGTCCACGTCCGAAGAGCGGGCTCATCCTCCAAGATTATGGACTGTTACCTTGGGCGACCGTTCGCCAAAATGCCGAACTAGGACTGCAAATTCGTGGCTTTTATGGCCCAGACGGCACACACTCCCCACGCGAGGTAATTCCCTCTACAGATGTTAATCCCTGGCTGTTAAGACTTGGCTTATCGGAAATCGCTGACAGTTACCCCGCTCATATTTCAGGTGGTCAACGCCAGCGAACCGCGATCGCGCGCACACTGGTCTTGCATCCCGATCTCTTGTTGATGGATGAACCTTTTTCATCACTAGACGCACCCACGCGAGAAGGATTGCAAAACTTAACCCTCGAATTGCAAGAAGAACAAAACTTAACCCTCATCGTCGTCACCCACAGCATTGAAGAAGCAGCCGTCTTAGGAAAAAAAATCCTGCTGTTAGGGCGTCCAGTGCATCGTCAACCAACCATTATCCTAAACCCACATCAGGGTGGAGAAGCCTTCCGAAAAAGCCCCAGCTATCATACGGTGTGCGATGAGTTGCGGGTTCGCCTTGACGAGGTCTCTGCTATATGAAACCGCGTACCACAACACTCAACCTGGCCTTTACCATCCTGGTGTTACTATTGGTCTGGCAAATAATCGCCTGGCTTGTCCATAGAGCGATTCTCCCCGGGCCGATTACAGTAGGGAAGGCATTTATCCACGAAATCCAAGGGGACTTAATCGAACACTTTCTCGTCAGCCTGTGGCGGGTAATCGCGAGTATGTTGCTTGCAATTATCACCGCAGTTCCAGCCGGTTTAGTGCTTGGGCAATCCCCGCGTTTGAATGCCCTTTTTACTCCATTAATCTACTTACTCTACCCGATTCCAAAAGTGGTATTTGTCCCGATTGTCTTACTCTTTTTTGGTTTGGGCGATGCTCCGAAAATATTAATTATCTTCATTATCTTGTTCTTCCAAATCCTCGTTCTGGTGCGCGATCAAGCAGCCAGCCTGCGCCAGGAATTGATCCTCAGTGTGCGTAGCCTTGGCGCTGGCCGACGGGCATTATTCCGCTTCGTCTACCTTCCTGCCAGCCTGCCAGCTATTCTGACCGCCCTGCGCCAATCCATTGGGACAGCGGTAGCAGTCTTATACGTGGCGGAACTATTTGCCACCCAAAAAGGGCTGGGGTATTACATCTATTTGAACGGTAGTACCTTGTTCAATTACCCTGCTATGTATGTCGGCATTTTGGCAATGAGCCTGCTTGGCTTAGGGTTATATTACCTGGTTGATTGGATGGAAAAACGGCTTTGTAAATGGATGTGATATGAAATCCTTGCGCGACTTCCTCGAGCTCATCAAATTTGAACACACCATCTTCGCCCTGCCATTTGCGTATTTGGGTATGCTCTTAGCCGCACACGGGTTGCCAACCTGGCATCAGTTCCTCTGGATCACGATTGCGATGGCTGCAGCACGCACGGTTGCCATGGGCTTCAACCGCATTGCCGATCGTTTTTTCGATGCCCACAATCCTCGCACATGGCAGCGACCGCTCGTAAGTGGAAAAATCACGCTACGGGCTGCGTGGTTTGGCACGATTCTGGCAGCCTTTGTATTAACTCTGGCAGCTGCCCAACTGGGACGGCTGCCCATCATCCTCTTACCAGGAGCTTTCTTGTTCTTATTTGGCTATTCCTACACCAAACGGTTCACCTGGCTCACCCACTTTTTATTAGGGTTCACGGATGGTCTTGCCCCGCTGGGAGCCTGGGTGGCGGTACGGGGTTCTCTTTTCCAACGCTCTGATGCGCCGGCTTGGCTGTTACTGGCGATCGTCACCTTTTGGATTGGCGGCTTTGATCTGATTTACGCCTGCCAGGATGTAGAATATGATCGCCGCGACCAGCTGCAATCGATTCCTGCTCGCTTCGGGGTTAATGTTGCCCTTCAATTATCAATCCTGGCTCATGCCATCAGCGTTATCCTGTTAATTTGGTTAGGCATCCTCCTTCATTTCGGTTTTCCTTATTGGATTGGTCTAATGATTACCATTGCTTTGTTTACCTGGGAGCATCGGCTCGTTAAACCAGATGACCTGACCCATATTAACCTGGCCTTTTTCAATATCAATAGCTATATCAGTATTACCTTATTTGCTGCGGTTTTAGGTGCATTATTCATTGGGTAAATCGGGGTGCAGATGAGCTTAAGTAACTCGGAAATCAAGCCCCATAACCTTGCAAGGAACATAACTTTTAAAAATCTATGAAAACAAAAACCTTTCTGATCGCACTGTTCTTCATCTTTCTGAGCGCTTTAGCTTGTCAAAGTCAGTTGCCCCTCGCCTGGCAAACGCCCACCCCATCTCCATCCCCATCTGCCACCGCCACTGCCACCGCAATCCCAACCCATACTCCCACAATCACCCCTTCTCCGACTCCAACGATTACACTGACCCCGACCGAGACGCCTACCATCACGCCGACTGCAACGCCGGTTCCGACGACATTACCAGAACAGGTCGATTTATTCGAACAAATCTGGAGCACGGTAAAAAATAAATATCTCTATCCCGATTTTAATGGATTGGATTGGGAAGCAGTCCATCGTGAATATGTTGCCCGTCTGACCATCGGAATGGGACCAAAGCAGTTCTATGAGTCCATGAAAGAAATGATCTACCGATTGAACGACGATCATTCCAACTATTGGACACCAGCCGAGTTCGACTTCGAAAAGAAGCTCTACGCGGGCTCAGCCAAATTCGCCGGTATTGGTATCTTTACTACACCGGATTATGAGAATAAACGCATCGTAGTAATCCTCGTTTTTCGCAATAGCCCTGCCGAAGCGGCGGGCTTGAAACCCCATGATTCGATCACAGCAGTAAATGGAGAAGCTTTATTTGATGAGCAAGGCAATTATAAAAATTTGCTTAGCGGTGCGGAAGGGACGTATGTCACGGTGACCGTTCAGAGCCCTGGTGAACCGCCCCGCCTGGTTGCTATGAAACGCGAAAAAGTGGATACCCGCATGCCAGTACCGCACCAGGTGTTGATCACGCCAGGCGGAAAACGGATTGGTTACTTATTAGTAGCGGGCTTTAATGACGAGTATATTGACAATCGATTAGGCAAAGCCTTAGAAGAGATGGCAACCCTGGCTCCATTGGATGGGCTTATCCTTGACTTGCGTGAAAACATGGGTGGAGAAGCATCCATCGCCAGTAGCGTTTTGGCTTATTTCACCAATGGGAATCTCGGTTATTTTGTGGATCGGTATAACCATAAACGGCCCTGGGTTATTAAAGGGGTAGATAAATTTGGCTCCCAATATAAACCCCTTGTGGTTTTAATCGGAAAAGATACCTATAGTTTCGGCGAGCTTTGCGCTGGGGTATTAAAAGACCGCGGGCGAGCGTATTTAATGGGCGAAACCACCGATGGGAATGTCGAATTATTATGGGGCTATCCATTCAAGGATGGTTCATTATTGCTATTAGCCCACGAAAAATTTGTCCCTTATTATCATCCGGATTGGAATTGGGAAAGCAGTGGTATTATTCCGGATTTAGCAATCCCCCCAGCTAATTGGGGTGATATCACCTTAACGAATGACCTTGCGCTAGAGGTGGCATACGTTTATTTTGATACCCATTGAAATAAGGCTCCCTAACAACCATACACTTTTTGTACCCGGCAACGATAATCATCATAGCATTCATCAAAACGTTTTTTCGCTGCTTCACTGCCGATGAAGTAATTGGAGGTAAGGACAATCGGCGGCTTACCCAGGGCGGTTAATTTTTCTGCCACCAAGCATTTAATGGCATTGGTAACCGCCGCAGCTCCAATCGTTGACCCCGGGCCAACTGGATCTGCTAAACCGGGGATAGTTACCATTGCATCGCCGCCAGGGGAGCAATTATCAATCACAATATCAGCAACATCGATGAGCTTTTTACCACTAGAGTGTAAGGCTGGAACACCTTGACAATGTTCCAGGGATACCACTGCAACAACTGGCATCTGGTAGCGTTTTGCTTCCAATGCAACATCTACCACCACCTGATTTACTCCACTATTGGAGAAAAGCAAAAAACAATCGGGGGGAGTGAAGACAAAATTGCGCAAGATAACCTGCCCAAACCCTTCTATGTGCTCCAGGAACATCGCTTGGCGTTGTCCATTGGAACCAACCACCAAATTATGATAGGTGAGGGAAAGCTCCACAATCGGATGAAAACCTGGAAAACTGCCATGCCGAGGGAACATTTCTTCGACAAAGATACGCGAATGCCCAGTCCCAAACATGTGTACCAGTCCATTATCGGCTATGGTGCGCGCGAAAAGTTCCGCTGCGCTTTCTATTGCCGCCATTTGGGTTTCTTGAATGCGCTGAAGGATGGACTGCGCACGAGACAAATACTCCAAGGCTGAATTTGTCATCCTATTCTCCATCATTAATAATCAAAAAGTCTAGATTTTACTTTGTGGGGGATGCGTCGTCCGGTATTCATAGCGATCCGCCCGATAATAACTGGCTGAATACTCGATAACATCGCCGTCATCTAAATAAGTCGTTGTGCCAACATACAATAAAGGTGTACCTACCGGGACTTCAAGGAGATCAGAACGCAAAGGATCTGCTGCGACGGCGCGTACTACATGGTCTATTTGATTGATGATCAAGTGATAGTGAGAAGTCAAAACTTCATAAAGGGATTGATTGGAAAAATCGACTTTTTCAATCCCCTGGCAGCGTTCGACAAGCACAATGGAAGTTTGATGGCAAATCGGCTCATCATCTCCTAAGCGGATACGCTCCAAAATCATACACGCTGAACCAACTTTATCGATTAATGCAAGAGGGGCATCTTCTGCAACACTTCCTAACTCACAGCGGATTACCCGTGATTTTGGAATCCGTCCCAATTCCCGCATTTGTTGTGAAAAACTGCGGTCCAAAAAAAATTGTATTGGGTTTGGAATTGCGCGCACAAAGGTGCCCCTGCCAGCAAAGCGTTCTAACAAACCCTCGTCAACCAACTTGGCAATTGCTTGGCGGACTGTCTGCCGGCCGACATGATAAGCTTGGCAAATTTCCAGCTCAGGCGGGAGGATTTGGTCAGTGGTGAGGATGCCGCGGTAAATCATGCGCCGCAAATCCAGGTATACCTGATAATACAATGGAACAGGGCTATGGGGATCAACGGTTGAATAGGGAAGTTTCATTTTATCCAATGAATAATACTATCCTTCTCATAAAAGATCATTATATTGTGAGTGGATATTTTCCTAATTCTCGGGCGGTATGGTAAAGGGTAACCACATTGCGAGCAGGTATATCCGCTTGTAAATGATTAGCCGGAGCCAGAATATATCCACCGCCAGGAGCTAATTGTTGTAAGCGAGTCTTCACCTCACGGATAACGTCCTCCTCAGAACCTTGTAAAGCATGAGAGATATCGATGCCACCCAAAAAGGTAATTTTGTCGCCAAATTGTTTTTTAATTGCCACAAGATCAGTGGCGGGAAGGGGTTCTAAGGGATGAATGACATCGACGCCTAAATCGATGATGTCGCCTAGCAAACTCCCTATCGCGCCATCACTGTGCAACATTATTTTAATCTCTGGTTTGTAATTACGGATAACTTGAATTAGGCGCTGTAGGCAGGGTTTAATAAAACGGCGGAACATTCCCAACGACATCAAGGTATTGCGGTTGCCAGCATAATCATCGCCTGGTAATTCAATCATGTCCAAATATTCACCAGCGGCTTCCATTGCCAGACGCAGTAACCCTTCTTGAATCGAGGTTACTCGATCTAGCAACGCCAATGCAAAGTCGGGGTTCATCGCCATATCCATAAGGAAATTTTCTGTGCCACGTAAATCACAAGCAGTTTGAAAGGGTCCATGAGAAGCTACCATGCGCATCACCACAAAATAGTCCGTTTGCGTGCGCAAATATCTGGCCCTTTCCGTTACCCCCGCCATCCAACACGGATCCGCTAAATCTGGCCAATGCACCAGGCGATTGATATCCGCCAGACTGGTGGCATCGGCTAAAATCCCCCGACCGGCATAATAATATGGTTTGGCGCGCAACCAGATTTGCCCGTATGAATCATAAAAAGTTTGATCATCCTCGCCAGGGATAATCGGACTATTCGGTAGCAAACCAGGCCAACAGTAGCGTAAATCTGTGCCCAGTTTTTCCAATAAGCGGTCATCCATGTAAGAAATCGTGTGCCCGCTACGAAAAGGTTTAACCGGTTCGGAAAGTTGCAATAATTCAACAAGCTGGAGGTAAAGCTCATCCACAACCCCATACGGGCCTCCGCCTAAAGCGAGCGGTACCCGGTCAGGTTCCTCATGTTGCATGGCTGTAAGTACACGTTGGCGTGGTGTCATCATTGATAGGGATCCTTCCATAGATAATAGAGCAAAAAATGTGCGTACAATAAAACAATTATACGCGAATTGTGGGGTTTGCCAAGTTGACGAATCAGTAAAAATCGTCTAAAATTAGAATGTTCGTACATTTATTCACAAAATCTTTCTGAAGGAGTAAGCCAATGAACCACCAGATCGCTCTTTTAGGTACTGGCCTTATCGGTAGATTTTATGCCATGAGTTTACTTAACTTCAGAGGAAAAGATCAAATCAGCATGGTCTATTCCCGTCATGAAGAATCAGCTCAAAAATTTGCGCAAGAATTTCATATTCCCCATTGGACGACGGACTTAGCTCAAGCCATCCGACACCCCCAGGTAGACACAGTCATTATTGGTTTACCAAATTACCTGCATAAGCAAGCTGCATTACTCGCTGCAGAAGCAGGGAAGGCTGTTTTATGCACCAAACCACTGGCGACCAGTGCGGCAGAAGCTTTACAAATGCTTGAAGCCGTGGAAAAAGCTGGTGTGTTTCATGGCTATTTGGAAGATTTAGTTTATACACCCAAAACGCTCAAGGCACTGGATTCGGTGAAAAAGGGTGCGCTGGGGAAAATCCTTTGGGCAAGATCCAGAGAAACCCATGCCGGACCACACAGCGATTGGTTCTGGATGAAAGCCTATTCTGGGGGAGGTGCCATTGTCGATATGGGCTGCCATTGTATTGAAATTGCCCGCAATTTTATTGGAAAAGAATGCCGCCCCATCGAAGTCTCATGCTGGGCAGATACGCAAGTCCACCCAATTGAGACCGAAGACCATGCAGTAGGTTTAGTTCGCTATGATAGCGGTGCGATTGGACAGTTTGAGGTTAGCTGGACTTTTCGTGGTGGAATGGATTTGCGCGATGAAATCGCTGGCACCGAGGGTACGATTTGGCTCAATCATTGGCTGCGCACCGGTTTTGAAATGTTTACCAATGTTGGCGCAGCTGGCTATGTAGCCGAAAAAGCAGAAGGAGATACGGGTTGGTTATTCCCGGTAGGTGATGAGATTGGTTCACTTGGTTATGTGGAAATGTTTCTCGATATGTTCAATTCGATGGATGCCGGCAAAACCCCCATGGAGACTTTTTATGACGGTTACATTGTCAATGCAGTGATTGATGCATGTTATAAGGCAGCTGAAACGAAAAAATGGGAGCCGGTCGAATTGGCAACTTGGCGTGGGGAATGCTATACCCCAACTGAAGTCGCTCTCAAAGATTATGACGATCAGCATTTCTTGATAAAAGAAGAGCGAATGCCAAATGGTCGTCTGAAAATCATCCTTAAAAATAAGACCAGCGGTGAGATTTCGCAGATTATCAAAGAGGAATGACAACCGCAAGGATGACTTTGTCTATTAATTAGACGATGTTTTTATTTTTATATACGAACTAGGATATTGATTTTACAATCAATTTTTGATATAATAGAATATAATATTTTCTTATAGTTAATAAGTGAATAATTCAAATGAGATAGGACTGGCAATCTTCATCAGAGAGGACCATCCAAGGATGCCCCAAGTGGAAACGCAGCAAGCACGCGACAGAGTGAATATGCGCGCCCCGATTATGATCAAACCAGATGCGGCGCAACTCATTCGGGCATTACGCAAACAAGGTTGCCTGACCGCGCGTGATTTTTCCCAAATCACCGGCTGGTCAAAAGCGAAAACTTTTCAGGTCATTCACCAGCTCATTGACGAAGGAATATTAATCCAAACAGGCGAGGCTATGTCCATCGGTGGACGAAAGCCACGCCTGATTTGTTTAAACCAAAGCCTGGGTTATCTGGTTGGCGTCGATATTGGAGCAACCAGTGTTGATTTGGTTATTTCCGATTTGGTGGGACGCATTTTACAGCGCATCAGTGAAGCGGCAGACGTGCGCCTCAAACCGGAATCATTTCTTAACCGGGTTATTGAACTGATCCATCAGTTAGCCGCAACACAAGGCTGTCAACCGGATGAAATCTTAGCAATTGGAATGGGCGTTCCTGGTCCGGTTGATTTCGCCCGTGGCATCCTGGTAGCCCCACCCCTCATGCCAGAATGGGAGAATTTTCCTATCCGTGAATACATTCACCGCGCTTTTCCCCAAGCACTCATCGTGGTCGATAACGATGTCAATATCATGGCATTGGGTGAAAAATGGGCGGGGGATGGAATTAATATTGACCATTTTCTATACATAAAAATCGGCACCGGCATCGGCGCTGGGATTATTTCAAACGGGCGTATTCACCGCGGCAGCACTGGCTGTGCTGGGGATATCGGGCACATTTGTGTGGATAAGAATGGGCCAATATGCAAATGCGGAAATGTTGGCTGCCTCGAAGCAATGGCTGCAGCTCCTGCTATCGCAGAGAAAGGATTACAAGCAGCGCTTTCAGGCGCAAGCCCATTCCTCAAACAACTCATGGAAGCAAATGGTGGCATTATTCGCCCCGAAGATGTCAATGCAGCCTGCCGCGAAGGCGATCAAGCAGCTCTGGAAATCATTCGTGAGAGCGGACAGATGATCGGTGATGTACTGGCTAGCTTGGTCAATTTCTTCAATCCCAGCCATATTTTCATCGGTGGCGGAATTGCGAATTTTGGCAATCATTTACTGGTTGCCATTCGGTCCGTGGTCTTGCGGCGTTCCTTGCCCCTCGCGACAACCCATTTAGCGATTAACTATTCGCGAATAGCGGCGGATGCCGGGGTAATCGGTGCAATTGCGTTAGCAATGGAACACCTGTTTGTTGTACAAGACCACCCTCATCAATTGTTGTCAATCTAACTTTAGGAGTTTATAAAGGAGGTGCATCGCAAAAAATACTACTCATTTCCACATAATAACCAATCCATCTCTAATCTTAAAATCAGAAGGAGAAGATAACCATGTTTAAGAAAAGCCTTATGTATATTGGAATGCTGATCATCATTGTTTCAATGGTGCTATCAGCCTGTGCTGCTCCCACTGCAGCACCACAAGAAACAACCGCACCGGCTACCGAAGCGGTACAACCTACCCAAGCAGCGGCTACAGAAGCACCAGCAACCGAAGCTCCTCAACCCGCCACCAAGAAATTCACCATTGGTATTTCCAACCCGTTCATCAGCAGCGAATACCGCACCCAGATGATCGCCGAGCTGATTGAGACCAACAAGGAATACATGGACAAAGGCATCACCAATGAACTGGTGATCGAAAGCGCCGATACCGATGTCGCCGGCCAGA
>DAOTVW010000227.1:0-7825 GCA_034436035.1 Anaerolineales bacterium
CCACACAAACCGGTGGGACAACATAAAGGCGGATCAAATATTTCAACATCGATGGGTTCATGAGAAACCGGTAAGATATCCAATAAGGGGGTAGTCTCACTCATAATATTTCAATCTCCATTGAAGAATTTTGGTAAAAAAATTAACTCTCTTTCACGCCCAAATCGGTCGCACATAATACTGTCTGTGGACCGCAAGTGAGCCGGCGCGGCTTGATTCGTTTCAGATCAAAAAAAACACCAAAAGCAGCATTGAGTTCTTCTAATGCCTGGCGATTGATCGAATAATAAACCCACCGAGAATCAAAGGGGTCTCGCTCAACGTCAACCAAACCAGCTTCACGTAGCTTGCTCAAATGGTGCGAGATTAAATTGGGCGACATGTGCAACGCATCGCCGAGCTCACAATTGCACTGGACTCCCTCCATGATGAGGTTAATTATCAGCAGTCGTTTAGGCTCAGCCAGAACTCTGAGTCGGTTTGATAATACCGCTAAATTAACCGGGGTATTTATTCCTTCATCCGCATAATAGTTCAACATACGTTGAATTATATACGGGTATACTGATCTGTCAAGGGAGAAGCAACAAAGTTGGGAATCGGGAGGCGAGAAGGTGTTAGGATTCAACAATCAGCTTTTGGGCACAAGTGTTCTGTTATCCTATAACCGGTTTTGGTTATCTGTTGTCCAGTTCTTGTTGTCAGTTAACCATTTTACTTATTCACTGTAGAAAGAATCTGCCAGGCAGGTTCTAGTGATTCAGGCTGTGCATCATCTCTGTACGTTGAATGATATTTATTCTTTTGGTTTCGACAAGCTCAACCAACGGGGGTTCGGAGGGTATTTCAACAAGGTTTCGACGGGGCTCAACCAACGGAATGTAGGCAAGCCCAACCAGTAAACCGCGTTGGCCGAGCAGCTGTGCACGAACCGCGTGAGCAGAATATCCAGACTACTGCCGTACGCTGGTTGAATAGCTAGCAAGGCGCAATCGTAATTTTATCCCTTGACAACCTTATTTTGATGATATACAATTCAATCAATTATACAATTATACAATAATACAATACTACAATCGGAGAAGGATATGTGATAAATCATGCAAATCACGATTGACTTTCGTTCTGAACAACCCATCTACCTGCAAATCGTCGAGCAAATCCGCCAAAAGGTAGCCAACGGTGAACTCAAACCCGGCGATCAATTGCCGACCGTGCGCCAGATGGCAGCCGATTTACGGGTCAATTTCAACACAGTTGCCCGCGCCTATCGGTTGTTGGATGAAGCTGGATTAATTTCCACCCAACATGGACGGGGTACCTATATCTGGGAAACGCCGAAACCAGAAACAATGAATCAAATTCGACAGCAGAGCCTGACCAGCCTCACTCGTCGTTACCTGGCCGATGCTGCTCGATTGGGATTTCAACCCGCAGAGGTCGCGGAGATTGTCCAGAAACATATTGACGAATGGCTGCAATCCGGTGACGCACCAAAAATCGAGTTATAGAACATACACGAGGTGAAAAAATGAATAAATCGACCGATCGAATAAATAAATTATTTACCAAAAAAGACGAACATATCCCCCCTATCGCCATGTTAGCGGCATTTATCTTTTTTGTAATTGCCATCGCTTTAGCGATCTACCTCGATACCAACACTGCCTTATCGGATGGAAGTATCGCGGCAATCTTTACCCCCTTTTTCCTGGTAGGGCTTTACCTGATGATGGCGATAAAGGTTGCCTCTCAATGGGAAAAAGCGGTCATTTTACGCTTTGGACGCTTCCATAAATTAGCCGGACCAGGTTTGTTCTGGATCATACCGATTGTGGATAGCATCTCCAATTGGATTGACCAGCGCGTAATGGTCACTCCGTTCAACGCCGAAAAATCACTTACCAAAGATACCGTACCGGTCAATGTAGATGCTGTATTGTTTTGGATGGTCTGGGATGGAGAAAAAGCCGCTCTGGAAGTAGAGGACTATCGCAGTGCAATTACCTGGGCTGCCCAAACTGCCTTGCGCGAGGTCATTGGTCAGATGAACCTTGCTGATATCTTAGTCGGGCGCGCCAAAATGGATGCCGATTTACAGCAGATTATCGATGAACGCACCACGCCTTGGGGGGTAAGTGTGCAATCGGTGGAGATCCGCGATATTGTCATCCCGCAAGATCTCGAAGATGCCATGAGCCGGCAAGCACAAGCGGAACGAGAACGCCAGGCGCGGGTCATCCTGGGTGAATCCGAGAAGCAAATCGCAGCATCTTTTGCAGAAGCTGCTAAAGCTTATCAAAATAACCCTACCGCATTACACCTGCGGGCGATGAATATGCTATTCGAAGGTTTGAAAGAAAAAGGTGCGCTGGTGATCGTACCGAGCAGTGCAGTGGAAACAATGAATCTTGGTGGATTAAGTGGTTTGACCTCTCTTGCTCAAAACACTCCCACGATAAAAGAGGAGTAAACGATGAAAACAAAAACAGCTCTATTCCTGATGCTCATCCTTATCTTGCTCTCCACAATGGGCGGACTCTTGCTTTGGCAGAAACTGCCACCGCTCATGGCTTCCCACTGGAGTGCCAATGATCAAGTGAATGGGTATATCCCCCGCTTCTGGGGAGTCTTTCTCATGCCAAGCATCACCTTACTGATGATAGGATTGTTTCTCATTATGCCCAAGATTGATCCTCTTGCGAAAAATATAGAGCGCTTTCGCGGCACCTTTAATAACTTTATTGTCCTCATCGTAGTTTTTATGGTGTACATCTATATCCTCACCTTGCTTTTCAATCTGGGGTATACCTTTGCTATGAGCCGGGCAATGTTGCCTGCATTGGGGGTATTGGTTTTTGCAGCTGGTATCTTGATTAGCAAAGCGCAGCCCAATTGGTTCATCGGTATCCGCACCCCCTGGACACTTTCAAATGACATGGTCTGGGAGAAAACGCATCGCCTGGGGAGCGTTCTTTTCAAGGTGGCTGGTGTCCTGACGTTTTTGGGAGTATTTTGGGGTAGGCTGGCATTTTGGTTTGTGATGGGACCAATTCTCCTCGCCGCCATTGTACCGGTGATTTATTCTTATCTTGTGTTTCACAAAATCCAACAATCCTCCGAGACCATTCCACCGAAAAAACTATAGAAGAAAATTGGGATAACAGGATAATAAAATGAACCGAAAAGCAATTGTCATGTATAGCCTCATCTCGTTTAGCCTGGCCTGGATATTGTTCTGCCTTCCCCTTTTGATTCGCAATCCCCAATCCCAGCAATGGATGAAATTATCCTTTTGGAGTATCGCGATGTGGGCGCCGGGAGTTGCAGCAATCATCAGCACGCGCTACGCACTTAAGCAACCGCTTCGTTCGCTCAATTTAAATCGGATCGGTGAGCCCAAGCTGATCTGGATTGCCTGGTTTATTCCACCTTTGTTAGCGATTGCCACCGGAATTTTAACCTGGGCATTTGGGTTGGGCAAACTTGACATCCAGTTCACTCAAATCAAAGAGACAATGCAAAATGCACCTGGCGGGGCAAACATCTCACCCTATCTGGTTGTCATCATTCAAATAGCCTTTACTCTATTCCTGGCGCCGCTCATTAATACTATCTTCGCGCTGGGAGAAGAGTTGGGCTGGCGCGGATTCCTCCTGCCACAGTTGCTCCCATTAGGGCAGGGGAAAGCCATTTTGCTCAGTGGAGCAGTTTGGGGAATCTGGCATGCGCCAGCTATTCTGCAAGGACATAATTATCCAACCCACCCCTATTTAGGAGTGTTTTTAATGATTATCTTTTGTGTGCTCATGGGCAGCTTTTTAAGTTGGCTTTACTTGCGCACGCGAAGCCCCTGGTTGCCCGCCTTGGCGCATGGCTCTCTTAATGCAACCGCCGGCATTCCGCTGATGTTTTTCCAGGGGGTGGATATCACGTTTGGCGGCACCATTGCTAGTTTAACCGGCTGGATACCTTTAGCGCTATTAGTTGGTTGGTTATTTTGGAGTAAACAATTAGCGGTGCAAGAGCTCCGTATAGATTGATGAATGTTTCACGTGAAACCTTTTTAGACATAGAAGTGCAGTTTCAATGTGCGAATCAGTTATTAATGTTTCACGTGAAACTTTTTATCCGCCGTTAACTGCCGCCCATTGTTCCAGTGTTTCTTCTACTTGATCTAAATAGGCATCCAATGCGGCAATTTTTTGCGGAAAATATTCTCCCCCAATCTGGGTTTTCTGGAGAATGTCCTGCCATATTTCTTGGTTTTCTCTGTTTTGAGGGGTTAATTCTATAATTTTAATCCACGTGGAGAGGAAGGGCCATAGAATCTGGCGCGGTTCTCCCGATCTTAAGAATGCTTCAAATGCGCGGTAATAATAATTCAACCGGTCTGGGTGTAGTCGAAGGTAATTGGTTTGGCTAGGTAAAGAAACAAAAGCCTCTTTCCAGGCGGGTAACCATCCTTGAAGGATTTCCTGGTTCACAGCAGCACCACCTAATAAACCCAATAACCCGGCATATAAACCGCCTTTTCCCACTGCTTCAGCGCGTTTGGCAAAATTCATCACTAACCGCCTTTCGGTTAATGGTGCCCCACTGAGTAACGCAATGGAATTAACGGCATGTTCAATGGCTTTGAAGTACAGCTTTAATGCGGCTAAATCCGGATTCGCCCTCACATCCATGATCCCAAACCACATACTGCGGGCATGCTCCGCTTGCGGACGAGCACGCTCCAAAATCGTTTCGGGCTGATTAAACATCCCCCGTACGCTGGCTTGAATGAAATCAAAGGTGTGTCGCTGATCCAATAAGGGTTTGCAATCAAATACAGTTGGACCTAACCAGGGATGAGCACGCACGCGCCGGGGTGGTTCATATTCTTTGAGCGGATGATGGGTGATGTCAAAATGAATATCATCGGTGATGCGTACAATTTCACGCGCTGGGGTGACTTCATCAATATGGATAAAAACCAAATCAATATCCATCGTCCCCCCTAATAAAAATTCTTTCTCTAAGGCAGCTCCGCAAAGGTATGCCGCCAGGATCGTTGCGTCTTTACGAGCGCGCTCTTCTACTGCATGATGAGCTAAATCGAATATGGTGTCCGCATTGATGCGCATTAATTAGAATCCTCCAATTCCAGAGGTAATTCGGCTTGAAATGGTGATAACCGCAGTGCTTGGCGGATGCGTTCTACCACCCAATTTAAATCGCTTTCGTTACGAATATAATCTAGATGATCGCTATCTATCACTAATGTTGGTGGCAGCGAGCCTTTACGCCCCGAACCAAAACGATTCTCGTAAGCAAGCATAAGCTGTTCGATATATGCTCTTTCCATGTTCCTTTCGTATGGACGATCGCGTAAAGCAATCCGCTGCATTAATATATCTAAACTGGCTCGCAGATAGATAATTAATTCCGGTTGATGGATTTTTTCTGCCAATGCTTCGTGTACCCGATAATACATATCTAATTCGTCGCCTTTGAGGTTTATTCCCGCAAACAACGCATCCTTTTCAAAAGTATAATCGGCAATCAACGCATGTCCATTCTTTAGTAACTCAGGTACCGCTCGTTGTTGATGATAACGGCTGAGCAAAAAGAAAAGCTGCGTTTGAAAGGCATAGCGCTGCCGATCAGCATAGAATTCTCCCAAAAACGGGTTTTCTTCAAAAACTTCCAACAATACATTAGCCTGGAACAGCGGCTGCAATAGCCGTGCCAATGTCGTTTTTCCTACACCAATTACACCCTCAATCGCAATGTACATTTTATTCTGCCATCATTTTACTATGAACTCGCTTAAGCATACCAGCCTTTATCGAAGTGGAAAAGAGGATTTTCAAAAGATAATTATAGCACTTTTGTTCTATTTTTATTTCCAGAGAAAGTTACAAGATTTAGGAGTTATGACCTAAGGGATGCGCCCTTTCCTGTGCTCGGCTAAATCAATAAACTGAGTTGGGGGGTAGGGAAGAAAATAACCAATTTATAATGAAAACAGGGTGACTACTCATCTTTTATTGCAAGAATCCTATTAATAGTAAATATCATAGCATACATGTGAACCCATCTCCCGACCGATGCCTGTCATGGCGAACGAAGTGAAGCCACCTCCCGGCCGATGCCTGTCATGGCGAACGAAGTGAAGCCATCTCCCGGCCGGATTGGAGATTGCTTCAGTCGTAAAGAGCGCTCCTTCGCAATGACGCCTGGCGGGCATTTTTACAAAATGCTGTTCGAGTTATGTCATGAGTTGTAATACAACGAACCCATCTCCCGACCGATGCCTGTCATGGCGAACGAAGTGAAGCCATCTCCCGGCCGATACCTGTCATGGCGAACGAAGTGAAGCCATCTCCCTGCCGGATTAAAGATTGATTCAGTCGCAAAGAACGCTCCTTCGCAATGGCGCCTAACGGGCATGGAATAAGAATGCTTCCGGTGCAAAGAAAACTCTTTTCCAATGATAGCTATGCTGAGTAATTACGAATTATTTTCTAATTAGTATCAGAAGTCCCTTCCCCTATCACGCAACCACCAGGGCTGCCTCGAGCGCCTGGCGCAGTGAGCGGGCTTCGATCACTTCCATTCCTTTTGGGTAAGCTTCTCCGCCGCCAACACGATGGGGCACAACCGCACTGGTAAACCCTAAAGCATTTGCCTCTCGCAAACGGGCCTGTAGCTGATTGACCATGCGCAGCTCCCCAGATAAGCCCACTTCCCCAATCAAAACCAAATCAGCCCGAATGGGATGGTTGCGAAAGGAAGAAGCAATTGCTGCGGCTATTGCCAAATCTGCCGCCGGTTCATCGATCATTAATCCACCCACCACATTGACAAAAATATCTTGTTCACCAAGGTGCAATCCCAAACGGCGGGTCAACACAGCAGTTATTAAAAGCAAGCGGTTATAATCCACGCCATTGGCGGTACGGCGCGGGTTTCCGAAGGGGGTGGGGCTGGTCAGCCCTTGAATTTCCACCAATAAAGGCCGGGTGCCCTCCATCATCACCGCAATAGCCGAACCAGGTGCGTTTACCATCCGCTCGGCGAGAAACGCTGCAGAAGGATTAGGCACCTCTACCATGCCGCGTTCCGCCATTTCAAACACGCCCACTTCTGAGGTCGCACCAAAACGATTCTTGACGGAACGCAGCAAGCGGTAAGACTGAAAACGATCCCCTTCGAGATAAAGCACCGTATCCACAATATGTTCTAAAACACGTGGACCGGCAATCACACCATCCTTAGTGACATGTCCGATTAAGAAGACCGCCACACCGCTAGATTTTGCCAGCTCCCGCAGCCTGGAAGCTGTTTCCCGAACCTGGGATACCGATCCAGCCGAGGATTCTAATTCGGGTAAATAAGTGGTTTGGATCGAGTCCACAATGAGTAACTGCGGTTTAATGGCACTGACATGGTCAAGAATAACCGGTAGACTCGTTTCTGTGACCAGATATAAATCTGCCGGGATGGGATTGCCCGCCTCGCCTTTTTGACCATGACTCAATAAACGCCTGGCGCGCATGCGAATCTGGCGCTCCGATTCCTCACCAGAGACATATAAAACGACATGCTGATGTGCCATTTCTAGAGCGACTTGCAGGAGCAAGGTACTTTTCCCAATTCCGGGATCACCGCCAATTAATGTGACTGATCCGGGAACCAACCCACCACCCAACACCCGGGCAAATTCACCCATGCGCATTGGAAGCCGTTCTTCGCTTTCCCCTTCCATATCCCTTAAGCGTTGAGGGATTGACCGCGCTGAAGACAACGAATGGAAACGTTTGCTTTCAGCAACGGG
>DAOTVW010000228.1:0-2240 GCA_034436035.1 Anaerolineales bacterium
CACACATGTCCCTATTATATACGTTTTCGCCTTTAAAACGCCATTGGATACGGCCGCGCTTGTCGCGGTTCCAATCAGTCTCGCCTTCGCATTGATTGTTCCCAATGCGTTTGAAGCCGCCACGCAAGTTCCGGTTATGCGCGTTTTTCCTTTCATGACGCCTGCGCCAACCGCCGCGCTTATGGCGGCGCCTATAATTCTCGTCTTCGCTTTTATTGCTCCCAATGCGTTGGAAGCGGATACTGCGGTACCTTGTATGCGTGTTGAAGCCTTTAGCGCGCCGGAAGCCACGCATGCGGATATGGCGGTTCCTGCGAATGTAATACTTGCGCCTGTCCTGAGCGCACCATTCGCGACAGCGACGGCGATTGCGGTGCCAATGAGTATCGTCTTGGCTTTCATACCGCCAACTGCGTTTGATGCGGCTATGCAAGTTCCTATTATACGCGTTTTTGCTCGTACAACGCCAGTAGAGATAGCTGCACTTGTTGCAGTACCAATTAACTTTGCCTTTGCTTTTGTTGTCCCTAAAGCGTTGGATGCGGATACGGATGTTCCAATCACTTTTGTTTTCGCAGCAGTGGAACCCGAAGCGATAGATGCCGATACGCCGACGCCGGTTACGCGTGTTGACGCTTTCGTTGCACCGTATGCATTTGCCACGGCAATGGCGATTCCTGTGAATATAACTCCGCTTGGAAGACTGTAAAAAATATTCCTGCCTGGCGCCTGCACGAATGCGTATGGCTCCTGATATAATTGTTGGCATTGAGAACTCTTTAGCGCATAGTTATAATAATAAATTCTTTCAAATATAGGTAGTGCTGATTGTTGAGTAATTGTGATACCAGTGGAAGATGTCACCCCACCTATTTGCACATTCGGAAGTGTATATCCCTGATAACTATTCCCCGTAGGTGCGGTGGCTACCAGATTACCATTAATATACAAAGATTCAGATGTTCCATTACAGACACCAATCATATTTAATTTTATGCCAAAAGAGTACGAGACTGGGCTGTTTATGTTTTTTCTTGAACCATCGTATATATAGTAATATATATATCCACCATTAGAATAAAGTGCCTGATCAAATGCACTTCCTGTATGTAGTCCCACAATAAATCCATCTTGCTTGAGTATCGCAGACACAACCCATGATCCATAACCAGTGTTTGCTATATAATTGACAGTATTTGTCCCGGTAAAATAATTGCCATTCCATGTGGCAAAGTTTCCGGCATTTAGCCATGGGTATGAATATATCGCTCTGTTTCTGGGAATTGCCGCCACATGAGGTAAAAGGCATAACACATTCGGACAAAGCGGATGCGAATAATCAATTTCCGCATTAGAGGGTGGGATGAGATTCTTGCCCCAACCATAGCTCATGGATTATACCGCCTGATTTTTACTGGGAAGTATTGACAGCGTCCAGCCTGCGGAGACGGTTTGGCCTGTGGCGTTGTAAAGCCAGAACTTATATTGGACGGGATACAGAATGAATGTCAACGGTTCGGTTTGGAGCGTGGTGATCGCACGGCAAGTAACACCTGTCAGATATCCGATGCTCTGATCCAGATCAGTCCATGTCGTTCCATCCATGGAGGTTTGCGCATGCAATTCAAGCACGGTTCCGGCCACTGGGGCGGTGGCGAATGTGAACGTTATAACGCCATTCGCCACGTAACATTGCTGCGAATTATTGTTGAAAATAGTCGTGGTTCCACCAACCGTCATTACCGCTGAGTTCGCTCCCGAAGCGATTGACGCGCTTCCTGAATCCTGTATTTGAATTATTGAAAGAGGATCGTAACCTATGACAGCCATTATAACTTACCTCCGTTCATGTTCATATAATCCCATAAATCCTGAAGCGTTGCGTCTCTTCCGAATATCCCGGATGCGACATTTGAATATGATTGCGTAAAGGCGGATTGAAATTGAGTAACCTGTGCGGATGTCATTAATCCCGCTGATTGGAAAGCGTTAATCATATTTTGTATTTCACTATTCTCATATCGATATTGCTGGATATTCGAATGTCGCAACACCTCCAGCGCCTGCTGACATGCGGCGGCGATTGTCGCATTGGAGCTTGTCGATCCCTGCAATAATATTGCAATTCCATTGAATGACGCAAGCGCATTCCATAAATCCTCCGATGATATGTAATGATCGCCTGGAATAGTCAATGCGTTAAGAGTTTGGAGTATGTTATCAAGATTTCCCGCTGCAAT
>DAOTVW010000229.1:0-4031 GCA_034436035.1 Anaerolineales bacterium
GCTGGTGCTTCCGTAGCGGCTGGCGCTTCGGTTGCAGCCGGTGCTTCTGTCGCTGCTGGTGCTTCGGTCGCAGCGGGGGCTTCCGTAACTGCGGGGGCTTCGGTTGCGACGCTGGTGGGGGATGCACAAGCGCTCAACACAAATCCGGCAATTAGGAGAACCGAAAAGATTGTTAACAGTTTCTTGCTCATAATTCTTCTCCTTGTGTGTTTAATCTAAAATTGGATAGTAGCTAATTGGTTACCTCTTTGATTTTGTCCGCAATATTTTGCCTCCTTTCTCCTTACGATCATCTGTTGTACTTTCAGCCAATCCGCTTGAGGCGCTCGGTAATGTCTCGGCTGAAACGTTCCACAAATTGTTGAGTATATCCATCTATGTCAAGATGCATCTCGGTGATTAATGGCGTGAGATCCATGCCAAAAGACAAACCCTGAAAAACATCTACCCCATGCGTTTCAAAATATGTGGCATTCGTGCGCCGTCGGCCCATGGAGGCAAGGTCATAACGCTTTCCGCCACAAATTTGAGAATCATAAACGCCTAACAATGCCATTTGTAGATTCTCGTGTTGGGAGGTGTCCATTAAAAATTTATCGCTATCAATAAGCCAATCTAGTGAGCGCCATACCTCACACCCAATCAGTTTTTGCGGGCGTTCCTGGGGGGTGAGCTGACGAAGTGCATGAATTACTCTTACAGCGACGGCGACATGGGTATCGTGTTTATCGGCGAGATTATGGGTGTAAACAAAATTTGGTTTCGTTGCCTTGAAAATTTGGACTAAGTCTTCAATTACCATTGGCTGGGAAGAATCTTTGACGATTTTGCTGGGGTAGTCCAGCGTTATCAGAGCTGCATATTCCCCAATGATTGCAGCTTTGCGTTGTTCCTGCATTCTAACGCGCCGCATTTCCTCGTCGGTATATTCTTTATATAAATCATCCCGTGGAGAGCCGCGTCCATCGGTGACTACCACCCCACTAAACCACTTATCCTTTTGTTGAAAGCATTCGATGATGGGTTGTGCTGCCATAATTTCAATATCGTCTTGATGGGCGGCAATACATAGGTGGGTTGTCCTGGCTAGACCAGTTTCTAAGGATTGTTCATCGGTGATAAAAATTTCAGCAGTCTCATTATTTAGTTTCATTCCAACTCCTATCCTTCCTTCCCGATAACCGGCAGGGATGCGGCTGCGATGGATTGTCCAATCCGGCGGCTTTTCTCATCCGGCAATTGAATTTCAATCCGTTCCAATAATTCTGGAAATTCCGTTCTGAGGACTTGTTTGGCGTTTTCCAGAATAAGGGTTCCCCCCGTACCAGATGTACAACGGCCAAGGATCAAGACATGGCGGAGCTCATAAAAAGTGGCATAATGGGCTATACCATAGCCGAGATATACCCCCATGGTTTCCCATATTTTTTGAGCCCCTTCATGTCCGCTTTCGAGTAAATGTTGAACATGAAGCAGTTTTTCTGCATCGGGGATATTGAGTGGAAGAGCAATTCCGACTTTTGGAGCAAGCCGAAAAACACATTGCTGCGAAAAATAGGATGCTCCACAACCTTTATCCCCCGACCATTCCTCGATGGGAGCGTGTGGGTTATAGTCGATAGGTGCAAAAGCTAATTCATTTAGCCACCCCATGATATTGCCATTCGGGTTGACATATCCTGCTGCTTCGCTGGAGCCCATCGCAATACCCAAAATCGCGTTATCCCCGATCGACATAGAACCAGCTAAGGCTGTCACATCTCCGTCATTGATCACAACTAAGGGAACATTAAGTTCTTTTTGAATCCTGACAAATAGATTTTTCACCTGATCAGCGTGATTTTTTGGGATACCGCGAAACAAAGAAGCAACCATGGGTCGGTTATTGATATATATTCCGGCAGAGCTTCCACCGACAGCGTCCAGGCGGGGCATTTTTGAGGCTGCGCTTTGAATGGCGGACATAATTTCACGATAGTGATATTCGGGATCGCTTTGCTGGCGCGGTTCCCAAATAATTTCCTCACTGTAAACGACTTTGCCATCGATGACAGCGCTGGCTTTCCGATCTGATGCACCTAGATCAAAGCCAACGCGACAGCCGTCTAAATGATGACCAATTAGTTTGCCATTCTCATGGGCAAGAGGAATTTCATGAGGATCACAGGTGATCACCTCGAAAGGCCTTTCATACACCTGCTCACTCATGAAGTGATAGTCAAATGCCCTTTCTCCACTTGGCGAGTAACATTTTTGGATAAAATCCCCGATAGGTTTGCATCCACCGATATAGATGCGAAATCCGCCGCGTTGCCATAATAAAAATTTTATAGTCCGTTCTACTATCTGGTAATTCTTATCAAAATCGGGATGACCTTCAGGGTAAATCTTCATTTCAAATCGCGATATTTCCCCGTCGTTGCGTTCCAACCCGATGAGTAGCGGGATGCCATCTCTGGCTACCTGTTGGCTGAATCTTAAATTTGTCAGACTGAGTGGGCGAAAATCTGCATCGAGAGGAGGAGAAACACTTGGTGGGATTAATGTTAGGCTTTGAATCATTTTGTTTTCCCTGAAACCTTCACTTTATAAAGAGAAGGTGATAATCTCCTAATAACATATATGCCGAAGCGCCTAAGGTAAAAGCCTTGAAACCGAGTTTTCCTAGTTCGAGTTTGGTATTCAAGGCAAGTTTTTTAAGCGCTGATTGAACCATGGTTTGGTGGATCCTATTGAGCCAATTTTCTCCCAGGCAAGTGATGTCCCCCGTAAGCACAATGTTTTGAATGTTGAGGGCGCTCACCAAGCTGGCAATAGATAATCCTAAATAGTGGGCAGCTTCAGAGACAACCTGCTCGGCTAGGGGATCGTTGTTCAACCAGGCGGATTTGATTCTCTCCAAAGAGATATTTTGCGGGTTTTTGTTTAATTCGGATTGTGGAAAATCTGGTAATTGGATGATTGCTCGGCGGATGATTGCTCTTGCACTCGCAACCGTTTCTAAACAGCCTGTTTTTCCACATCTACAAAGTATACCGTTCTCTTGTACAACCACATGGCCGATCTCACCCGCGCCTCCGCCATCCCCCTGAAATAAACATCCGTTGATTAGAATGCCAGCCCCAATGCCATATTTGACATTGATGACCACTAAATTACTTTCGGGATGATGGTTCGCTCCATAAACGAATTCACCAATTGCGGCAGCTTGGCTATCGTTTAAAACAGAAACCGGTATCTGATAGCGCTGTTCGATAAGTTTCGCTAAAGGTAAATCTTGCCAATCAAGATTGACAGCATTCATTACAACCCCTTCTTTTGTGTTCACTAAACCCGGGGTTGCAATGCCAATACCGACAATAGGGTTCCATTCTTTGGCAGTAAGCAAGTCCAAGATAGCATAGACCGAGCGAAGAGCTTCATCTCCGCTTTGATTCTTGATTGGTATTTCGATCGTCTCTTTGATCTCACCCCGCAGGTTGATGATGGAGCCAATGAATTGATCTTCTGCTAAATATAAGCCGATTAAATAGCGTGAATCAGCCACCAAACTAAGCAGGATTGGTGCTTTTCCGCCAATCGATTCGCCCGTACCGATTTCCTTGACCAGGCCTTCTTCGATTAATTCAGCGACAATTTCTGAAACAGTGGTGCGGGTCAAACCGGTGATGCGCGCGATTTCAGCCCGACTGATTGTCTCATGCTCAAAAATGTTCTTTAGCACGAGGTTGCGGTTGTGCTCTTTGGTCTGCTGGTGGGTAGCTTTTTTCATGGTAATAGAGAGTTTGACTTTGTAAGTTTAGTGTACTTACAAAGTTAAGTATACAGAAAAAAAGAAAAAAGTCAAGAGATGGAATGAGCGATTTTTGTTATTGGTCAGGAATCTACTGGATGTCTTTGCGCAGGTGCTTCCTTCCAAACCCTCAGGGCAGGCTTTGACCGGCAGAAAACCGTAGGGTGGTGGGTTGCCTCGCTGCACTACTGCTCATCACGCAATATAGACAGGATTTACAAGATGAACAAGATTTTTT
>DAOTVW010000230.1:0-2599 GCA_034436035.1 Anaerolineales bacterium
CAGATAAGGCTAATTTAGCGGGTTATAATAGCTTTTTAAAAGGTATCAACAATGACAAAGCAACTAGGTTATCGCATTAATCTGATCGCTGCCGCACTTGGCAAAGAACCCCTTGATTTAAAACTCACTAATTTAAAGCTGGTTAATGTCTATACTTCCCAAATCGAATCGGTTTGTTTAGGGATTAAAGACGGGCGCATAGCCTCATTAGATGCAGCCAGCTTGTCTGCGCTCCATGAAATGGATTGTAATGGCATGTTTGCTTTGCCTGGCTTCATTGATACCCATGTCCACATCGACTCGACTCTCCTTTCGCCGGAACAGTTAGCCACATTAATCGTCCCCCACGGAACAACGACCTTATTTGCCGACCCAATGGAAATCGCCAATGTTGGCGGCTATGCGGGAATGCAAGCCCTTATCCAGGCAGCGAAAGGTTTGCCTTTTAATTTGTGGATTGAGGTTTCTGCACGGGTTCCCACCGCACCGGGCTTGGAAACCACTGGCGGAACATTAGATCTTCACGATGTACGCCGCATCCTGAAATGGCAACAAAGCGTCAGTCTTGGTGAGCTTGATCCAGCGAAAGTGCTCGGATTACAACAAGAGTATCTCGCCAAGATCCAATCCGCCCATCTCCGCAATAAAATCGCCAATGGGCATGCTGCCGGTCTCCTTCCCCAAGACCTGACCGCGTATGCTTGTGCCGGCCTAGCGGATGATCATGAATGCGTGGATATTCAGGACGCTCTCTCCCGCTTACGGTTGGGAATGGCTGTTTTAATCCGAGAAGGCAGCACGGAACGGAATCTGCGTGATATTATCCAAGGTGCAGTTAAAGAAAACCTGGATACGCGGATGTTAATGTTTTGTACCGACGACAAACATCCTGATGATATCCTGCGCGAAGGACACATCGATTGGATGGTCAATCAAGCCATCCAACTTGGGATCGCCCCCATCACCGCAATTCAGATGGCAACCTGGAACGCCGCTCGTCATTTTCGCCTCGACCATGAAATTGGCGGACTAGGCACAGGGCGAAGAGCCGATATTATCCTTAGCGAAAACCTCAACCCCATTATTCCGCAAAAAGTTTTTGTGGGCGGCAAATTAGTTGCCGAGAACGGACACCTTATCAAAGCGCCTAAACCAGCCCACTACCCAGGTTGGTTAAAACAAACCATAAAAGTGACGCGCGGAAAACAAGCCGACGACTTTCGCATCCCCGTTAGCGGGAAACAGGTTACCGTGCGGGTGATTCGCATCTACCCCGATCAAATAATCAATCAAGCAGAAACAGCTCAGTTAGCAATCGAGCATGATGCTGTTACCTGCAATACAGATGGAGATGTCATTAAACTCGCAGTCGTTGAAAGGTACGGTAAAAACGGAAACATTGGCATTGCTTTTGTAAAAGGATTTGGTCTCCAAAAAGGCGCTATCGCTTCTTCAGTCTCCCACGATCATCACAATATCGTTATCGCCGGTGTAAACGACGCCGATATGGGCCTTTGCGTTGAGGAGATAGAAAATATGCAGGGTGGATTAGTTGTAGCCGCAGACGGAAAAGTACGGGCAAGGCTAGCATTACCGATCGCAGGATTGATGACCCAAGCCCCAGCTCAAGAAGTCATTCAGACATTGAAGGAATTAAATAGTGCGGCGCGTAGTCTGGGCTGTCCGCTGCCGGCCCCGTTTATGACGCTTTCGTTCATTTCGCTGCCAACGGTACCCGAATTGGGGTTAACCGATCACGGGCTCGTGGATGTGCGCCAGCATGCTCTCATTAATCCCATTGTTGGGGTGATTTAATAAAAAGCTCCTCTATTTTTTTAGGTGATGAATAGGAAATGCCAAAATAACATATTGACACAGCTTTCGTGATTAATTCGTTCGATGGGAGAAACGATCACTAATTAGAAAAATAATCTGCCTATAATCCTTTATGATGAATCTGCGTTTATGAAAAACAAAAAGTCATTTACTGTTAATCTCGCCTCTACCTCTTTCCTCTATCCCTTCTTTTTACTGATAATCACCATCTTAGCGTATGGATTGTTACTCCCACAACTGGGCTTCTATTGGGATGATTGGCCCTGGATCTGGTTCTCTCACTTATGGGGAAAATCGTACTTGCTTGCGATCGATCATCAATTTCGCCCATTATCCGGAGTGATCCTCTTTCTAACCAGTTTAATAGCTGGAGAAAAACCATTAATTTGGCAAAGTATTACATTGACTTTTCGCTGGTTAAGTGCTGTTGCGTTTTATTCTTTTCTTGAAGCAATTTTCCCAAATAATAGACTTGTAAATATCATTAGCTCAATTTTATTCCTCGTTTATCCCGCTTATACCCATCAATATGTGTCAGTGAATAGCAGTCGTCATATCCTCCCATACGTTTTCTTTTTATTGTCCCTTTGCTTCATGGTAAAGACTAATCAAAAATCAAACTATACGTGGCAAGCCAATTTCCTATCGATTACCTTTATGAGTTTGGCAATGCTCTCGACCGAATATTATTATGGTCTGGAATTAATCCGCCCCTTAATTTTATGGATTGCCATGCACATTCAATCTAATAAAATTCCCCCAA
>DAOTVW010000231.1:0-7069 GCA_034436035.1 Anaerolineales bacterium
ATAGTCATTTCCTTCCCCGCAGAATACCTATGGTTCCAACCATAAATGGCAATTTTAGTGCTTTGGGTATGAACTGTGATTGGCTTGTGTTGATCAATTCCACGTTCTCGACTCCCCAACTTCTAACCCTATCCAGCAAATCATCCACGCCACTATAAACACGTTTCCAGAGGAACAAGTCCTGGAATGCGAAAACACCCCCCATCTTAAGTACTCGAAGGGCTTCTTTGATTAGTAAACCCTTGTCTTCGGTATCTGCCACTTCATGAAATGTTAGATTGCTAATGACTGCGTCAAAGGTCTCGTCATCGAAGGGCAAAGAGGAGGCGCTTGCTTTTTGAAAAGTAACCCTATCGCTGACACCTTCAATCTGGGCATTTCTCTCACAAACACCTTTGGAATATTCCCATGCTCCACCCCAATAGTCAATACCAGTCACGTGAGCGTCAGGATATTTCTTCGCTATCATAATGGTTACCGCCCCACTTCCACATCCTATATCAAGTACTTTCCCTGTGCCTGTCCATTCGAGATGATCTACAATGAGAGATTGAATCCTTGCCTGAATGTTCTTTCCATCGGGCGAAAAACACCATCGCGCATATGTAAAGTAAGCAAAGCAAAACAAGAAGATGACCGTTAAGATAGCAAGCCAGGGAAACAGTACAGATAGAGCTGCAAACAAAACGCTCAACACTCCGGGTACATAAAGCAATTTGGTAGACACCCAATTTCCGTAATTGGGCTTTTTTTCAGTAAGTTGATTCATGATCTTTTCTCTCTTCGGTTAGTTTTACACCATTCAGATTGCTCACCATAACTATGCTGGGCAGGAGCGCCCAACTATGTCTGGATAATAATCGTTCTGTTCATATCTCCAAATCGTACCAATATACAGAAATATTCTGCTGAATATCTTATATCATAATAATTATATAAGTTAACTCTATAAAAGCAATTACAATGGACTCTATAAATAACCCCTCTTCTCTCCAGAATAAGAAACTCCTCGATCAACACCGCGATGCCCTGCGCACAAAGTATTCCGCGTACCGTGACGAACAAGTTTCCATCCGCTGGATGCACAGCTACATCCATTCCACAATCCCGAACTGAGCCGCGGCGAAGTCAAATGCCGTCCCAACCACACCCTCGCCGTCAAATACCCCAATGCCTCCCGTGAACTCATCTGGCAATACCTCTTCCCCACAATTTCCTCACAACCCCACACTCGTTTAGATATGGCTTTAATACCTAATCTTGCCAACATAATGAGATGAGTACTGGTAAATCGGGCGGTTTTGTTTATCACACCTGAAGCCAGAGCAAACCAATGCCCCCCTGATTGTACAATACTCCAGAGCGGCAATACCCCTCCATGCTCGCCTACTGCGCTAAGCAAGCCCTTCTCTCGTTATCGGAATGCAAACGACAACATCAACAAGCGCATCTCCAAAATTGTTTACGTTGCCCGGCGACCGAGATCAAGAAACAACCGCAAACCTCAGAGACTATCTTACAAGCCTATCCGCCCCTATATGCCGCAAGCCCATGACCGAACAGCGACGGTTCTCTGCTTGCTTTCGACAATCGGGATGAAACTCGCTGTGGCTTCCCGTCTTTTCGCTTTCCGGAGCATCTTCGAAGATGTCGTATTTAGGTTTGCTTTTTAAGGTTCTATGCGGACTTGCTGCAAAACTTCAACAATAAAAACTACCCGTACCGAAACATTTTAATCATGATGGTCGTCTATCGATTCTTCAATGATGAAATTAAGGAAAAAGTTTGCTTTTTAGTTCTCTAATCCGATAAACCCCTATGTAAGCAATTGTCAGGCGTTTCAGCTAGTGGTAGAATAAGGTTGAAAAAAAGAAAATATGAGTCGATTTGGCTCTGGAGGTACGATATGGAAAAAGAAGTTGCAACTTTTACGGTTAAAAAGGGTTTAGCCCAAATGCTTAAAGGTGGTGTAATCATGGATGTGGTCACACCGGAACATGCCCGCATCGCCGAGGATGCCGGAGCGGTGGCGGTGATGGCGCTGGAGCGTGTACCGGCGGATATCCGCGCCAACGGTGGCGTTGCCCGCATGAGCGACCCGGAGTTAATTCTTAAGATTATGGATGCGGTGTCTATTCCTGTAATGGCGAAATGCCGCATTGGGCACTTCGTCGAGGCGCAGATCCTCGAAGCTATCGGTGTGGATTACATTGATGAATCCGAAGTATTAACCCCAGCAGATGAAGCCCATCACATTAATAAACATCCTTTTAAGGTTCCTTTTGTGTGCGGGGCACGAAACTTAGGTGAGGCATTACGCCGTATCGGTGAAGGCGCAGCGATGATCCGCACCAAAGGGGAAGCCGGAACCGGTGATGTTGTAGAAGCGGTGCGCCATGCTCGGGCAGTATTAGGAGAGATTCGCCGATTGCAGACAATGGCTGAAGAAGAAATAATGGCGTATTCGAAAGAAATCGGCGCTCCTTATGAGTTAGTGATGGAAACTCGCAAGCTTGGCCGCCTTCCGGTGGTTAACTTTGCTGCTGGCGGTATTGCAACCCCCGCTGATGCTGCCTTGATGATGCAATTGGGTGTAGACGGCGTTTTTGTTGGTTCAGGGATCTTTAAATCCGGCGATCCAGCCCGGCGCGCCGCGGCAATTGTAAAGGCAACCACCCATTACAATGACCCATATATCTTGGCTGAGGTGAGCCGTAACTTAGGTGAACCAATGGTCGGACGTCAAATTTCATCTATCCCAGAAGCGGAGTTGATCGCAGGTCGTGGCTGGTAAATTAATGCGCGTTGGCGTTTTAGCATTACAAGGTGATTTTATCGAACATATCGCCGTCCTGCGCCGACTAGGGGTAGAAGCAATCGAGGTGCGCTTACCCGAACAGCTGGAAACGCTGGATGGGATTATTATTCCTGGTGGTGAGTCAACCACTATTGGCAAGTTAGCGGTGGATTTTCAAATGCTGGAACCGTTACAACAATTTGGCAGGCAAAAAGCAATCTGGGGCACCTGCGCTGGGGCAATCTTCCTTTCTAAAGATGCCCACCGTCCGCAACCCTTGTTAGGGTTAATGGATATTGTTGTGGAACGGAACGCCTTTGGTCGTCAGGTGGAAAGTTTTGAAGCAGATTTACAAGTGCCAGCATTGAAAACGGTTAGCCCTGAAGATGCTCCTTTTCATGCAATATTTATCCGTGCACCACTCATCAGCAGCGTCGGTGCAGGCGTAACTGTGCTGGCAAAATTGGAGAACGGTAAAATCGTCGCAGCACAACAAGGGAAATTACTGGCGACGTCCTTTCACCCTGAATTAACAGCAGATGATCGTTTCCACCGCTATTTTTTGCAGTTAGCTGGTGCAAAGGAGTGAAACCTGACGTAGTTGGTTGATTAACATCACCAGACCGACTGCTGGTTAAAAACATGAGTACCCGTCCGTTCGATTGGCGAGACCTTCCGGCACTGCACCGTTATCGCAAAGATTGTGTTTATTTGAACAGCGCTTGGCTATTGACGCGCGGGCGTCTTTCGCTTCCTAGCGCATTGATTTCTTCGTTGTCTCCAGCGAGCGGGGTGTTTACATCCATTTCCATTCCCGACGATCGCAATCAATTGCCATTGATAGGACAGGTGATGCAACTTCCGGTTTCCCACCTCGCCCAATTAACTTTCTTGATGCCCGAGAGAGCAATCCATAACAGCACATTAAACCCGTTGCTGGAATATCTTTCCGCTCAATTGATCGAACATGGTGTCTTGCGCATTTTGGCAGATATTGATGAGAATGCAGGTGCATATGAGAGCCTCCGCAACGCTGGTTATGCAGTGTATTGCCGTCAACGGGTTTGGGAAATGAAAGATGGTAACATACCTAATGGCAAACAAACTCCCTGGCAAATGGCGGATGACCAAGATTTCCTTAATGTGCATTCTCTGTATCACAATATTGTCCCTCCTTTAGTCCAACAAGTAGAGCCATTTCCCTCAAATCAAACCATTGGCATGGTATATAAAGCCAATGGAGAAGTCATGGGATATGTGGAACCAAATTATGGACATAGCGGTATCTGGTTGCAACCGCTTATCCATCCTGATTTAGAAAACCTGCATGAGGTACTCAGTGAATTGATACGGGCTTTACCCTATCGATTTTCTCGGCCGGTCTTTATTTGTGTTCGCTCGTATCAATCTTGGCTTGAACCTGTCTTAGAAGATTTAGGTGCAGAAGCGGGACCGCGTCAAGCCGTGATGGTCAAGCATTTGGCAATCCAAAAACGCGCTCTCCGAACGCTTGCTATCCCAGCCTTAGAGGGCGGTCAAGCAGAAATCTCAGCACCTTTTGCCCATTCGGAGAATCGACATTAAAAAAGATGACTCAATTAAAAATAACTGATGATTTACATGCTTTGTTAAATGTATTACCGCCCAGCATTGCTGATGCGGTGAAAGAAGCCAACCATAGTGATGACCTGTTGGAAGTGATTATGGATTTAGGGCGCGTGCCCACAGCGCGTTTTATTGACCGTGAGATCATTTTACGCAAACAAGAGGTTACGCATGCCGACTTGGATTATGTGGTAGAACGGATTGGTGCTTTTGATGCCGATAACCGCGCTGGTATCGAACGAACGCTGCACCGCATTTCCGCCATCCGAAATCGACGTGGGCATATCGTCGGACTCACCTGCCGGGTGGGGCGGGCTGTTTATGGCACCACCGATATCATCAAAGATTTAATCGAGAGCGGCCGCAGTTTGCTTATCCTGGGCCGCCCGGGCGTTGGAAAAACCACCATGCTACGCGAGGCCGCCCGCATTCTCGCCGAAAGCAAACGAGTAGTCATTGTTGACACCTCGAATGAAATTGGCGGCGATGGTGATGTGCCACACCCCGCGGTTGGACGGGCGCGCCGAATGCAGGTAAGCACGCCATCCTTACAACATGAGGTGATGATCGAAGCAGTGGAAAACCATAATCCGGAAGCCATCGTGATTGATGAAATCGGAAGAGAATTAGAAGCAGCTGCTGCCCGAACGATCGCCGAAAGGGGTGTGCAACTAATCGGCACCGCCCATGGCAATTCATTAGAGAATCTCTTGCTCAATCCAACCCTATCGGATTTAGTAGGTGGAATTGAATCCGTTACCTTATCCGATGAAGAGGCACGCCGCCGTGGGACACAGAAAACGGTGCTGGAGCGGCGCTCACCACCAACCTTTGACGTATTAATTGAAATTCAAACCCGAGACCGTCTGGCAGTTCATCAAGACGTGGCTGCTTCGGTAGATGCGTTATTGCGTGGCTATCCATTGCCACCAGAAATCCGCTCGCGCGACGAATTAGGCAATATCCATATTGAAAAAGCAGCTGCGCCCGTGCGGGCTTATCCCGCCCGTAACTCTACCCAACAAGGGTATCGCCGCCAATTAAATGGATATGAAAATAAACCAACTCCCACAGAAATCGTAGCAGATACTTTGGGGAATGGTTCCGAAACCGCGCCAAGGGAAGCATTGCCAACCATCAAAGTATACCCGTATGGTGTTGCCCGCAATCGCTTATCTCAAGCAGCGCGCCGCTTGAGTGTACCGGTTGTGTTGGTCAATGATCCCTCTCAAGCAGAGGTTTTAGTGACCCTCCGCACGTATTTCCGCAAACGGCAACACATCATTGTGGACGCCGAACACCGTAACGTGCCCATTTATGTTTTACGAGCCAACACCGTCAATCAGATGCAGCAATTCCTTTCAGATTTATACAACTTGCCGATGGATAACGCTGAATATAACGATGAAAGTAATTACATGAGTGAAACACAGGCAGCCATCGAAGCGGTTTTGAACGGAGAGCGCTGGGTAGAGTTATCGCCTGCCAATGCTGCCATCCGCCGCTTGCAACACCAGATGGCGCGCCAGGCAAACCTGGTTTCCCATTCGTATGGCAAAGAACCAAATCGAAGGGTGCGCATCTTTCGCGATGGATAACTTAAGCTGGATTTTGAGCTTTCTCCAGAAGAACTGCAAACCCTCATGCTATAATAAATGCACAACCTTTAGGCTAACTATAACTTCATGATGTTTATCACCTTTGAGGGTTCAGAAGGCTGTGGGAAATCCACTCAAATACAGCTTTTAGCAGAATTTTTACAGCAAAAGCAATATAAAGTCTTGCTTACCAGAGAACCGGGCGGCACCGAGATTGGTGAACAGATTCGCGAGATCCTTGCCAAACGCGAGAACACCGCAATGCAATTACGTACCGAGATTCTCCTCTTTCAAGCATCGAGAGCGCAATTAGTAGAGGAGCTGATCAAACCCCACTTAGCGAAGGGTTATATTGTGTTATGTGATCGGTATGCTGATTCAACCATTGCCTATCAAGGATATGGTTATCGCAACATTGAGTTACCTAAGTTACGTTCGCTGGTAGATTTTGCAACGGACGGTTTGAAACCTGATTTAACCATCCTCTTGGATTTGGATGTCGAGATTGGTCTACAACGCCGCGAACGCGGTGGGCAGATCAATCGTCTCGACACCTATGATTTAGAATTCTACCGGCGCGTGCGGGCTGGTTACTTAGAAATGGCGCGCCAAGAAGCCTCCCGCTGGGTGATCGTAAATGCTGCTCAGCCTCTCTTACAAGTACAAAACGATGTGCGCCGGTGTGTATTGCAGCGTTTAACGGACGCTTAGAAATCATCCATATCTGCGCCGCCCATCCCCGCTCCTTCAGCATTGGCGAGATCGGGGAGCGCTTTTTCAATTTCTTCGGGACTCTGCCCCGCTTCTAAGCGATCCACCACCTCATCAAATTCCGGCGGCATTTCTTCACCCAACTCACTGCCCATCCGCCTCATCATTTTTCCTAAGGCTTTGGGATCATCCTCCAAGCCAGCTAATGCGCTGGGGTCAGCCAGGTCTTCTAGGCGGCTTTCTTCTGATTTTGCCACCCGAATCCGACCAATCCGCCGTTCCACGTGTTCACTCTGGCAATAAGGGCAGTGCACTGGGCGGGTACCATATTCACTGTACGTCATAAAAATCTCAAAGC
>DAOTVW010000232.1:0-8526 GCA_034436035.1 Anaerolineales bacterium
CGCTTATTACTGGCGTTATTAGAATACCATTGCGGGTGCGTTTTGGGGGACCTTTCCTCAGATGTTGATCCAGATTTTCTACTCGGTAATACCGATTTCCACCGCAAAGGATTATTTCGTCAATTGAGTTGGGCATCCAGCCGGTTATCGGCTGGGTATTACGGATGGCGAGCTGGTTCCCTCGACGGGATTGATTTGGGAAATCAGCTGGTTATTCCCATTTCCAGGCAGTCCAATGCTGGTAGCGTGGCTTTGCAATATTTCTTTGCGTTCTATCAAGACGTCTCCACCTGGCAAAAGGCTGTCGATTCGGAAGATGGGTTTGTTGCCCTTTATGAGCGAATGTTTGGGGATTTCTGGCAGCGAGCTGCCATTTATGGGCCGCTTGTCCCTGCAGGATTGAAACAACCGCCTTTAACTCTACCATTTGAACCGGGGCGAATGTGGGCGTTCACGAGTGGTCCTCATGTGGTTTGGGAGACAGAGGGAGCGGTGGCGGCATTGGACTTTGCTCCAGCGACTTATGAAAGCGGCTGTGTGGATACGGATGCCTGGATTACAGCCATGGCGAATGGTGTCATCGCCCGCTCAGCATTTGGTGCAGTCGTTTTAGATTTGGATGACCAGGATGGCACTCCCGCGGATGGTTTCGAGCAGACCGGTTGGGCGATTCTCTATATGCATGTTGCAGAAGATAAACGCATCCCGGCAGGCGTTCGAGTCCGGACTGGAGACCGAATAGGGCATCCATCTTGTGAGGGTGGTCGCGCAACTGGTACGCACGTTCATATCGCACGGAAGTATAATGGTGAGTGGATATTAGCAGATGGCGCGATACCGTTTAATCTCGATGGTTGGATTGCGCATGCTGGTAAAAAATTATATGAAGGAACCCTGACTCGCGCCGGGCAGATTGTAATAGCACATCCTTATGGATCGTATGAAACTAAAATTTCACGTCCCACACCTACGTTATTCCCAACCCCAAATGCACCTTGACCTGGCGGGGAAATCCTTTTGGTTTAGGGTTCTTCATTGGCTAGCAGGGGTCATGGTTCTGGTCATTTTTGCAGCTGCCTGTAATTTTCCACAACCAGAACAATCGAACGGGGGATTGAATTGGGAAAGTGCACAAGCTGCTTCTGCTAGTCAAGCGGGCTTGGCTACGTCAACGCCGTTGGCGGCACGTCCAATTTATGCACCTGGTGAGCTGGTGGATTACACCGCTCAATCGGGAGATACGCTCCCCTTATTGGCTGCTCGTTTCAATACGAAAGTGGAAGAAATTCTCGCGGCAAATACCTTCATCCCCAATTCTGCAACCACGATGCCGCCCGGTATGCCAATGAAAATCCCAATCTATTATGTACCCCTATGGGGAAGTTCATACCAGATTATTCCCAATGAACGATTTGTCAATAGCCCAGCGCTGCGCGATTTCGACACTTCTGCTTTTATTGCACAGCATAATGGTTGGTTGAATGGGTATTCGGAATATGCATCGAATGGTACCCATAGCGCTGGAGAAATCATTGATATTGTGGCACAGCATTTTAGCGTTTCACCGACCCTGCTTCTGGCGTTGTTGGAATTTCATTCTGGCGCTTTAACCAACCCAAAACCAAGCGATGAGCAGCTCACTTATCCGCTGGGTTATCACAATATTTCCCGCAAAGGATTATATCGGCAATTGTTGTGGACTGCAAACACGTTGAATAACGGATATTACGGTTTTCGGACGGCGAAATTACTTTCCGTTGAGTTCGAGGATGGGCGAGAAGAGCGCTTTGATCCTTGGTTAAATGCTGCTTCTGCGGCTTTGCATTATTATTTCAATTTGCTTTTCCCTTATGATGCCTATCAACAAGCAATAGGCCCTCAAGGTTTAGCGAAAACCTATCAGGAATTATTTGGCGACCCTTGGGCAAATGAACAACCCCACATTCCCGGCAGCCTGGAACAACCGCCATTGGCTTTTCCATTCAAAAAAGGCGAAGTATGGGCGTTGACGGGCGGTCCCCATACCGGCTGGGGTACTGGTCAGCCATATTCCGCTTTAGATTTCGCTCCCCCTTCGGTGGCAACCGGGTGTGTGCCGACCGATCTATTTGCAACCGCAATGGCAGATGGTGTGGTCGCGCGGATTGGCACGGGAGAATTAGCGTTGGATTTAGATGGGGATGGGGATGAGAGAACCGGTTGGGTGATCTTTTATTTACATGTGGCAACCCAAGACCGCGCTCCGCTCGGTGCCAAACTCAAGCAGGGTGATCCGATTGGACATCCTTCTTGTGAGGGCGGTACAGCCACTGGGACACATATCCATGTCGCCAGAAAGTACAATGGGGAATGGATATTGGATGAAGGTGTTTTAGCGTTCAATATCGAAGGATGGGTTGCTTATAATGGCAGCCAGCCTTATTTGGGGTATTTAAAGAAAAACGGGGAAACTGTCATTGCTAGCCAAAATGCAGCTTCAAGTAGCTTAATACAATCTACTGAGCAGTGAAGCAATTTAAGAGAGTCTATAACGAATAATATATTTTGAATTTTCAACAAAATAATTTATAAAATTGGCACTTGTAAATTAATATTATTATAATATAATAAATATTATTATCGCTATTGAAAAAAATAGGAAAATAAATGAAAACATCACCATTAACCTGCCCAATTTGCGGGGGTGAATTAACCATCACCCGTTTGCATTGCCTCGACTGTGATACCCAGATCGAAGGTCATTTTAAATATCATCCCTTCGCTCATCTCACCCTGGAACAAATTAATTTCCTCGAGGTATTTATTCGCTGCGAAGGAAAATTAAATCGGATGGAAAGCGAATTGGGGATGTCTTACCCAAAGATACGCAATCGATTAAACGAGATCATTCGGGCGTTTGGGTATGAACCAAGCGGGAATGATGAAAACATGCGCGATCAATCAGACCAACGGGCGAGTATCCTGGCAGCGCTGGAGCGCGGTGAAATTACGCCCCAAGAAGCAGTGACTTTGTTAGAGAAAGGGGGATAATGATGAAAGTACATTATCGACAAAATGTGGGGTTAACCCCACGGATTATCATCGAGCAAGTGCAGGGGGATCTGACCATCAAGGGTTGGATGCGTTCGGATGTCTATATTGCCACGGAGACAGAAACGGTACCAATCCAAGAACAGGGTAATCAAATTCAACTTTCCTGCCCTGGGGATTGTGTGTTGCGTGTGCCTCGGGCTGCCCAGATCGAAATCAATCAGGCATTGGGGAATGTGCAATTGAAATATTTAGATGGAGCGATTGTCATCCAAACCATTTCAGAATCATTGGCTGCCCGAACGGTGGCTCGCTTGGCGATTCAAACCGTCCATGGAGATGTTTTGCTGAAAGGAATATTAGAGGATGTTTCTATTGCCAAGATAAACGGGGATCTTATCTTGCGAGATCTACAGGGGGGTGGTAACTTTACCGAAGTGAATGGAAGTTTCGATGCAAGGGCAGTATCTGGTGCCTTTACCGCTAATGTTAATGATGATGCACGGCTTGAAATTGAATCCCTTGCGCCAAAAGGAATTCAGCTTAAAGTTGCCGGCGATCTGCGGTGTGATATGGTGAGTACTCTCGATGTGTCTATTAATCTTTCCAGCGCAGAAGAAGATATCCTTATCCGTTCAGATGGTGAACGACGCCATTTAACGGAGCGAACCTATCAATCTCAATTAGGAAAAGGTACTGTTCCCTTTAACATCGAATGTGAGGGAAAAATAATCCTGTTTATTCACTCCCCTTCCTGGCATTCCACCCCGGATTTCAAGGATTTGTTTGGCGCTGAAAATGACCGGATGAACGATCAATATGAAGCGAAGTTTACAGAGCAAATCGAAGCTCAAGTCGAAAGTTTTAACCAGCAGATGCAACATCTTTCCGATGAAATAGAAAAAATGGGCGTATCGCAGCCGATACTAGAGAAAATTCTAGAGCGTGCGCGTGTTTCTAGCCAAAAGGCAAGTATACGCGCTCAAGAGAAAATGCGCCTTGCCCAGGAAAAATTAGCCCAACGGATGACAGAAGCACGTGTTAAAGCAGACACTACTGAATCCAAATCCACCGAATCGGATAAAAAGGCAAAGGAACGCGAGACGGGATCATCCACGGGAGTGAAGTCGGAAAATCTGGAAGACGAACGCTTATATATTCTCAAGATGTTAGAAGAAAAAAAGATTACAGTTGAACAGGCAGAAAGGCTCTTATCAGCCTTGGGAGAAGAGGGTTAGGTTGAAAGGAGTCTCTATGGGAGGTAGAAGAAATGGCATCCAGTGAAGAAAGGATGAAGATATTGAAAATGATAGATGAAGGGAAAATCACTGCCGAAGAAGGGGCAAAGTTGTTGGCAGCCCTGTCCGACAGTGCAAAAACCGCCCGACCAAAAACGTATTCTCGCCAAACCTTGAATGATGCGCGCTGGTTACGAGTGCGGGTGACCGATATTGCTAGCGGAAAAACAAAAGCCACCGTCAATTTGCCCATCGGACTGGTTGATGTTGGTTTAAATATCGCCGCGAAATATGCACCCGATGTGGCATTTGAGGAACTTCTCTCTGCAATACAATCAGGCGCACAAGGTAAATTGATTGATGTGGTAGACGAGACAGACGGCGAGCACGTGGAAATTTTTATCGAATAGGATAAATTTACATTGAGGGGGTATCTATCTATATATCGGTGAACACAATTGCTGCCATGGCTGATAGCGTAATATCTTATATACAGGCGGGACGATTATTGTCCGCAAAGGCGGAAGGGGCGAAGCAAGCCCTGATAACTTTGGATTTGGGGCTGAGTGATAGCATGGTGATGCTCACTCATGAAGGAGTCGTCCTTTCTGACAATGAAGGCTTCGTCACCTGGGAGCAATTAGAGACCATTCAGCAAGATGAAACCTGTTGTTATCGGATTACGGGAAAAGAGATCATCCCCATTCGGTTATATTCCGAGCACACTGGAAGGGTGTATAGCTTGATGCCAACTAAAGGAGCGCCTACTTTGTTGATCTCCGGAATCCCGATGCATCGATTTAAAGACATCGACCCCTACGAAGACACACGCAAGAAAATTAAAGCAGCTGGGGCATCATTTGGAAAGGTTTTAGATACTGCCACCGGTTTGGGTTATACTGCCATTCAAGCTTCCCGCAAAGCAATCCAGGTAATCACTGTGGAACGTGATGAGGAAGTACTTCAGATTGCCCGCCAAAACCCCTGGTCGCGGGAATTATTTGAGAATCCACGCATTACTCAAATCGTTGGGGATGCCTATGAGGAAATTACCCATTTTGGCGATGGAGAATTTCGCTTGATTATCCATGATCCACCGGCATTTAGCCTGGCTGGGGAGTTGTATTCAGCGGAATTTTACCGCCAGGCCTGGCGGGTTCTCAACCAAAAGGGCAAGATGTTTCATTACATCGGTGATCCGGCGAGTAAAATGGGCGCTGGGGTGACGCGCGGTGTGATTCGCCGCCTGAAAGAAGCGGGGTTCAGTCGCATTGTACATCAACCAGAAGCGTTTGGTGTTTTAGCACTGAAATAGCAAAGGCAGCGTTTAAGGCTGTGGTGGAATGTACTCGCCGCTTTTCACTAATTTCTCGGAGCCGTCATTGTCCACTTCGTAGATGAAATATTTGAGGGTGATGGGCATAACTTTTTTCAACATTCCCTGAGCCGGGCAATAACGAGTTGCAGATAGCTCAATGGCACGGAGCACTGCTTCTTCTTGAACCTGATGACCGCTGACATGGTATTCTATGGTGGCACGCGTGAATACTTTTGGGTGTTCATTGGCACGATCGGTGTCGATATCCACATGAAACCCAGTGACATTTTGGCGCTTTTTCATCAAAATCGAGATGACATCCATCGCAGTACAGCCGGCTAAACTAAGCGCCATCAGTTCCATCGGTCGAAAACCATCATTATCTCCTCCGACATCAGGCGTGCTGCCCAATGGCAAAGTGAAACCGCTTTCCGCTTGCCCCGTAAATGAGAGGCGACCTTTCCAATTTACACTTGCTTGCATTTATTTCTCCAACATCGGGGTTACAAATTTTTCTAAAGCAGCTCGTTCAATCGGTCCACTCCACGCTAAACGGATCATACCTTGCCCATCAATGACATAAGAATTGGGCAAAGTATTATTGCCGAAGGCGGTAATGGATTGCAGGTGTGGATCTGGCAACACCACGAAACTTAATCCATACTGTTTGACAAAATCTGCTACTTCGCTTGGAGGTTCCCCTGCTTCGATAGCTATGATCACAAATCCATCTTTTTGATGATCTTTATAATAGCTCTCCAAAGTCGGCATTTCGGCTTTGCAGGGCGGGCACCAGGTTGCCCAATTGTTCAATAGGATTACTTTGCCGCGAAAATCATCGAGGGAAACAGCATTGCCTTGAAGATCGGTTAATTGCAATTTAGGAGCTGGCTTTTCTATTCTCGCCGGCACGACCCCAAAAGAATCGCTTGCGCTATTTTGGGATGATTTCGGCCAGAGGATGAATGCCGCTAAACCCAAAAGAACCAATCCGATCCCAATTAGTAAGAGGGGAATCGGTCGGTTCTTTTGAGGAGCAGAACGACGAGTGGAACGACGGGTGGAGCGATGAGTTGTCGTACTCATAGAGGGGTATTAATTGTGATGATTGGTCGCACGTAAGATTTCTGCCAACAGATTGGCTTCCGGCACTGCTCCAATCACGGTGCCCGCGCCTTCATTGATGGTGGTTTGAGGAACACCACTCACCCCAAAACGATCGGAAAGTTCTGGGAATTCAATCGCTTCAACCATCTCTGCCTCAATGAATGGGCTTTCCATCGCCATCTGGTGGGCAAGAACGACTGCACGGGGGCAATACGGGCAAGTTGGGGTTACAAAAACCTGCATGAATACCGGCTTGGAGATGTTTTTCAACTGCTGACGCGTTTCCGGAGATAAACCGGAGTCGCGTCCAGAAACCAACACTAAGTCATGGATCAATGAACTGAATTCATGCCCAGCGGGGATACCAGCATAACGGACACCATAATCGGAGATGGTATTGCCGTCTTTTGCTGCAATCACGATTCCCGGTGCTTTATCCACGTGATACTGTCGGGCAACGTCTGCGTCTTGTTCCAGTTCGTATACCGATAAATTTAATTTATCCGATAAACTGGTGACCTCTTGCAATAACTTAAGGGTATCACCACAAGTTTCGCAATCACTATCACTACCAAAATATAATACTTCTACATCCGCTTTCAAGTCTTGAAAAACCTCACGAACCTGGTTGCGAATATCCTCATCAAGTAAATTTTCTGACATTATTCCTTCCTTTTCCTCCACCGGAGGATTAATAAAATTATCAGGTGAAACAACCACCTTCTTTATAACCGCAGACTGGACAAGCAAGGCTGAGTGTGCCGTCGTAATCCAACTTCCCTTTTCCGCATTTGGGACAAATATCTCCTGCTTTCAAGGGCTTTTGAGTTGTTGAAGGTTCTTCTCGTTCTATGGTTTCCAGTACAAACGGTTTTTTCGGTTTGTTTTCATCCATTGAAAAATTAGATGCGTTGAGTGCCTAAAAGTTACAAATCTATTTGTTTAGAAGATCCTCGAGGTCCAACCGCTTGAACAAACGGCTGCGCACCTCGTTGGGCATTTCTGTCTCTAAACTTGTCTGTTGATAGAGAGTGATTGTCTTGCGGAGGGTATCTACCACGATACGACAATTTTGGCACTCGGCAAGATGGCTTTCGATTTTTGCACAGAGTTCGGCTTCTAATTCCCCATCGATGAAATCCGATAGGGAGCTGATTAATTCATGACAAGATGGTTTTTGCTGGGTCATTATCTTAATTCTCCAACCCAAATTGTTGACTGAAGTAAGAGGATAAACTCTGGCGCAATTGCAAACGTGCGCGCGAAAGGCGTGTTTTCACCGCCATCTCACTAATGTTAAGTACTTCGCTGGTTTCACGGGTCGACAACCCCTGGATATCGCGCAACACTACCACAACCCGTAAGGTGGGTGGTAGTTCGGAGATAGCTTTGTCCAGGTATTCTCTTGCTTCAGCACTCATTAATGTCTCTTCCGGTAAACAGCACCAATCAACCACTTCCAATGGTTCTTGCTCATCATCACTATTGTCATCCGGCTCATCCAAGGAAACGGTTGCGCTTTTATCTTTACGCAAAACCATTAATGCTTCGTTTGTGGCAATTCGGTAAAGCCAGGTTGACAGACTAGACCGTCCATCAAATTCGGAGAGGTGTTTCAAGGCTTTGATGAACGTTTCCTGTAGAACATCTTCGGCATCCTGTGGGTTGCCAACGATGCGCAATGCCAGCCGATAAATAAACGCATCATATTGCTCGACTAAGCGGGCAAATTCAGCTCGATCGCCATTGCGTAGAGCTTCGAGGGATAGATCGTCTTTTAATTTATCGTTACTCATTAGATGAAGCAAATCGTGAAAAGTTACGAACGGAATA
>DAOTVW010000233.1:0-3861 GCA_034436035.1 Anaerolineales bacterium
AGAGTGGAGAAAGAAGCGCGGGCATTGGTCGCAGCCGGCTACAAAGTAATAGTGCTTGGCTGGGATCGCACAGCATCGTTACCATTACAGGAAACACACGATGGGTTTATTATCTATCGGCTTGGTATAAAGGCAGCGTTTGGGAAAGGTCTAGCTAATTTGCCAGCTTTAATCCGCTGGCAAATTGCTATGCTTGTCTGGTTGATACACAATCGCAATGAATATGCTGCAATCCACGCATGTGACTTTGATACTGTTTTACCAGCGTGGTTGATGAAACTGCTTTATAAAAAGATCATTGTTTATGATATTTTCGATTTTTATGCAGACCATTTGCGAGCAACACCAGGCTGGATAAAATTTATCATACGCCATATCGACTATTGGATTATCAGCAAAGTAGACGCATTAATCCTTTGCGATGAATCGAGAAGAACTCAAATTCAGCGCGCAAAACCACTTCGCCTCTTTGTAATTTATAATTCACCGGAAGAATTAGATGAAACGCAAATTAATAATTTTCCTACCGACGCAAGCGAAAAATTCCATATCAGTTATGTTGGCTTATTACAAAGAGAAAGAGGCCTTTTTGAAATGATTGAGGTACTTTCGCGCCATCCTGAATGGCAACTCGATCTTGCTGGTTTTGGAGGAGATGAACCATTAATACTTGAAAGAGTAAAAGATCTTCCAAATATTTCCTGGCATGGGAGAATTCCATATTATCATGCATTAATGCTTAGTGCTAAAGCGGATGTCCTTTTTGCCACATACGATCCCACTATTGAAAATCATCGCTATTCTAGCCCAAACAAAATATTTGAGGCTATGATGCTTGGAAAACCTGTTATCGTTGCTCGAAATACCAACATGGACCGGATAGTAGAGGAAGCTCATTGTGGTATTGTTGTGGAATACGGAGACGTTAATGAATTGGAGAAAGCACTTCTTTTGTTGTCGGTGAATCCGGAACTTCGTAATGAACTTGGAAGAAATGGACGTTTGGCTTATCAGCAAAAATTTAGTTGGACGATAATGAAAAATAGATTGATTTCGTTATATAATATTATTTTACGATAAGCATATATGATTTATGAATAAGATCTTCCTAGTTTCCAACACTGATTGGTATCTTTACCGGTTCCGTTTATCACTTGGCAAGGATTTACTTGAGTATGGAATGGAACCGGTTTTTATTTCTCCTTTTGGTAAATATGTTGAGAAAATCCGGGCAGCAGGTATCCGTTGGCTGGAATGGAACGTGGAAAGACGAAGTTATTTTCCATCTCAGGAACTAATTTCTGTGTTTCGTTTTATGAATTTATTGCGCGTAGAAAAACCAGCTTTGATTCATAATCATACAATCAAACCAGTCTTCTATGGTTCCCTATCAGCACGATTGGTGCATTTCCCGAATGTAGTTAATTCTATTACCGGCAGAGGTTACTTATTTCTAGGAAATACGCTTTCGTTAAGGATAACCCGAAAAATTGTGATTCCAGTTTATCGGTTTGTCACAGATAATCCCAATTATGTTACGATATTTGAGAATCAAGATGATTTGGGTTACTTCAAATCTTTTGGATCTTTCAGCCATACTCATAATGTGATTATTCCAGGTGTCGGAGTTGATATTCATTATTATCAACCAACGCCAGAACCAAACGAAATTCCCGTTATAGCCTATGTGGGCAGACTATTATGGGATAAGGGAGTGCAGACATTTGTTGAGGCTGCCAAAGTGCTCAAACAAAAAGGAATTAAAGTGCGGATGGTATTAATTGGTTCTACCGATCCTGGAAATCCAACCAGCATTCCGGAAAAGATCATTCACCACTGGGTACAATCTGGTGATGTGGAATGGTGGGGCTGGCAAGAAGAAATGCCTCAAGTTTATAAACAATGCAACATTATCGTAATTCCATCACTTGGCGAAGGATTATCCACAACATTACTAGAAGCAATGGCGAGCAAAAGAGCAGTCATTGCCACGGACGTCCCGGGATGCAGAGATGTTATCCAAGATAAAGGTACTGGAATACTTGTTCCCCCAAATGAACCCATTGCAATTGCAGATGCAATTACAAAACTAATAAACTCTCCCAATTTAAGATATCAATTTGCTACTGCAGGTAGATTATTAATTGAAAAACTTTACACTACCCAGCATATTAATCAACTTACTTTACAGACTTACCGAGAAATTCTAGGACGAAAGTAATGGTCTTATTCTTGATAAATAAGTTGAAGAATTAATAAAAAATGGCCAAAGTTAAAGATCCTTTATGGGATTATGACTCGGATACAATCAAAGACCCCGCTATCAATGAATTCATCGAGCTTTGGCGTTATCGCGATTTATTACAGCTTCTGATCGCAAATCGGATTAAGACGCGCTACAAGCGTTCCATCCTTGGAGTTGTCTGGACACTGCTCAACCCGCTCTTGAATACCCTCGTATTGACCATTGCTTTTTCACAGATATTCCGTTTCAATGTCCCAAATTATGCAATCTATATTCTTTCCGGTCTGTTGTTCTGGAATTTTTTCTCCCAATCAACCAACGACGCGATGGATACCCTCGTCTGGGGAAGCAGCTTGTTAAAGAGAATATATGTTCCACGCACAATTTTTGCAGTGGCAGTGGTGGGGAACGGGCTGATTAATTACCTTTTGGCATTGATCCCGCTTTGCTTGATCATGCTTTTTATGCATCATCCATTTTCCCTTGCCTTGATTACCCTACCTCTGGCGATCTTAATTCTGGCAATGTTCACATTAGGCATGGGATTATTGGTTTCAACAGTGGCGGTGTTTTTTGTGGACTTTGTCTATATTTTCAATGTTTTGCTTTCGGTTTGGTTTTATCTCACCCCGATCATTTATCCTTTAAGCATCATTCCTTCCCGATTTTTGCCCTTCATCCGGCTGAATCCATTGTTACATTTGTTGGAACTCTTCCACACATTGATTTACACTGCCAAAATGCCGACAACCACTTTATGGATACTTACGTTTTTCATGGCATTATTTACTTTGATTGGCGGCTGGCTGATCTTTACCCGTAAGGTTGATGAATTTGCCTACCGTATCTGAGCTGTCCGAAATGAATAAGGATACCCAACCGGTCATTCAATTAATGGATGTGGGAGTACGCTATCGCATGCCCAGCGAGAAGATCCCGACTTTGAAAGAATATATTATCCGCGCTTTGCGAGGACAGATTACTCATCAAACTTTTTGGGCTTTGCAAAATATCAATGTAGAGGTGTATCCTGGTGAAGTGTTTGGGATTATTGGTCCAAATGGAGCTGGCAAAAGTACTCTCCTCAAGGTGGTAGCGCGGGTGTTAAGGCCTACTAAAGGGCGTGTACGGGTAAGGGGCAAAGTTGCACCTCTTCTGGAATTAGGCGCTGGCTTCGATTTTGAACTTACCGGACGTGAAAATATTTTCCTCAATGGAGCAATTCTGGGTTTCTCAAAAAGAGATATGGAGAAACGGTTCGATCGGATAGTGGAATTTGCCGGGCTAAAAGATTTTATCGATGCACCTTTACGCACTTATTCATCGGGTATGGTCGCGCGTTTAGGGTTTGCAGTAGCTACCGATGCCCGTCCGGAAATCCTGATTGTAGACGAAATCCTTAGTGTAGGGGATACGGAGTTTCAAACGAAATCTTTTGAGCGTATTCAAAGCTTTCAGGCGCAGGGTACAACCATCCTGCTAGTTACCCATGATGTCAATCGGGTGGAAACGATGTGTCAGCGGGCGATATTTTTAAGCCATGGTCAGGTAGTTGCAGAAGGGAATGCCACGCATGTAGTGGATCGGTATCTTGGTCGGATTAGACAAAAAGAAGA
>DAOTVW010000234.1:0-3591 GCA_034436035.1 Anaerolineales bacterium
ATGATGACCGGCAAGCCGAAAACTTTCGGAAAGCGCAACAGACCGAGGACGAGGGTGAGAGGAACGAGAAAAGCCATAGCATAATCACATAACGCAGGCTCTGCCCGCACGAATATGCTGGATGCAACTACCACACCCATAACTACCGGGATTGCTTTAGCAATATACTGTCTCACCACTCTATCCGCCTTGCCACAGAGACCACGGTCCTGCGCATATATTTGGCAAGCGACCACGGGACACATACAAAAAGATGGCGCACCCCGAGACGGCCTTTTCGAAAGAGCCGCCAATAGGTTTCAAGCTCGCCTCGCTCCATGGCCCAAAGATCACCACTCAGTCCACCCTCCCCGTACGGAGCCTTATGAAGGCAAGCAAGTACACATTTTATAAGGGCTCCTTTATAGCCAGAGAGAAGTAGATCGAGCCACAGTTCGTAGTCCTCAGAAAACCGTCTGCAAGAAAACCTGTGAGGAAGGCATTTCTTAACGACCACGGTTGATGTAGCAATAGGGTTGCGAAAAAGAAGCTCCCATGCCGTTAATGGAGAAACTTTGAAGTCCTCTCGTACATGGTTTTCTTCATCTCTTCCCTGTGCTATCCTCCAAAGGTGCGCAGTGAAGTCAACATCGGGGGTTGCAAGCATATATTTGAGCTGAATCGAGATCTTCTCAGGATGCCAAGAATCATCCGCGTCTAAAAAGGCGATATACTGCTCCGTAGCAGCATCCCACCCTACGTTGCGAGCTGCCCCGGGGCCGCTGTTCACCGGAAGACGAATAACTCTTAACCACTCAGGATCATGTTGATGTTGGAGTTCTTTCAAAACCTTGGGAGTTTCATCGTCGCTAGCATCGTCTACGATTATTACCTCAGCAGGCCGCCAGCTTTGTGTGGCAACCGAAGCTATTGCACGACCTATTGTGGCTGCAGCGCGAAAGCAAGGGATTACTACCGTTACTGGTGCTTGAATTTTAACCGACATGCCGTGCCCACTTTCCATTACGCCCCAAAAAGTAGTCTCGTATAGCTTCAACCCCGGCCCCAATAAGATCCCACCGGCCTTGAACAGCAAACTGTAGATATCTCGGCACTCGGGTCATGAGAAACCAGGTAAGAAACAGCCAACGCCGATACCAGGGCAAATAAATGCGCTTTAGAATAAGCCGGTTGCGAGTACCATAATAGTAAGAAATGGGTTTCAATACTCCCGCGGAGCGTCCCACTTTGTGATAAACGACGGCGTCGGGTACGACCGCTAGGACATACCCAGCGTGGCGGACCCGAAGAGAGTAATCCCACTCTTCAGCCCAGAAAAATAAATCTTCTTTAAATCCCCCGACTTCTTCATACACCTTTCTTGGAATCAACATCATGCAACCAGATATCCAATCACTTAGCCAATATTCTTCTTTTCTGAGCAAAGCAATATCAGCCCCATCTAAGACACGATGCGTTTCTAAAAATCTATCAAATTTGCCACCCGCAAACCAAATTTTAGTCGGATTATCTGCATAACATATCACTCCACCAATTAAGCCTGCCTTTTCCTCTCTCATAGCGAAACTAACCATCGGTTCTAAAAATCTTGGTGTGACGATTGTATCATTGTTAAGGATCAGAAGAAAATCAGCGTCTAATTCTGTAGCAATGCGCATTCCAAGGTTATTGCCAGCACAAAACCCTAAGTTCGCCACAGATCGAATGAATAAAAGCTTGGATGTTCGAAGGACAGGCTGAATGGGTTTAGCCAAAACCTTTATGAGGTCTTCTGGAAAGTCCAAAACCGTACCCCATTTTTCAAGCCGGCCTATGATCCACTCCTGAATCCGAACAGCAGAGTCGTCAACTGACCCGTTGTCCAACAAGATAACTTCGTAATTGGGATATGTAACTTTCTCAATGGATTCCAAACATTCGATGGTGTCGCGCCAGCCGTTCCAGTTGAGAACAATGATCGCCACCTTGGGCCAATCTTCTACGGACATCTAATCCTCCATATAATCGTGTGGCATTCCAGGTTTCGATAACAAGGGGCACCCTTCGCATCTTTCAGAGGTCTTGAAAACTATGGCCGGTTGGTTATTCAAGTCGCTATAACGTAAGCACATTGGGCGCCCTTCCCTAACCGTGTTTCCAAGTTTTGCCATTTATCCAACCTTTGACGGATCAATTTTTTTCCCAGATATACCCAAAATCCCGTGGAAAATACCAAGTACTACAAAACCAGCTGCCCGAGGCTGTGTAAAAAGCACTTTACCCAAAAGCTTGAAGCTTCTTATAACCCCTTTTAGCTTGTCTTTGGCTGTTAAACCCCTTAATATATCATTTCGAGAGAGATAATAAAACTTCCACCTCGGTATCTGAGGCGTTTTTATTATCCAACCCATAAACTGTCGCTTTACTTGTGGTTGGTGTGTCCAATCTTTGTGAAATATAATACTGTTCGGTACCATTAAGATTATTCCACCTGCATGACGAATTCGAGAGCAATACTCTACGTCATCGTAATATAGAAAAAAGTCACCCCTAGGGAATCCCACCTTTTCAATTAACTTAGAATTGACTGCAAATCCAACAAACATTGCACTATCTAAGGGTTTCAAAGTTTTCTTAGTGGAAAATGTGTCCACATCCTCGCCAACAACTTGTGACCAAAGTCCAATTATTGGACCTTGCTCTTTCAATTCCGCAATAGCGCTCAATAATTTCTCTAAAGAATCCTCTTTAGCTTTTGCATCGTCATCCATTACCCAAATCCAGTCATGACCTTTTTCGTAAGCAAGCTTCATCCCTTCATGGAAACCACCTGCTCCACCGATATTCTCGGGCAATCTTACGTAGGTCACTTGCGGGAATTCGCTAAGAACCATTTGCTCGGTGCCATCTGTGCTGGCGTTATCAATTACGATGATCTCGTCTAATACCCTCGTCTGATTTAGCAGAGCTTGTAAACATTCCTTTAACAATTCTTTACGATTGTAGGTAACCACTACTGCAGCTATCTTTAGATCATTCTTCATCTCACCGCCCCTCCTGCCATCAAACCATCTTTTATGGACTCGGCAATCCCTTGAAAGACCCAACGGCCAAATCGCCCAATTTGATATATACCATGCTCTTCTAAGGCCTTCAACGCCTTCTCCCGCCACCGAGATCCTGGCCAGGACCAGGTATAGGCCACTTCAATCCATGTAGGATCCACTACCTCGACCTCACCAATCCAACCCCACTCCTGAAGTTCTCTAACCACAGCCTCACATAAAGCCTTTGCCTCACCTTTGTCAGGTTTTTGCCCTTCAAGATAGGCCTTTTCTACATAGATACTCACTCGTTCTTTTGCCTTACGAGCAGATAGAGGCAAAAAGGTTACGTCTACATTACTGTAGAAACCTACCCTGTGGAAGCCAGCACGGCTTTGGGGGATATAGACCCAGTGGTCATCAGGGCAGCGTTCACCCCGCTTAGCGCCGATGTTGATCACAAGCACCGACGTAGCAGGATCAGGTTGCTCATCGAGAGCTAAGCCCGCCATTTCGACAACCTTGTTTAAAGGCAGGGTGGAAATAACAAACTCGTAATTCACCGAAG
>DAOTVW010000235.1:0-2084 GCA_034436035.1 Anaerolineales bacterium
AGTGAAACCGCTTGACTTTTCGCTAGAAATTCGCATACAATGTTAATAGAATAACAATCGGGATAGTGGGAAAGAAACCGATTGGATAAATTGATAAAGGAGGATAGTATGATAACGGATCGTGACCTGCGCGAACTCTTGGACTATCAATCTCCAAACATGGTGCTGAGCCTGTATCTGAATACAGACCCCAGCGAAGGAAATGCAGATATGCACCGCCAGCATTTGCGGGCTTTACTTCGACAGGTGGATATGCCAAAGGATAAGGAAGTTATTGAGCGGTTTTTTGAGCATGAATTCGATTGGAGCGGACGGAGTGTAGCCGTTTTTTCTTGTGCAGAAGATAACTGGTTTCGCTCCTATCCACTAGCTATCCCTATTCGTAGCCGCATTCGAGTCAGCGATCGGCCGCATATTAAACCTCTAGCAGACTTATTAGACGCTTATGGTGGATATGGTGTTGCTTTGGTAGACAAACAAGGAGCTCGATTTTTCTATTTCCACATGGGTGAATTGATCGAACAGGAAGGCTATCTCGGTGAAAACATCCGTCACACCAAACGCGGCGGAGGCTCTCAAGCAGCAGGACGCCGCGGCGGGGTGGCAGGAAAAACCAATTACGTGGAAGAGATGGCGGAACGCAATGCCCGCGAAGCGGCTGAATTTGCCACCCGTTTCTTCACCGAGAAGAATGTCCGCCGCATTGTCATTGGCGGTACTGAAGAAAATATCAACCTCTTTCGAAGTCAGCTTCCCAAAGCCTGGCAAAGCTTGGTTGTAGGCACATTCCCAATGAGTATGACCGCCAGCCACACCGAAGTGCTCGAACGGGCAATGCAAGTTGGGCGGGAGGCAGAAAAAAAGCATGAAGCCAAATTAGTAGAAGCGGTTGTCACCGCAGCCGCCAAGGGTGATGGTGCTGTGGTTGGTCTAGAAGAAACCCTCAAAGCGCTCAATGAAGGACGTATCCAAAACCTGCTCTTTTTGGAAGGATTGCGGGAACCCGGTTTTCAATGCACCCAATGCGGGTATCTCACTTCCATCGAAGTGGAATTATGCCCATACTGTGGTGGAAAAATGAAACAAATACCGGACGCGGTGGAATTGGCTGTCGCAAGAGTGATGCAAAATAACGGAGAAGTGGAAGTGCTGCGCGAGGACGGCGACCTTGCCAAATATGGGCATATCGGTGCTGTGTTGCGCTATTAATGCCTCCTTTCCTAGAGATGGCAGTCACTGGTAGATGCGTTCCGGTGGCTGTCATCTTTTTAATCCTCCCTGTAATACAATTTCCGCGAGATTGTATATAAACATAGAACCACCCAATTTGGAGTAGTGCATTGAAATTTTTTCCAGCCCAAAAAACCGGACAGAAACATTCCTTAGAAAATGCCTTTGATCAGTTTTATCCGCGCCTCTACCGTTATTTCCGTTTGCGTGGAGCTACGGTCGAAGAAGCCAAAGACCTCGCCTCCACTACTTTTGAAAAAGCTCTCCTTCATTTTTCCAGTTATGATTCGAATAAAGGGGAGATTCAAACTTGGCTTTTTGCTATTGCACACAATCTCTCGATCAACCACTGGAAAATGGAAACAGTCCACAGCTCTGACCCCATTGACGATGATTTACCCGACCTTGAAACCGGTGAATTAGAAATGGCAATAATCAGACAAGAAAAGAAAGAAGCAGTACTACAGGCATTACAGACCCTCGACTCGCGAGCGCGTCAGATCATCGCCCTTAAATTTGCGGGACCACTCACAAACCGCCAAATTAGTCATTTATTGGGGATTAGCGAGCAAAATGTGGCAGTGATTATATACCGCTCATTACTAAAATTACGCAAAATTTTGACCGAAAATGAGGTGAATCCATGACCAATGAACCCATCCTACGTTTCTCCCAGGCACTCGATAGCATGCTTGGTTTAACTGACCAATCCTGCGATGAAAAAGGCCCTACCATTACAGCCGGTATCGAAATGGGGCACATCATCATGGAGCTACCACTTGAAGAAGAATTAACCATTCCCGCTGATTTGCGACAAGCTTGGATTGAACGCACCCGCTATGGAAAAGAAAAAC
>DAOTVW010000236.1:0-1717 GCA_034436035.1 Anaerolineales bacterium
GACTTGGGCGTACAACCTCCACATACTGTCGCAGATACTCTTTGTAAGCCGTAATTCTATCGCCTTTCGTTCCCAATTGTTCGTTGTTGGCGTATGTGGGGAAGAGATTGATATAGGCGAGATGGGACGGGTCGCGCTCACGGAGATATGCCACGAGTTTGCCAAGCGCAGGGAATGCAGATGCATTCGGCTCATCCACAATAAAGTATGCGTAAAGCGAAGGATGTTGCCGCACACGGTTTATGAGCGCGTCCAGAGCCTCGCGTTGTTTAGGATTGTCGAGTGCCGCTGGGTTCAACAACGGATCGTATAACAAACCACGCAAACCATGGCGTTGCGCTACATCCAGTTCCTTCTCATGACACCACACCAGATTCCAGCCCCCTTCGACCAACTGTTCTGCTGCAGCATCGTTCATCGGCGACCCTCCGGGATAGCCCGGTCCAGCCCAATAAGTTACAATGGGCGTCCCTATCTTCCATGAAGAAGCTGTTGATACAGACTTCGTAGCAGTATCTGCTCCATAAACCCTGATGCCGCTAATGGCGATCAGGACAATCGACAACACCAAAAGTAGGGTAGGGGAGTTCACCATGCGCTTTATGCTTTTTACCTGCGCTTTCATCTGGCAAAATCTGCTAACGAATTTTTGCAACCTTGCCGGTGACTGTCCGCCGGTTTTATGACTGGATTTTGTCATCATAATTCCTTTCATAATTTGTTGCGATTGATTTCATATTTTTGGTTACTGGGGTCTCGAGAAAATCAGTGTATCAATTATTTCCACCAATGGGATGGCGTATATCATTAACTTTTGAAAAACATTTTCCATATCTCTATTTTAGCACGCAGATTAGTTTTTGTCTGATTGTCGCACACGCACAAGTTTTCCACCGCCACGCATCAAATGCAGTTCTGCGCTCTTCCCGTCAACTGATAACCATTTTCCCTCCATGGCATCAAAAACTTCCAGTTGCGCCGGACCATTAAGTTTTACGACCTGTTCGGTTTTATAGTCAAGGTTTACAATCAGCGCATGCGTAACCATTGTATTGGTTTTGCCGCGTAAGCCAAATTCGCTGAGCAGCAAGCCCCGCACACGTTCGCCCGGCTTGTACGGGATTGGAGATACTGGCGGGTCGAATGTGAAAACGGAATCCTTCGGGAGAGGAACTGCGCCGGGCGGTTGCATCCCCGCGTGATACACGCCCAACGAAATTAGCGGCTGAAGCTCTTTTGCGATTGCCACAAATTCCCGGTTAAGTGATTTAAGGGCGTGATAAAGTGGTGTCGGAGTGCCATCTGCGCGCGCTATGCCGCCTTCATGGTTTGGATAACAATAAACGTAATACGAAATTCCCTGTGCTCCATAAGCAAGAGTTGTATAGACCAAATAGCGCATCTCATCACCATTTGGAACGCGGGGAGCGTGTGGTGAACCTGCTGAATTAGGAACCCAGCAACTTGCTTGCACGATGTTCAAAAAAGGTAAACCGGATTCCAGCGCTTTCTCGCGTATAAGCGCCAGATTCAGGAAATACTCCGGGGTATCGCCTCCGTTCATAAACTGGTAGTGGTCGTAGCTGAGCAGACTTGGGCGTACAACCTCCACATACTGTCGCAGATACTCTTTGTAAGCCGTAATTCTATCGCCTTTCGTTCCCAATTGTTCGTTGTTGGCGTATGTGGGGAAGAGATTGATATAGGCGAGATGGGA